>VFYY01000006.1 GCA_016871375.1 Acidimicrobiia bacterium
GACGATAGGTTTTCGCCATCGCCGGCAGTGTAGTACATCTGTGGCACCAGCGCGCAGCACGAACAGACACATGTCACAGGCGATTACTCGGACACGCTCCTAGCCAGTCTGTCGCTGTTTCATTCGCGAAATCTGCGCGCTCGAACACGAGGTTGAATACAGCCGATGTGAGCCCCCCGACCGCGACCAGCAGAAAAGCCGCCGTCGTGACCGCCGTGGCGATCCGCACCGGCAGCGTGAAGAACGACACCGGCTTGAGCGTGCGCATGACTTCCTGGAGCGCCTGCAGCAGCTCGGGCGCGCTTGCGTAGCGCTCCTCGGGATCGGCTGCGGTGGCGCGCTCGACGACGCGCAGGAAGCTGACCGGCAGATCCGGCCGGCGCTCGATCAGCGGCGTCCGCCGCCGCTGCACGTGCGCGTCGCGCACGTCCTCGATCGTCTGGCCGACGACGGGGTACGCCTTCGAGACGAGGAAGTACAGCAGCACGCCGACGCCGTAGACGTCGCTGCGCTCCGAGGCGGGGTCGCCGTCGAGCACCTCCGGCGCCATGTACGCCGGCGTCCCCACGAGCCCGCCGAGTGCCCAGGCGCGGTTCACCTCGGCGCCGGTGCCGAAGTCCATCAGCACGATCCGCCCCGTCTCGTCGCGCATCACGTTGCGCGCCTTCACGTCGCGGTGCACGAAGCCGGCGCGGTGCACCGCCGCGAGCGCGCGGCACACGTCCTCGCCGATGACGGTCGCCTCGATCGCGCTCAACGCCCCCTTCGCCTGCACGTGGTTCGCCAGCGTCTCGCCGTGCACGAACTCCATGCAGAGGCCGACGCGATCCTCGTGCGCCTCGACGCCGAGCACGGTGACGACGTTCGGGTGGCGGACTTTGGCGAGCGCGCGGCCCTCGCGCAGCAGGCGATCCTTGAGGCGCGTGTCGGAGACGTGCCCGTGCAGGATCTTGATCGCCACGTCGCGCTCGAGCTGCGGGTCCCAGGCGCGGTAGACGCGGCCGAAGCTCCCTTCGCCGACCTTGTGATTGAGGCGGTACCGGCCCCACGTATTCGGTGTGCCGTCCGGCAGCACGCGCGGGACGTCCGCCGGCAGCGTCACGCTGGCTTCGAGCTGCGCGAGCAGCGGGTCCTCCATCAGGCGATGGAGGTTCGCGACCTCGCTGAGAATGCGCAGCGCGCCCGCCCAGTCGCGGTCCTCCTCCGAGCGGGACTCCTCCTCGAGCTGCCGCCAGTTCACCGGCGCGCCGTCGGCGATGTTGCCGATGACGAGGTCGAGGACGGCCTCAGCGGACATGCGCGATCTCGGCGGCAAGGCGCTTCATCGCGCGCGTCACCGCCACGCGGGCCGCATCGGGCGACGGCTTGCCCAGCGCGACTGCGAGCTCGTCGTAGGAGTACTGCAGCTCGAGACGGCCGACGATCGCTTCACGATCGGCCGCCTTCAGCCGCGCGAGCGCCGTCTCGTAGCGCTCCGTGTTCTCGACGCCGATGACTGCCTCGAGCGGCGACGTGCCCTCGTCGGGCAGCGAGTCGGCGACGCTGACCTTCTGCGGACGGCGGACGTGCTCGCGCATGACGTCGCGTATCCGGTTCATGACGGCCTGGCGCAGGTAGGCCTGCAGCGCGCCCTGGTGCCGCGGCTCGAACGCCTCGAGGCGCCGCATCGCGCCGATCGCCGCTTCCTGGACGAGATCCGCGGTGTCGAGCATGCCGCGCGCGTGCTGCGGCAGTCGCCCGTGCGCCCAGCGGCGAAGCGCCGGCAGGCAGCGCGTGAGCAGGCGGTCGAGCGCGTCGCGGTCGCCCGCTTTCGCGAGCGCCAGCAGCTCGACGGTCGTCTCCGGAGCCAGCGGCGGCTCGGGAGCGAAGGTTCCGGACGCGTCGCCACCCGACATGTCGGAGCCCGCCTCCTTGTAGGTGAGGTGGGCGTCATGATAGCGGCGCGCATCGGGCGTTAGAAGCACAAAAACCTACTCTGTGAGACAGGCGGCTCACAGAGGTAAACGCGGATCGGCACCAGTTCGAACAGCGGTGCGATACTTTGGGGAAGACCCTGCGGAGAGGTGGCCGAGTGGTCGATGGCGGCGGTCTTGAAAACCGCTGTACCCGGAAGGGTACCGGGGGTTCGAATCCCTCCCTCTCCGCCATCCTCGCCTTCGGCGAGGATGGGCGAAGAGGGTGGTCTTCTTGGCATCAAGCAACGCGCCCACGGCGCGTCGCTATTCGGCGCGAATCCCTTTCTTGAGACTGTTTACTTGCGAATGGCGTCCTGGCCGCCCATGAAGGGCCGCAGGGCCTCCGGGATGGTCACCGACCCGTCTTCCTGCTGGTAGTTCTCGAGAATCGCAATCAGCGTCCGCCCCACCGCCAGTCCTGATCCGTTCAGCGTGTGCGCGAACTCGGGCTTCCCGGTCCCCTCCGGACGGAACTTGATGTTCGCGCGCCGCGCCTGGAACGCCTCCGTGTTGCTGCAGGACGAGATCTCGCGGAACGTGTTCTGGCTCGGGAGCCAGACCTCGAGGTCGTAGGTCTTCGCAGACGCGAAGCCCATGTCGCCCGTGCTGAGGAGCATGGTGCGATACGGCAGCTCGAGCCGCTTGAGGACTTCCTCCGCATTCGACGTCAGGCGCTCGAGCTCGTCATAGGACGCGTCCGCCGTGGTGAACGCCATCAGCTCCACCTTGTCGAACTGGTGCTGGCGGATGAGGCCGCGCACGTCGGCGCCGTAGGACCCCGCCTCGCTGCGGAAGCACGGCGTGTACGCGGTGTAGCGAATCGGCAGCGTGCGCCCGTCGAGGATCTCGCCGCGGAACATGTTCGTCAGCGGGACCTCCGCCGTCGGCACCATGTAGAGGTCCCAGTCGCCGGCAATCTTGAACAGATCCGCCTCGAACTTCGGCAGGTTGCCGGTGCCGGTGAGCGACGCGCTGTTCACCATGAACGGCGGCTCGACTTCCGTGTACCCGTGCTCCTTCGTGTGCAGGTCGAGCATGAAGTTGATGAGCGCGCGCGCGAGCCGTGCGCCCGCGCCGACGAGCACGGTGAACCGCGCCCCCGCGATCTTCGTGCCGCGCTCGAAGTCGATGATGCCGAGCGCCGGACCAAGATCCCAGTGCGCCTGCGGCGTGAACGTGAACGCGCGCTGCGTGCCGTGCCGGCGCACCTCGACGTTCTCCTCGGCGCTCTTCCCCACCGGGACGCTGCCGTGCGGGATGTTCGGGATGAGCAGCAGGCCGCGGTTGCGCCGCTGCTCGGTCTGTTCGAGCTCGATGTCCAGCTGCTTGATCCGCTGCGCGCGCTGCTTGCTCGCCTCCTGAATGTGCGTCGTCGTCAGCCCCTGTCGCTTGGCGCGGGCGACTTCGTCGCCGGCGGTGTTCTGCTCGCGCTTCAGCCCTTCGAGCTCCGGCAGCAGGCGGCGCCGGCGCGCCTCGAGCGCGGCCAGCTCCTCCAGCTCGGTCGCCAGGTTGGCGCCGCGGTTCTGCAGCGCCTGCTGCACGGCTGCCAGGTTGTCGCGGAGAAGGGCGGGGTCGAGCATCGAGGCTCCGATCGTATATCAGCAGCCCTGCCGCTCCTGCGCTACGATGCACCGATGGCGACGCCAATCCGCAAGGCGCTCTTTCCCGCGGCAGGCCTCGGCACCCGGTTCCTTCCGGCGACGAAGGCGCAGCCGAAGGAGATGCTCGTCCTGGTGGACAAGCCGATCATCCAGTACGGCGTCGAGGAAGCGGTCCAGTCGGGCGTCCCCAACATCGTCATCGTGACCGGCCGCGGCAAGAACGCGATCGAGGACCACTTCGACGTCGCCGTCGAGCTGGAGAGCTTCCTGGAGCAGCGCGGGAAGACCGCGCAGCTCGAAGAGATCCGGAAGATTACCCGCCAGCTGAACGTCGCCTACGTCCGCCAGGGCGAGCCGCTCGGCCTCGGACATGCGGTGCTCGTGGCGAAGAATCTCATTGGCGAGGAGCCGTTCGCCGTGATCCTCGGCGATGACGTGATCGACGCGAACCCGCCGGCGCTGAAGCAGATGATCGACGTGTACCAGCGCGTGGGTGGCCCCGTCATCGCCGTGGAGCGCGTCCCGGACGAGGACATCCCGAGCTACGGCATCGTGGCCGTCGAGGACAGCGGCGCGGAGGGCGGCGATCTCGGGCGCGGCGTGCACCGCGTGAAGGATCTCGTGGAGAAGCCGCGGCGGGAGGACGCGCCGTCGAACCTCGGCATCATCGGCCGCTACATCCTCACGCCCGACATCTTCCCCGCGCTCGAGGCCACGGCCAGCGACCGCACGGGCGAGATCCAGTTGACGAACGGCTTGCGGCGGCTCCTCCGCGAGCGGCCGTTGTACGTGTACGAGATCGAGGGCGTCCGCCACGACACCGGGAACAAGCTGGGGTTCCTGAAAGCGCTGGTGTACTTCGCGATGCGGCGACCCGATCTGGCGGAGCCGTTCCGCCGCTATCTCGAGTCGCTCGATCTGAAGATCGGCGTGGAGACCTAGAGGCGGGCCGCACGGGCCCGCCCTACGACTTCTCGCTCTTGGCGGCGGCCGGCGCGTCGGTCTTTGCCGGCGTCTCTGTCTTGGTGTCCGCCGGTTTCGTCGACGAGCTCTCCGTCTGCCCTTTCTTCGCGTAGTCGGTGATGTACCAGCCGCTGCCCTTGAACTGAATCGCGGGCGACGAGAGCAGGCGCGTGACGGGCCCCTTCCCGCACACGCGGCACTGCGCGGGCGGATCGTCCGAGAACTTCTGAATCATCTCGAACCGTCCGTTGCACGCCGCGCACTCGTATTCGTACAAAGGCACGCAGCGACTCCCTACTCCAGGACGGCGTCCGCGGTGTCGCCGAGCAGCAGGCGGCGGTGCGCCCAGAACGGCGCGTTCCCCTGCGCGAGCACGGCGTCGTGGAACTGCCGCGCGGAATACCTGCCGCCCTGTGACTCCTTGTAATCGTGGCGCAGCTTGAGCATGGCGAGCTTGCCGACCGAGTACACGAGGTAGGTCGGATCGAACGTGCCGCGCTCGGCCTCGCGCCGCGCGGTTGCCTCCTCGAGGAACGCTTCGTCGCGGAAGAAGCGCATGCCCTGCTCGACCGACAGATCTTCGCAGTGCAGCCGGATGCCGACGACGCAGCGCGCGAGGCGGACGAGGGCTTCCGCGAGCTGTCCGAGCTTGATCGTCGGATCGGTCCGGCGGAAGCCCGCCTCCATCATCATCTGCTCGCAGTAGTGCGCCCACCCTTCGACGAACGACGCCGGCGCGAAGAATGTGGACTTGCGGACCTTCGACTCCACCTGCCGCAGGTGCTGGTAATGCAGGAAGTGCCCGGGGAAGACCTCGTGGATTGAAATGTTCCAGAGCGTCAGGAAATTGAAATCCCGCATGTGCTCTTTCTGCCGCTCCGGCGCCCAGCCGCGGTCCACGTCTGTCAGGTAGTAGTAGGCGCGGCTCGGCTTCGTCTCGAACGGGCCCGGCGTCCACATGCTGGCGAAGGCCCACCGGAAGAACTCGGGCGAGGGGGCGACGACGACGGGCTCGGCGTCGGGCAGCGAGACGATGGACTGCCGCTGGAGAAACTCCGCCAGCTCCTTCACCTGCGCCTGCGCGACCGCCACGAGCTGGCCGGGCTCAGGGTGCTCGTCCTTCGCGTTGCGCCACGCCGCCAGCGGGTCCTTTCCGTTGAGGCGTCCCGCGAGGGTGCGGAATTCGTCCTGCACCTCGTTCAGCTCGCGCAGCGCGATCGTGAGCAGGCGATCCGCGCTCAGCGTGATGCCTTCCTCGAGCTTCACCTTCTGCTCGAACCGCTCGCGGCCCAGACGGAACGACGCTTTCGCGCGGGGCGAGAGATCGTTTTCCAGGTACTCGATGTAGGACTGGACGGCGTGGGCGGCCTCGGTCGACGTGTCAGCGAGGTCGCCGAGGATGTGCAGGTCGTCGAGGGTCGCGAAGGCGCGCGGCAGATCCACCTCGATGAACTTCAGCACGCCCCGCCAGGTTTCGAGCCCGACCTTCACGAAGATGCCGGGCGACTCCTTGATGTTGTCGCGCGCGGCCTGCACAAGCCGCGGCACCTGGCGCAACTTCGAGACGACGCGGCGGGCGCGCTCGGGTTCCGGCGCGTAGGCGAAGAGCGCCTGGCCGGCGAGGCTCGCGCCCAGGACTTCCCCGTACACCTGCGGGTTCTTGTCCCAGCTGCGGACGACCTCGAGCTCGAACATCCGCGCTTCGATGTTGGCGGCCACGATCGGGTGCTCCACCGCCTCGGTGGGCGGGAGCGCCGACGGGTCCATCTGGTGCAGCCGGCGTCCGAAGCCGGCAAGCGCCCGGGTATGGGCGTCGATCGCCGGACGGCTCAGATCCTCGAGGAGATCGTCGTGGAGGTGGACGCCATCCAGGCTGGCCTGCCCGGGATGGACCTCATGGAGATACGCGAGGTAATCGTCGACGAAGTGCGGAAAGGGCTCCGTTGGGTACATGCCTCGTCATGGCTGGCGCTCGGTGTCGCGGGTCGAGGAGCGCACATCTCTGAATGGTACAATACACCCCCGCCCGATGGCCGGTACCTTGTTCGTGGTCGCCACGCCCATCGGCAACCTCGAGGACATCACGCTGAGGGCGCTCCGCGTCCTCAGGGAGGCCGACATCGTGGCCGCGGAGGACACGCGCCGCACCGCGAGGCTCCTCACGCATCACGGGATCTCGACGCCAACGCTCAGCTTCCACGAGCACAACACTCGCGCGCGCCTGCCGCAGCTCATCGCGCGCCTCGAAGCCGGCGAGCGGGTTGCGCTTGTTACCGACGCCGGGACGCCAGGTATTTCCGATCCAGGCATCGAGTTGGTTCGCGCCTGCATCGACCGGGGGATTCCCGTCGATCCCATTCCGGGCGCCAGCGCTCCGCTGACCGCCGCGGTCGCCTCAGGGTTCCCGCTGGAGCCGCTCACGGTCTTCGGATTCGCCCCTTCTCGGGCTAAAGACCGAAAGCGGTGGTTAGAGCAGTCTGCAGCAGTCGCGCACACGTTCACTTTCTTCGAGGCTCCGCACAGAATCCGCGAGACACTTAGTGAAGCTGCTGGGCTTTGGGGTGGACGACCAATAGTAGTCGCTAGGGAACTGACAAAACTTCATCAGGAGTTTCTGGCCGGCCCGGCCTCGTCGATTATTGGGCGATTGACTGATCCAAGGGGGGAGTTCACAGTCGTCGTCGGGCCACGGCCAAAGACCACCGGCGTCCAGGCGGCGGTTTCGGACGACGAGATTGTCGCAGAATTTGGGCGAACAACAGATTGTGTGCCGGGTGGCAGGCGCGAGGCGATATCCGCCGTCGCTCGGAAGTATGGTCGCTCCTCGCGTGACATCTACACCATCGTCGAGCGAGCAAAAAAGTCTGGCAAATGACCGATTTGACGGCCCACGTCGTTATTCTTGCGGCCGGTCAGGGCACGCGTATGAAATCGCGCGTCCCCAAGGTCCTGCACCCGGTCGCCGGCCGAACCATGATTGGGCACGTCCTGCGGACCGCGGCGTCGGTAAACCCGGCCACCATTACCCTGATCGTTGGCCACCAGGCAGATACCGTCCGCGACCGGCTGCGCGAAGTTCCGGGACTGCAGTTCGCCCTCCAGAAGCCACAACGCGGGACCGCCCATGCCCTGCAGCAGGCGGAGCCGGCACTGACCGACCGCACCGGGACGCTCGTGCTGCTCTCGGGTGACGTCCCGTTGCTCACACCAGCGACGCTGGCGCGGCTCCTCGACGCGCATCACGCCGCCGGGGCCGCCGCCACGGTCGTCACCGCGAACGTCGAGCGCCCGTACGGCTACGGCCGCATCGTGCGCACCGGCGGCCGCATCGCGCGCATCGTCGAGGAAAAAGACGCCTCGCCCGCCGAACGCCGGATTCACGAGATCAACAGCGGGATTTATGCCTTCGATCTCGCCCCGCTGTTCGACGCGCTGCGAACAATCGCCTCGAAGAACGCGCAGGGCGAGTACTACCTGACCGACCTCATTGGCATCTACCGGCGACGGAAGCTGCCGGTCGAAACCTACACCGTGGAAAACGCCGCCGAGATCCGCGGCGTGAACAGCCGCAGCGAACTCGCTGAAGTGAGCGCCATCGTGAGACAGACCAAGAACGAAGAACTCATGGCCGCCGGCGTCACCATCGTTGACCCGGCGACGACCTACATCGACCCGGACGTCCAGGTCGGCGCCGATACAGTGATTCACCCCGGTGTGGTGCTGGAGGGACAGACGCGCATCGGCGCGGCCTGTGAAATCCACGCCTACACCAGGCTGGTGGACGCGGAAATCGGCGATCGGGTGACGGTCAACAACTACTGCCTCATCGTTGGTGCGCGCGTTGCAGACGGAGCGTCGGTCGGGCCGTTTGCTCATCTGCGGC
The DNA here is from genome assembly GCA_016871375.1 of Acidimicrobiia bacterium. GTDB lineage: Bacteria > Acidobacteriota > Vicinamibacteria > Vicinamibacterales > UBA2999 > VFYY01. Next base: position 8,403 of record VFYY01000006.1, read on the forward strand.
CCGAGACTGAAGTTGGGCAAGGGGCCAAAGTCGGTAACTTCGTGGAACTAAAGAAGACAACGCTTGGCCCCGGCTCCAAGGCAAATCACCTGTCCTACCTGGGAGATGCCACGATCGGCGCAAACGTCAATGTTGGGGCAGGCACCATAACCTGTAACTACGACGGACAGAAGAAGCACCAGACGGTCATCGAGGACGGGGCGTTCATCGGCAGCGATACGCAGCTGATCGCGCCCGTGAAAGTCGGCAAAGGCGCGTACGTGGGCGCCGGGTCCTCCATCACGCAGGACGTGCCTGCGGGGGCCCTGGGCATCGGTCGCGGCCGGCAGTCCAACGTCGAAGGCTGGGTCGAGAAGAAGAAGGGCGGAGGGGCCTGATATGTGCGGGATCATCGGCTACATCGGCTCGAAGCCAGTCGTCCCGGTGCTGCTGGACGGCTTGCGGCGCATGGAATACCGCGGCTACGACTCCGCGGGCGTCGCGGTGGTCAGTCCCGAGGGCATCACGCTGCGCCGCTCCGCCGGCAAGCTCGTGAACCTCGAGAACGCCATCGAAACCGAGCCGGTCGATGGCCTCTACGGCGTCGGGCACACGCGCTGGGCCACCCACGGCCGCCCCACCGAAGAGAACGCGCACCCGCACCGCGACTGCACCGGCCGCATCGTCGTCGTCCACAACGGGATCATCGAGAACTATTTCGAGCTGAAGCACGAGCTGCAGGCGCAGGGACACGAGTTCAAGACTGAAACCGACACCGAGATCGTCGCGCACCTGGTCGAGCGCGAGATGCAGCAGGACGGACTGGAGATGGCGGTCCGCCGCGCGCTCAAGTTGATGCGCGGCATGTTCGCGCTGGTGCTCGTGTCGGTGGAGGACCCCGAGAAGATCGTGGCCGTGCGCAACGGCCCGCCGATCGTCGTCGGCTTCGGCGACAACGAGTTCTTTGTCGCGTCCGACATTCCCGCAATCCTCACGCACACGCGCGACGTCGTGTTTCTCGGCGACGAGGAGATGGCGGTCATCACGCGCTCCGGGGTGGAGTTCACCGACTACAACGGGCGCGCGGTCTCGAAGACGACGCAGCGCGTCATGTGGGATCCGATTGCGGCTGAGAAGGGCGGCCACAAGCACTTCATGCTCAAGGAAATCTATGAGCAGCCGACCGCCGCGCGCGACACCATCCTCGGCCGCGTCTCGCTCGATCGCGGCCGCATCTTCCTGGAAGACCTGAACATTCCCGAAGAGACGTTCCGCACGCTCGACAAGGTGACGATCATCGCCTGCGGCACGTCATGGCACGCCGGCCTCGTGGGCAAGTACCTGATCGAGGCGCTGGCGCAGGTGCCGGTCGAGGTGGACTACGGCTCCGAGTACCGGTACCGGAATCCGCTCGTCGCGAAGCGCGAGCTCGCCGTCGTGATCACGCAGTCCGGCGAGACGGCGGACACGCTCGCGGCGCTCCGCGAGGCGCGCCGCAAGGGCGCCAGCAGCATTGCCATCTGCAACGTCGTCGGCAGCATGGCGACGCGTGAAGCCGACGGTACGGTCTACACGCACGCCGGTCCGGAGATTGGCGTGGCGTCCACGAAGGCGTTCACGTCGCAGCTCGTCGCGCTGCAGCTCCTGGCGCTCTACATGGCGCAGGCGCGCGGGAGCCTGGCGCCCGACGCCATCCGCCGCCACATCGCGGAACTGCTGCAGATCCCGCAGGTGCTCGAGCAGGCGATCAAGGCGTCGGCCGCGACCGAGCGGGTGGCGGAGAAGTTCTACAACCGCACCGACTTCCTGTTCCTCGGCCGCGGCATCAACTATCCGATTGCGCTCGAGGGCGCGCTCAAGCTGAAGGAGATCTCCTACATCCACGCGGAAGGCTATCCGGCGGGCGAGATGAAGCACGGCCCGATCGCGCTCATCGACGAGCGAATGCCGGTCGTGGCCATCGCGCCACACGATCACGTCTTCGAGAAGATGACGGGCAACGTCCAGGAGGCGAAGGCGCGCGGTGGATCCGTGATCGCCATCACGAGCGACGGCGACAACCGCATGGCCGGCATCCTCGATGCGAACGACGACGTGATTCTGCCGATGCCGGAGACAACGCCGCTGCTCACGCCGATCGTCATGACGATTCCGCTGCAACTGCTCGCGTATCACATCGCCGTGCGCCGCGGGTGCGATGTCGATCAGCCGCGCAACCTGGCGAAGTCCGTCACGGTGGAGTAGACGACGGTAAGATAGAGGCTTGGATCTGCTTTCAAGCCTCAATCCTGAACAGCAGGAAGCGGTTCTGCAGTCCGATGGCGCGCTCCTGATCCTGGCCGGCGCCGGATCGGGGAAGACGCGCGTCATCGCGCACCGCATCGCGCATCTCGTCAGCGGGCAGATCACGCAGCCCGACCGCATCCTCGCGGTCACGTTCACCAACAAGGCGGCCGAGGAGATGCGGACGCGTGTCGAGACGCTGCTCGGCGTCGACTGCCGGCAGATGTGGATCTCGACGTTCCACTCGCTGTGCGCGCGGCTGCTGCGGCGCGAGGCGCCGCACGTCGGCCTGTCGCGCGATTTCGTCATCTACGACTCCACCGACCAGCTCACCGTCATCAAGCAGGCGCTGAAGGAGATCGGCCTCGACGACAGCACCGTCCAGCCCAGGCTCGCCCTGTCGCGCATCAGCCACGCCAAGAACCGCATGGAAGGGCCGGAGGTGTTCAACGCCAACGCCGCCTGGAACCCGCGCGACCAGCAGATCGGCACGCTCTACGGGATGTACCTGAAGGCGCTGCGCGACGCGAACGCGCTGGACTTCGACGACCTGCTCCTGAAGACCGTCGAGCTCTTCGAGACGTCCGAGGCGGTGCGCGAGCGCTACGCGGACAAGTTCAAGTACGTCATGGTGGACGAGTACCAGGACACGAACCGTCCTCAGTACCTGCTCGTCCAGCGGCTCGCCGGCAAGCACCGCAACCTGTGCGTGGTCGGCGACCCGGACCAGTCCATCTACAAGTGGCGCGGCGCCGATCTCCGCAACATCCTCGACTTCGAGCACGACTTTCCCGAGGCGCGCATCGTCCGCCTCGAGCGCAACTACCGCTCGACGCAGGTGATTCTGGACGCCGCGTCGGCCGTCATCTCGCAGAACCGCAACCGCAAGGAAAAGCGGCTGTACACCGACCGCACGGGCGGCGCGAAGGTGCTGTACTACCGCGCCGGCGACGACCTGGACGAGGCCGAGTTCATCGCCAGGACGGCGCGCGTGGCGCTGCACGACCACGTCGAGAACACCGTGGCGATCCTGTACCGCACCAACGCCCAGTCGCGCACGGTCGAAGACGCGTTGCGCCGGTCCGGGACCGACTACAAGATCATCGGCGGCGTGCGGTTCTACGAGCGCAAGGAGATCAAGGACTCGCTCGCGTACCTGAAGCTCGTGCTGAGCCCGCACGACGACGTCAGCCTGCGGCGGGTCATCAACGTGCCCGCGCGCGGAATCGGGAAGGGCGTGATGGAGGGCCTTGAAGGTGTAGGGGCGACCCATGGGTCGCCCGTAGACGACGCACCGCCGCTTCTGGCCGGCCATCAGCCGGTGGCTGCCGCCAACTCCCTCTGGGCCAAGCTGCTGCGCGCAACCGATGAACGGGCGATGCATGCATCGCCCCTACCGCGACGCGCCGTGGCGTCGCTCGCGGCGTTCCGCGACCTCATCACCAGCCTGACCGCCATGGCCGCACACGAATCGGTCTCGATCGCCCTTGGCAAAGTCATCGACCAGAGCGGTTACCTGCAGGACCTTCGCGAGGAGCGCAGCGAAGAGGCGGAGAGCCGGATCGAGAACCTGATGGAGCTCGTGTCCGCGGCCCGCGAATACGAGACGCGGAACCCGGAGCCGTCGCTCGCCGGCTTCGTGGACCAGCTCTCGCTGCTCTCGGACGTCGACGAGGAGGCCGGCTCACGGAACGCGCGCGTGCTCATGATGACGATGCACAGCGCGAAGGGGCTGGAGTTCCCGGTGGTGGTGATGGCCGGCCTCGAGGAGGGGCTGTTCCCGCACTCGCGGTCCGCCGACGACGAGGCGGAACTCGAGGAGGAGCGCCGCCTCTGCTACGTCGGCATCACGCGCGCGCAGCGGCGCCTCGTCCTGACCTCGGCCGCCAGGCGCCGCGTCTTCGGCGAGTACCAGTCCACCGACCCGTCGCGGTTCATCGACGAGATTCCTCGCGAGCTGATCGAGGAAATCCCTTCCACGTTCGTCTCGCCCTACCAGTCGTCGTTCTCGCAGTTCCGCGCCAACCCGTACGGCAAGGGCTACCGCCGCGCCAGGGAAGAGCCCGCGGCCTACGCCTACGAGGATGAGGATCAGTCAGTCCCCGCGGGTCTCAAGCCGGGCCTGAAGGTGCGCCACCCGCAGTTCGGCGAGGGCATGGTGCTCAGCGTGGAGCCGCTCGACGACGACGTCAAGGTCGTCGTCCGCTTCAATTCGGTGGGGCGGAAGACGCTGCGGGCGAAGTTCGCGAAGCTCGAAGTGGCGTGACGTGCCGGCTCGCGCGGTTTCGACTTCTTCGTAGTGTCCGGCTTTAGCCAGGCTTTAGCCGGACCACACACGGCGGTGCCGATCAACGTGGTCCGGCTAAAGCCGGACACTACGACGTTTCGAAACCGCTCTAAAGCCGGCCCCTACGACTACTCAAAGCCGGTGATGAACCAGGGGTGCGGCCCCGGCTCCCGCTGCATCGTGACAACGAGCATCCGCTCCACGACCTGACCCGACGGCGTCCTCACCTGCGCCCGGACGCTGACCTGCTTCGGGCCCGTCTCCGCTCCCGCATCGACCACCTCGAACTCCTGCACCACGCCGTCGCGCCGCGGTTCGAAGACGACGGAAGCCGTCCGCGCGAGCACGGTCGTGTCGCGCACGCGCGAGGCCTCGAAGAAGTCGGTGAGGGTCTGGTGTTCGGGAGAGGGCGGAGCAGGGCCGCAGCCGGCAAGGGCGGCTGCGGCTGCGACGCTCGCTATCTGCCGGAACGCCTTCACGGCGTTCCTAGGAAACAGGCAAAGAATCGGGCGCCTCTCCGTTGTCGTCCTTCTCGGCGAGCCGGGCGATCGAGACCGCGCGGTCGTCGCCCTCGATGTCGATGAGCTTGACGCCCTGCGTCGCGCGGCCGATGGCGCGGATGTCCTTCGCCGCCATGCGCAGGATCTTGCCCTGCTGCGTGATCAGCATCAGCTCGTCGTCATCGGCCACCTGCAGGACGCCGACGGCCTTGCCGTTGCGCTCGGGCGTCTGGATGTTGATGATGCCGAGGCCGCCGCGCGACTGCACGCGGTACTCGTCGAGGCCGGTCCGCTTGCCGTAGCCCTGTTCGGTGACGCTGAGGATCGTGCCGCCAGGCTTGAGCACGTCCATCCCGACGACCTCGTCGCCTTCACGCAGCATGATGCCGCGGACGCCGCCGGCGGTGCGGCCCATCGACCGCACGTCGCCCTCGGGGAAGCGAATCGACATGCCGTCGCGCGTGCCGATGAAGATCTCGTGCGTGCCGTCGGAGATCTGCACCGCGATCACGGCGTCGCCTTCCTCGACGTCCATGGCGATGATGCCGCCCGAGCGCGGGTTGCTGAACGCGGCCAGCTCGGTCTTCTTGATCTCGCCGCGCTTGGTGCCCATGACGATGAACTTGTTCTCTTCGAACTCGCGCACGGCGAGCAGCGCCGCGATGCGCTCGCCGTCCTGCATGGACACGAGGTTGGCGATCGCCTTGCCGCGGCCGTCGGGCCCGACGTCGGGAATCTCGTGGACCTTCAGCCAGTAGGCGCGGCCGCGGTCCGAGAAGATCATGATGTAGGCGTGCGTGGAGGCGACGAAGAGGTGGCTGACGAAGTCCTCCTCGCGCGTGCGCATGCCGATGCGGCCCTTGCCGCCGCGGCGCTGGTTCCGGTAGTTGGTGATCGCGGTCCGCTTGATGTAGCCGGTGTTGCTCACCGTGATCGCCATGTCTTCCTCGGCGATCAGGTCCTCGATCCGGAACTCGCCTTCCTCGGCCAGGATCTCGGTGCGGCGCGCGTCGCTGAACCGCTCCTGCACCGCGCGCAGCTCCTCGACGACGATCTGCATCAGCAGCGTGTCGCTCGAGAGGATCGCGACGAGGCGCTCAATCAGCTTCAGCAGCTCGGCGAGCTCGTCGAGGATCTTCTGCCGCTCGAGGCCGGTCAGCCGCTGCAGCTGCATGTCCAGGATGGCCTGCGCCTGGATCTGGCTGAGGCTGAACTGCGTCATGAGGCCGTCCCGCGCCTCGCCGGGGTTCTTCGCGGCGCGAATGAGCGCGATCACCTGGTCGAGGTGATCGATCGCGATCTTCAGGCCTTCGAGGATGTGCCGGCGCGCCTCCGCCTTGCGCAGCTCGAACTCCGTCCGCCGGCGGACCACTTCGCGCCGGAACTCGACGAAGTTCTCGATCAGCTCGACGAGCGAGAGGATCCGCGGCCGCCCGCCGACGATGGCGAGCATGATGATGCCGAAGCTGCTCTGCAGCGCCGTGTGCTTGTACAGGTTGTTGAGGATGACGTCGCCGATCTCCCCGCGCTTCAGGTCGATCACGATGCGCAGGCCGTCGCGGTCCGACTCGTCGCGGATGTCGGAGATGCCCTCGATGGTCTTTTCCCGCACCAGCTCCGCGATGCGCTCGATCAGCTTTGCCTTGTTGACCTGGTAGGGAATCGCGGTGACGACGATGGACGACCGATCGCCCTTCTTCGAGACCTCGATCTCCGCCCTGGCGCGCATGATGACCGCGCCGCGGCCGGTCAGGTACGCCTGCTGGATGCCCGCGCGCCCGAGGATGTAGCCGCCGGTGGGGAAGTCAGGGCCGGGGACGAGCTCCAGCAGCCTGCGCTGCTTCTCCGACAGCGTCGGCGGCTCCTCGGCCTGCGAGCTGTCGATGATCCAGATGGCCGCCTCGATGACCTCCCGCATGTTGTGCGGGGGCACGTTGGTGGCCATGCCGACGGCAATGCCGGCCGACCCGTTCACCAGCAGGTTGGGGAACGGCGCCGGCAGCACCGTCGGCTCTTCGGTGGTCTCGTCGAAGTTCGGGACGAAGTCGACCGTCTCCTTGTCGAGATCGGCCATCAGCTCCTCGGCGAGCGCCTCGAGACGCGCCTCGGTATACCGGTAGGCCGCGGGCGGATCGCCGTCGACGGAGCCGAAGTTCCCCTGGCCGTCCACCAGGGGATACCGCATGTTGAAGTCCTGGGCGAGACGCACCAGCGTGTCGTACGCGGGCGCGTCGCCGTGCGGGTGGTAGTTGCCGATGACCTCGCCGACGATCTTGGCGCACTTGCGGTAGGCGCGGTTGCTGGGGAGGCCCATCTGCCGCATCGCGTACAGCACGCGCCGGTGCGCCGGCTTGAGCCCGTCTCGTACGTCGGGCAGCGCTCGCCCGATGATTACGCTCATGGCGTAATCCATGTACGAGCGCTTCATCTCGTCTTCGATGTTGACCGGTATTCGGTTGTGCGGGACGGGAGTGCTCATCAAACGTCGAGATTCCTCACGTCGAGGGCGTTATCTTCGATGAACTTGCGGCGCGGCTCCACCTGGTCGCCCATCAGCGTGGTGAACATCTGATCGGCTTCGGCGTGGTCCTCGGCGCGCACCTGCAGCAGCGTGCGGATCTCCGGATCCATGGTCGTGTGCCACAGCGTGTCGGGGTTCATCTCGCCAAGACCCTTGTAGCGGTTGATGGCAATCCCCTTCCGGCCGGCGGCGATGAAGAACTCGACGAAGTCGTCGACGTTCGCGAGCGTCGTGTCCCCGTCCTTGCGCGCAGCGCGCGGCGCCGCCGGCTTCGGCTCGTCGTCCGCGGTCGCCACCGTGTCGTCGGGCGCGCTCTCCTCGACGGCGCCGGTCGTCTTCACGGCGACGGGGAACCTGATGTCCTGGATCTCGCGGTAGGCCGCGAGCAGCGTCCGGTACTCGCCCGAGGCCGCGAAGTCCACGCCGATGCTGTAGTGGCGCGGGTATCCCTGCGCGCGGTCTTCGATGGCCAGCACGAACGCATTGTGCTCGTCGTCGCGGTTCACCGTGACGGAGCGCACGGGCGTCGTCATGCGCGCGGCGATGGCGTCCAGGCGCTCGCGCCGCTCGAAGAACGACTTGTCGCGCGCGTCGAACTGCAGGAGCCCGGCGACGATGTCGGCCGGGTGGCCGCGGCGCGTGACCTGCTGCAGCAGCTTGCGGTAGGCCATCATGCGCTGCAGTTGCCGCTCGAGCAGCTCGCCGAACATCTCGGTGCCGTCCGCCAGCTTCGCGACGCGTGATTCGACGGCGCGGCGAATCAGGTAGCTCTCCAGCTCCCGCTCGTCCTTGATGTAGGTCTCGCTCCGCCCTCGCTTGGCGCGGAAGAGCGGCGGCTGCGCGATGTAGATGTGGCCGCGGTCGATGAGCTGCGGCATCTGCCGGTAGAAGAACGTCAGCAGCAGCGTGCGGATGTGCGAGCCGTCCACGTCCGCGTCGGTCATGATGATGACGCGGTGGTAGCGGAGCTTCTCGACGTCGAAGTCCTCGACGCCGATGCCGCAGCCGAGCGCGGCGATCATCGTCTTGATCTCGTCGCTGCTCAGCATCTTGTCGAAGCGCGCCTTCTCGACGTTCAGGATCTTGCCCTTGATGGGCAGGATGGCCTGGAAGCGCCGGTCGCGCCCTTGCTTGGCCGAGCCGCCGGCCGACTCGCCCTCGACGATGTAGAGCTCGCTCTGTGCCGGGTCGCGCTCCTGGCAGTCGGCCAGCTTGCCCGGCAGGCTGCTGCCATCCAGGGCGCCCTTGCGGCGCACCAGGTCGCGCGCCTTACGCGCGGCCTCGCGGGCGCGGGCCGCGTCCACGGCCTTGCCGATGATGCGCCTGGCGACGACCGGGTTCTCCTCGAGGAACTGTCCCAGCTTGTCGTTGACGATGGCCTCGACGATGCCCTTGACCTCGGTGTTGCCGAGCTTGGTCTTGGTCTGCCCTTCGAACTGCGGCTGCGGAATCTTGACGCTGATGACGCCCGTCAGGCCCTCGCGGATGTCGTCGCCGCTGATGCTGGCGTCCTTCAGGTCCTTGGCGAGGTTGCTCTTCGCCGCGTACGCGTTGATGGTGCGCGTCAGCGCGGAGCGGAACCCGGAGAGGTGCGTGCCGCCTTCGTGCGTGTTGATGTTGTTCGCGAACGTGAAGATCAGCTCGGTGTAGCCGTCGTTCCACTGCAGGGCGATTTCGGCCTCGGTGCCGTCCTTGCTGCCCTTCATGAAGATCGGCTTGTCGTTGACGTTCGTCTTGTTCTTGTTCAGGTGCTCGACGAACGAGACGATGCCGCCGTCGTACTGGAACTTGTGGCTCTTGCCGTCGCGCTCGTCGTCGAGCGTGATCACGATGCCGCCGTTCAGGAACGCGAGCTCGCGCAGCCGCTGCGCCAGCGTGTCGAAGCTGTATTCGATCGTCTCGAAGATCTGCGAGTCGGGCCGGAAGGTGACCTTCGTCCCTCGGCGCTGCGTGGTGCCGGAGACGACCAGTTCGCCCGTCGGCGTGCCGCGCTCGTAGCTCTGCAGGTAGACGTGGCCGTTGCGCCAGATCTCGAGATCGAGCCGCTCGGAGAGCGCGTTGACGACCGAGACGCCGACGCCGTGGAGACCGCCGGACACCTTGTAGGCGGCGTTCTCGAACTTGCCGCCGGCGTGCAGCACCGTGAGGACCACTTCCGCGGCCGAGCGCCCGTCGGGCATCGAATCGACCGGAATGCCGCGGCCGTTGTCGACGACGGTGATCGAGTTGTCGATGTGGATCGTGACGTTGACCTGATCGCAGAAACCGGCCAGCGCTTCGTCGATGGAGTTGTCGACGATTTCGTACACGAGGTGGTGCAGCCCCGGCGCGCCCGTGGAGCCGATGTACATGGCGGGGCGTTTCCGGACCGCTTCGAGGCCTTCGAGGACCTTGATCTTGTCCGCGCCGTAATCGTCGACCGAGCCGTTTCCATTGGAGCCCGGCGCCGGGAGGGGGGATTCCGGCGTGAGGGCGGGCTCCTGTTGATGCTGTTCCGTGTGATCCACTGAGATCCTTCGCGTTACGGTCAGATCCTCATCGGCATGATGACGTAGGTGTAGTCGTACCCATCTGCGCCGACGGGCTTCATCACGGCCTGGCTGACTTCGTCCTTCAGCGAGAGCTGCACCGAATCGGTCTCGACCACGTTCAGGAAATCGAGCACGTACTGCGCGTTGAAGGAGATCGTCATCGCGCTGCCGGCGTACTCGACCGCCAGCTCCTCGTGCGCCTCGCCGAACTCGGAGCTGCTCGAGGTGACGACCACCTTGCCCTTGCCGATTTCGAGCTTCACCGCGCGCGACCGCTCGTTGGAGAGCAGCGCCACGCGCTTGACGGCGTTGGTCAGCCGCTCGCGCTCGAACTCGATCGTCTTGTCGTTCCCCTTCGGAATGACGCGCTCGTAGGCAGGGAACTGCCCGTCGATCATGCGCGAGATGAGCACGCGCCCGCCGACGTCGAAGAAGAGATGGTTCTCGCCGCTCTCGAACTGCACGTCGCCCTCGCCTTCGGCGAGCAGCTTGCCGAGCTCGAGCAGCGTCTTCTTCGGGAGAATCACGCCTACGTCCTGCGTCACCCCGACGTTGTGCTGCACCTCGACGAGCGCCAGCCGATGACCGTCGGTGGCCACCAGCGTGAGGCTGTTCGGCGTCAGCACGAACTTGGCGCCGTTCAGGAAGTAGCGCGTGTCCTCGCCGGTGATGGCGAACTGCGTCTTCGCCACCATCTCGCGCAGCGCCTGGCGCGGCAGCGTGGCGCGCGCCTTGCCGCTCGCGTCGGGCAGCGTGGGAAAGTCCTCGCGCGGCAGCGTCTGCATCCGCGAGTCGAAGCGGTCCGCCGCGACCTTGACGCCGTTCTTGTCTTCCTCGATGCGGACGTCCGTTTCCGGAAGCGCCTTCACGATCTCGTAGAGCTTCTTCGCCGGCAGCGTCAGCGAGCCGGCCTTGGCTACCGCGGCCTGGCAATGGCTGCGCAGCGCAACCTCGAGGTCCGTGGCGAGCATTCGGACCTCGTCGCCCTTCGCCTCGATGAGCACGTTCGCAAGAATCGGAATCGTGTTCTTGCGTTCCACAATGCCCTGGAAAAGTTGCAGTTCTCGCAGTAGCTCGGTCTTGCGGACAACGAGTTCCATAGGCTTGTGATGACCTCGGCGCGGCGCGGCTGGACCGCTGTTTACGGATCCTCTAGGAGAGGACGAGAAGAGACAAAGAATTATAACGAAAAGAAGGTGCCGTGTAAAACCTTATTCGTAATGATTAGTCCTTGCGGGACAATCACTTACGGTGTGCAAATTTCTGCGGATTGCGCCCCGTTTGACAGTGCGGATCCTGTGCGGATTTCGCCGTGCGAATACGTGCACAAATGGTTAACAGACGAGGCTGTGGAAGGTTGCGGATTTACCTGAATGATTCGAGAAAGTTAGTGATGAGGCTGTTGAAATCTCCGTCCTTCCTGCGCAGCTCATCGACCTTCTTGATCGAGTGAATCACGGTCGAGTGGTGCTTTCCCCCGAAGCTCCTGCCGATCTCCGGCAGTGACGCATTCGTCAGCGTCTTGCAGAGGTACATCGCGATCTGACGAGGCATCGCGATCGACTTCGAGTTGTTGCGCGACTTCAACTCTCCAACCTTGAGCTGGTAGTAGTCGGAGACGAACTTCTGAATCGTCTCGATCGTGATCGCGCGATCGTCCTGGTCGATGACGTTGCGCAGCACTTCCTGAGCGAGATCGAGCGAGAGCTCGCGGCCGGTCAGCGACGCGTACGCGATCAGACGGATCAGCGACCCTTCGAGCTCGCGGATGTTCGACTTGATGCGGCCGGCGATGTACATCGCCACGCTGTCGGGCAGCGGCACCGCTTCGGCTTCCGCCTTGCGCTTCAGAATCGCGACCTTGGTCTCGATGTCCGGCGCCTGAATGTCGGCGATGAGGCCCCACTCGAAGCGCGAGCGCAGGCGCTCCTCGAGCGCTGGAATCTCGTGCGGCGGGTGATCGCTGCTCAGCACGATCTGCTTCTGCGCGTCGTAGAGCGCGTTGAACGTGTGGAAGAACTCCGTCTGCGTGCCTTCCTTTCCCGAGACGAACTGAATGTCGTCGACGAGCAGCACGTCAACGGACCGGTAGCGCTCGCGGAAGTCCAGGATCCGGTCGTAGCGCAGCGCGTTGATCATCTCGTTCATGAACCGCTCGGACGAGATGTAGGTCAGCTTCAGCCCGGGATCGTGCTGCAGCACGTACTGCCCGATCGCGTGCATCAGGTGCGTCTTGCCGAGACCCACGCCGCCGTAGATGAAGAGCGGGTTGTAGGAGCGCGACGGCGCCTCCGCCACGGCGCGGCACGCCGCGTGCGCAAACTGATTCGACGGGCCGACGATGAACGTGTCGAACGTGTAGCGCGGATTCAGTCCTGCGGACGTCGGCACGGCTTCACCGCCGATGTCGGGCGCGTTCGCCGCCGCCACCGCGGCCGCCCGCGCGGGCTCGTCGACGACGGGCGGCGGAGGAATCTCCACACCCTCAGCAACGAAGACCAGCGACACGTCCGGCCGCCGCACTTCCGCAAGCGCTTCCGACAACACCACGGAGTAGTGCTTCGTCAGCCAGTCTTTGAACAGGGGATTGGGAACCCGGACGGTGATCGAGCTTCCGCCGTCGGCGATGAACGCGGTCGGCTTGAACCAGGTGTAGTAGCTGTGTCGGTTTACCTTGGTTTCGATCCTGGCGAGGATCTGGTCCCAGATAGTGCCTTCCATGGCGGTATGGCTAGAAAAACCCTGCACGATTCGACTTTCGCCTCGCCAAAGCGCCGACATGACGCCGATATGACAGAAACGTCACGCCGGAATGGCCGAAATTACGCCCGTCAGCGGCCTTCGCCACGCTGAAATCGCCAGAAAACCGCGGTTTTTCAGCCGATCTCAGTCCAGAGGTCCCGCTTTCCCACAGTGTTTTCCACAGTTGTGGAAATCTTGGGGGAGAAACCGAAGGGGCCCTTCGCGCCTTCCGTCCAAGTCCGTCGCGGACCCGCGACTCTAGCATGTTTGACGGCCCTGTGAAGCGATGACTAGTATTATGAGTTTCGACCGCACGAGGAGACGATGCCGAAGGGGAAACGTACTTATCAGCCGAATACGCGCCGCCGCAAGAAGGCACACGGCTTCCGCGTTCGCATGTCCACGAAGAACGGCCGCATCGTCCTGAAGCGGCGCCGGACCAAGGGCCGGAAGCGCCTCACGGTCGCCGACGAGTAGTGTAGGGAGCCGGCCATGCCCGGACAGGGACTCGCGGCGGCCGAACGCATCCGCCGCAGACCCGAGTTCGAACGCGTCTACGACGAGGGCGCGCGGGTCCACGGCCGGTTCATGACGGTTTTCGTGCTGCCGAACGGTGGCGCCACGGCGCGGCTCGGGGTGGCGGCTACGCGGAAGATTGGGTCCGCCGCCGACCGGAACCGGGCCAAGCGCCTGGCCCGGGAGGTGTTCAGGCGGCACAAGGTGGCCACCGGCCTCGACATCGTCGTCGTGCCGCGCCGGGAAATGCTCGATGCGCCCTTCGACAGCCTCGAAGCCGATTACCACGCGACCCTTGAGCGCTGCCGCCGCGCTCGTCCTCGCGCTGCTTCGAGGGTATAAACTCCTTATTTCTCAGCTATTTGGAGGGTGCTGCCGGTACTACCCCTCCTGCGCGGACTACATGCGCGACGCCATCGAGATCCACGGCGCCGGACGTGGCGTCTGGCTTGGCCTCCGGCGCCTGTGCCGATGCCACCCCCTCGGTAGCCACGGCGTCGATCCCGTACCCCGCTGATGGAACGCCGCGTCCTCATCGCCGTGATCCTGTCGTTCCTGGTGCTCTACGGCTACCAGGCGCTCTTCGTCCCGCCGCCGCCTCCACCCGGCGGCCAGGCAGGGCAACAAGCAGCTGCCCCCGGCGGAGCGCCGTCGCCGTCGACGTCAGCCGCGACACCGCCGCCCGCGCCGTCCGCCGCCGCGCCCGCACCCGCCGCGCCGACGGCTCCTGCGACCGTTGGCGACACCGCCGAACGCACCATCGTCGTCGAGACGGCCACGGTTGAAGCCACGCTGACCAATCGGGGTGCTCGGGTCGTGAGCTGGAAGCTCAAGGAGTACCGGGACAACGGCGAGCCGCTGGACCTCGTACCGTCGGCGCTGCCAGCCGATCAGCCGACGCCGTTCTCGCTTCGCGTCGATGAGGACCCGCAGTTGACGGAGCGCCTCAACACCGCGCTCTATCGCGTCTCTGGTGACGTGGACGGACGCGTGGACGCGCGCACGTCGGAAAGCGGCGTGGTCTTCGAGTTCGAGGACGCGAGCGGCCTGCGCGTGCGCAAGGAGCTGCGCTTCGACCCGCGCAGTTACATCGTCTCGTTCTCGGCGGGCGTGAACCAGGGCGATCGTGCGATCAACCCGTCGGTGCAGTGGGGGCCCGGCCTCGGCGATCTCGGCGCCACATCAGGCGGCGGCAGCTTCTTCACCGGCAACTACATCCAGCCGCCGCAGGCGATCTTCCATCGTGCCGGCGAGGTCGAGCGCGTGCTGGCGGCGGACCTCGCGCAGCAGCCCGTGCACGAGGGCGAGTTCCGCTTCGTCGGCATCGACGATCACTACTTCATCGCCAGCGCGCTCAATCCCGGCGCCGCGCGTGTGGAGTTCCGCCCCGTCACGCTCCCCGGCACCGGTGAGCAGCAGCGGCAGCTCATGGCGCACACGATCCGGTTCGCCGGACCGCCGCAGAACGTGCGCTTCTTCTACGGGCCGAAGCAGTTCGATCTGCTGCGATCGGTGGACGCGGAGCTGGTGCGCGCGATCAACTACGGGATGTTCGGCTGGCTGGCCGTGCCGCTGCTCGGCGCGCTGCAGTGGATCTACGGCTTCGCCGGCAACTACGGCTGGTCGATCGTGATGCTGACGATCCTGATCAACATCGCGATCTTCCCGCTGCGCCACAAGAGCGTCGTCTCCATGCGGAAGATGCAGGAGCTGCAGCCGCAGATGAAGGCGATCCAGGATCGCTACGCCGGCCTGAAGACGACCGATCCCGCGCGCCAGAAGATGAACACGGAGGTGATGAACCTCTATCGCGAGAAGGGCGTCAACCCCGCCAGCGGCTGCGTGCCGATGTTGCTGCAGTTCCCGGTGCTGCTCGCCTTCTACTCGATGCTCTCGCAGTCGATCGAGCTGCGCGGCGCCGACTTCGGCTTCTGGATCCACGATCTCTCCGCGCCGGACCCGTACTTCGTCATCCCCATCCTCATGGCGGCGACGATGTTCTGGCAGACGAAGATCACGCCGACGACGGCAGATCCCGCGCAGCAGCGCGTGATGATGATCATGCCGCTGATGTTCACGTTCATGTTCCTGTGGGCGCCGAGCGGCCTCGTGATTTACTGGTTCGTCAGCAACCTGTGGGCGATCGGCCAGCAGTACTTCACCAACTGGATGATCGGGCCGCCGGTGGTGCAGGCGGTGCGGCCGCCGGCGGAGCGGCGCCTGAAGAACGCGGGGGCGGGCCGGACGCCCGACGCGGAAAAACGTACCTAGACTATGGCACTGACAGCGCAGATAACGGCGTTCGTGCAACGCGTGGTCGACGCGATGGGCGTCTCGCTCAGCGCAAAGGCTGAGGAGACCCCGGACGGGACGCGCATCAACCTCGAGGGGGAGGACGGCGGCGTCTTCGTCCGCAACGGCGGCGAAGGCCTGCAGGCGCTGCAGCACATCGTCGCCACCGCGTTCCGCAGGCAGCTCGGCGACGACAACCGCATCGTGATCGACTGCAACAATTTTCGGCGCGACAAGGACGCGGAGCTGAAGCAGATGGCGCGCTTGCTCGCGGAGAAAGCGCGCTCGAGCGGGATGCCGCAGGAGATGGGGCCGCTCAATCCCTACGAGCGCCGCATCGTGCACCTGGCAGTCGCCGAGGACCCCACCGTCACCTCCGAGAGCATCGGCGACGCGTTCATGAAGACCGTGATCATCTCGACGAAGCGTTAGGTGGCAGGTCGTAGGTGGTAGGTCGCAGGCCGTAGGTCGTCGTGTTCGCCACCGACGATTCCATCGTCGCGATTGCGACGCCGCCCGGGCGGGGCGGGATTGGAGTCGTTCGCATCAGCGGCGCGGGCGCGCGCGGCATCGCGGGCGTGATGCTCGCGCGTCCGGCGCTCGAGCCTCGGCGCGCCACCTACACGCGCGTGCGCGTGGACGAAGTCGTCGCGACATACTTTCCCGCTCCGCACTCCTACACCGGCGAAGACGTCATCGAGATCAGCGCGCACGGGAGTCCCGTCGTGCTGCGCGCGATCGTGCAGCAGGCCATCGACGCGGGCGCGCGGCTGGCCGAGCCCGGCGAGTTCACGCTGCGCGCGTTCCTCAACGGCACGCGCGATCTGATCCAGGCGGAAGCCGTCGGCGACCTGATTGCCGCCGCGACGCCGCTGCAGGCACGTGTCGCGTTCGATCAGCTCGATGGAACGCTGACACGCCGCATCCGCGACATCGACGCGGAGCTCTTCGAGGTCATCACGCGTCTCGAGGCGTCGCTCGACTTTCCCGACGAGGGGTATCACTTCATCGAGCCGGCGGAGACGGCGCGGTGCATCGGCGCCGTTGTCGGGTCGGTCGACGCGCTGCTGGCCGAGGCGCGGCGCGGACGGATGATTCGCGAAGGCGCCACGGTCGTGATCGCCGGCCGGACAAATGTCGGCAAGTCCAGTGTATTCAATGTGTTAGCTGGATCCGATCGGGCCATCGTGACCCCGGTTCCCGGAACCACGCGCGACCTGCTGACCGAGCAGGTGGACGTGGACGGCCTCGCGCTGACGGTTGTCGATACGGCCGGCTGGCGCGCCACGACCGACCTCGTCGAGCGCGAAGGCGTGGCGCGCGCGAACCAGGCGCGCGGCGTTGCGGATCTGGTGCTGCTCGTCCTCGATCAGAGCGAGCCGCTCACCCCCGAAGACGGCCAACTGCTGCAGGACACTGCATCCCACACGCGCCTCATCGTCGCGAACAAATGCGATTTGCCGGGCCGACTAAAGTCGGCCCCTACGACCGGCACGGTTATGGAGGCTGGCGCGGTTGTAGGGGCCACTTCAGTCGTAGGGACCACTTCAGTCGCAGGGGCCACCTCAGTCGTAAGGACCACTTCAGTCGTAGGGGCCGACTTTAGTCGGCCCATCAGCGTGTCGGCGAAAACCGGCGCGGGGTTCGACGATCTCCGCCGCGCGATCGTCTGCGCGCTCACCGGCGGCGAGTCATTGAAAGACAGCGTGGCGATTTCCAACACGCGTCACGTCGCGCTGCTCGTGGACGCGCGTGAGAGCCTCCTGTCCGCGCAGCGAGCGGCGGACGCCGGCGCGACGCCGGAAGAATTCGTCCTGACCGATCTGCAGGCGGCGCGCGCGCGCTTCGACGACCTCGTCGGCACGCGGACGAGCGAAGACGTGTTGCGCCACATCTTCGAACGCTTCTGCATCGGGAAATGAGCCGCTTCGACGTGATCGTGATCGGCGCGGGGCACGCGGGCGTCGAAGCCGCGTATGCGGCCGCGCGTCTCGGCTGCAGCGTCGGCCTGTGCACGATGTCGCGCGACACGGTCGCGCACATGCCGTGCAATCCGGCGATCGGCGGCACCGCCAAAGGTCATCTCGTGCGCGAGATCGACGCGCTCGGCGGCCTGATGGGACGCGCGATCGACGCGACCGGCCTCCAGTTCAAGCTGCTCAATCGAAGCCGCGGGCCGGCGGTGTGGTCGCCGCGCGCGCAGGCCGACAAGCGTCTCTACGCCGCGTGGGTGCGCGAGGCGATCGATCGCGAGCCGAACATCACCTGGCTCGTCGGCAAGGCCGGGCGCGTGCTCGTCGAGCACGGCCGCATCACCGGTCTCGCCATGGAGGACGGGGATCGCCACGACTGCGCGGCGCTCATCGTCACCACCGGCACGTTCCTGAACGGGCTCATTCACATCGGCGACGAGCAGCACCCTGCGGGCCGGCACGGCGAGCCGCCTTCGCGCGAGCTCGCGGATTCGATCAAGTCCTTCGGATTCGAGACGGGACGCCTGAAGACGGGGACGCCGCCGCGCCTGCATCGCGAGAGCATCGACTTCGACGGCGCCGTGCGAGCGGGCGCGTTCGCGGAGGAATGCGGCGACGCCGTTCCGGTCCCGTTCTCGTTCGACACGACCGAGGCGCCGCGGAACCAGATTCGCTGCTGGCTGCTGCACACCACCGATCGCGTGCGCGAGATCGTGCGCGCGAACCTCGCCAGGAGTCCGCTCTACAACGGCCGCATCCAGGGCATCGGTCCGCGCTACTGCCCGTCGCTCGAAGACAAGATCATGCGGTTTCCCGATCGCGAGCGGCACCAGATCTATCTCGAGCCGGAAGGCCTCGACGTGGACGAGATCTACGTGAACGGCTTTTCGATGTCGCTGCCGCGCGCCGTGCAGGAGGCGCTCGTGCGCGCGCTCCCGGGTCTCGAGCAGGCGTCGATGATTCGTCCGGGCTACGCGGTCGAGTACGACTTCGTCCAGCCGACCGAGCTGAAGTCCACGCTGCAGACGCAGCGGATCGACGGACTCTTCTTCGCGGGGCAGATCAACGGCACGTCCGGGTACGAGGAAGCGGCGGCGCAGGGCCTCGTTGCCGGCATCAACGCCGCGCGGGCGATCCGCGATGAGGCGCCGTTCACCCTGGCACGCGACGAGGCCTACATCGGCATTCTCGTGGACGACCTCGTGACGCGTGGTTGTCTCGAGCCGTACCGCATGTTCACGTCGCGCGCCGAACACCGGCTTCTTCTTCGAATCGACAATGCGGATCTGCGTCTGACGCCGCTCGGCCGCGAAGCCGGGCTCGTGGACGACCGCCGGTGGACGCGGTTCGCGGCGCGCCGTGCGAGGCACGAGCGGAATCAGCGGACGCTGGACACCACGAGAGCCGGCGTGCTGCTGCGGCGGCCCGGGATCCGGCTGCGCGACCTGCTCGATCGCGGAGAGCTGGCGCTCGATCTCGAGCCGTCGTCTGGCGACCTGGAGGTCGCGACGCTCGAAAACGACGTCAAGTACGCCGGATATCTGAAACAGGAAACGCTGCGCGCGCAGCGGCTGCGCAAACAGGAGCGGCGGCGGATTCCGGATGATTTCGCGTTCGCGCGCGTGCCCGGCCTCTCGCGCGAGGCAGTGCAGCGTCTCTCGCAGGTCCGTCCCGAAACGCTCGGCCAGGCATCACGTATTCCCGGCATGACGCCGGCAGCCGTCGCGGTCCTCGGCGTGTTTCTCGACCGCCCACTCACCCCACTCACCCCACCCGCCCCACTCACCCCACCCGCCTCAAATTGACTAGCCGCGAGTTTCAGGACCGCGTCACTCGCCGCGCGCGGCGCGCCGGCGTCACCGTGTCACCGGACCTGGCCGAGCAACTCGAGGCCTACTACCGGTTGCTTGCCACCTGGAACCACAAGATCAACCTGACCGGCCTGAACCTGGCCGAACTTGCGCCGGAAACGATAGACCGGCTGCTGGTCGAGCCCCTCGTGGCGGCCAGATACGTCCCCAGCGGCGCGAAACGGATGCTGGACGTGGGGAGCGGCGGCGGATCCCCCGCGATTCCGCTGGCGCTGGCCACACCCGGCGTGGAGCTGCTGATGGTTGAAGCCAAGACCCGGAAGTCCGTCTTCCTGCGGGAGGCGATTCGGACGCTGGCGCTCCCCGCTGCGGATGTCGCCACGGCGCGATTCGAGGAGCTGCTCGCCCGGCCGGACCTGCACGAAACCAACGATCTCGTGACGATCCGCGCGGTCCGCATCGAATCCAAGGTCCTGATGACCCTGCAGGCGTTCACCCGGCCAGGCGGGCAAATCTTCCTTTTCCGCGGTTCAGGCGGTGCGGATCCGGCGGAGACGATTCACCCGCCGCTCACGTGGAAGGCAACTTACCCGCTGCTCGAGTCGCTCCGCAGCCGGCTGGTGGTCCTGGAGAAGCGGCCTGTCGGCCGAGCTGTTCCACGTGGAACGAATGTGCTTGACGAGCGATCCCACAAGTACTAGAGTTCATCCAACAGCAGTACACCAGATACTGATGTTGGCCGTATGACCGAAGACAACGCGCAAGCTAACAAGCGGATCATCGCTATCGCCAACCAGAAGGGTGGCGTCGGGAAGACCACCACCGCCATCAACGTCGCGACGTCCCTCGCCCTGGCGGGACGACGGGTTCTGCTCGTCGATGTGGACCCCCAAGGGAATCTCACAAGCGGCGTCGGGCTGAAGGGGCAGCGCGGCGAAGGTGGGACGGTCTACGAAGCACTCACCAGCGACGTCTCTCCCGACAGCATCATCCTGCCCACGCAGGTCGAGAACCTCTCGCTCATGCCGGCGGATCGCAACCTCACCGGCGCGGAGATCGAGCTCGTGTCGATGCCGGACCGCGAGCGCCGCCTGCAGCGCGTGCTCGAGCCGCTGCGCGGGCGCTTCGATCACATCTTCATCGACTGCCCGCCGTCGCTCGGGTTGCTCACGCTGAACGCGCTCGTGGCCGCGGACGCCGTGCTGATTCCACTGCACTGCGAGTACTTCGCGCTCGAGGGACTGGCCGATCTCGTGGGCACGATGCGCCGCGTGCGCGGCGCGCTGAACCCCGCGCTCGACATCGAGGGCGTGCTGTTGACGATGTACGACGATCGGACGAATCTCGGCCAGCTCGTCGCGCGCGACGTGCGCGAGTTCTTCAAGGAGAAAGTCTTCAACACGATCATCCCGCGCAACGTCCGCCTCGGCGAGGCGCCGAGTCACGGGATGCCCGCGGTGCTCTACGACGCGAAGTCGCGCGGCGCCGCCGCGTACGTCGCGCTCGCGAAAGAGATGCTCGAGCGCCACGCGGCCTGACCACGAAGAACACCAGGACGGTTTCGCCACAAAGCCGTGAAGAGCCGAATCACGACACGAAGGACACAAAGGGCGTCGAACGGGATCGTTGTGAGCTTTGTGTAGGTCAGTTTTCTTAGCGTCCTTTGTGGCGAATTCGTCCTTGTACTGTTGACGGAGATTCCAATGATTGAGCGTCGTCCCGCTCTCGGCAAAGGCCTCAGCGCGCTGATTCCCGACGCACCGGAGCCGCCGCGCCAGGGCGCCACCGAAGTCGACATCGACCTCCTCGCCCCCAGCGAGCAGCAGCCCCGGCTCCATATGGACGACGCGAAGCTGGCCGAGCTGGCGGAGTCGATCAAGGCGAACGGCGTCATCCAACCGATCCTCGTGCGCCGCACCGGCCGCACGTACCGCATCATCGCCGGCGAGCGCCGCTGGCGCGCGGCGCAGCGCGTCGGCCTGCTCAAGGTTCCCATCGTCGTGCGCGACGTGCCCGAAGGGTCAGAGAAGGAGCTGCTGGAGCTCGCGCTCGTCGAGAACATCCAGCGCGAGAATCTGAATCCGGTGGACGAAGCGCTCGCGTACCAGCGCCTCGCGGACGACTTCCGCCTGACCCAGGATCAGATCGCGGCCGCCGTCGGCAAGGACCGCAGCTCGGTCGCCAACTACCTCCGCCTGTTGAAGCTGCCGGACGAGGTGCGCGGCGACCTCGCGTCGGGCGCGCTGTCGATGGGCCACGCGCGCGCGTTGCTGTCGCTGGCCGAGCCCGCCGCGCAGCGCCAGGCCGCCCGCGAGGTCATCTCGCGCTCGCTGTCGGTCCGCGAAACGGAAGCGCTGGTCAAGCGCCTTGGAACTCCGAACCAGAACCAGAAGGGGGAACCTGGAACCCGGAACCCGGAACAGCAGAAAGACGTACATACCCGCGCGGCCGAGGACCGCCTCCGCTTCGCCCTCGGCACGAAAGTCCGCATCACCCGCCGCGGCACCGGCGGCTCGATTGAGATCGATTTTTCCTCGGAAACCGAGCTGAACCGGCTCTACGAGTACCTGACCGGCCGCGCGTAAGTCCCTGCCTCTGTGATATAAAAAGACGTTTGTGCCGTTCAGGTACAAGCTCGTAGAGCGCAGGTAACGCACGCATGAACACCCGCACGTCCGCAGCCCGCTACGCGCGCGCGCTGCTCGACGTCGTCGTCCAGGAAGCCAATCCGGAACAGGTCGAAGAGCAGCTGGCCGCGTTCGCGGAGCTGCTCGAGCAGCACCCCGACCTCCAGAAGGCGCTGACGAGCCCCATCATCCCCGCGGCCGGCAAGCGCGGCATCGTGGACGACCTCGCGACGCGCCTGCAGATGGTCCCGCAGCTCGCGAAGCTGCTCGGCGTCGTCGCTGACCGCGACGACGTCGCGGTGCTGCCGGATCTGGTCGCCACCTACCGCGAGCGGCTCCTCGAGCACCGGCAGATCGTGCGCGCGGAGGTCGTCACCGCGGAGCCGCTGACGCCGGAGAAGTCCGCGCAGCTGCAGCAGCAGCTCGCCGCGATCACCGGCCGCACGGTCACGATGACGACGAGGGTGGACCCGGCGCTGATTGGCGGCGCGGTGGCGCGCGTGGGCAGCACCGTCTACGACGGCAGCATGGCCACGCAGCTCGAACGGATTCGCGAGCGCCTCTCGACGGATCGCTGAGGATCGACATGGCAGAGATCAGGGCAGACGAGATCGCGAAGCTGATTCGCGAGCGGGTTGGCGACTACGCGGTGCAGGTCGACGTCGCGGAGGTCGGCAGCGTCGTGGCGATCGGCGACGGCATCGCCCGCGTGCACGGCGTGCAGCGCGCGATGGCCGGCGAGATGCTGGAGTTCCCGCGCGGCGTGTTCGGCATCGCGCTCAACCTCGAGGAGGACAGCGTCGGCGCCGTGCTGCTCGGCGCGTACAAGGAGATCAAGGAAGGCGACTCGGTCAAGCGCACCGGCCGCATCATCTCAGTGCCGGTCGGCGAGGCGATGCTCGGCCGCGTCGTCAACGCGCTCGGCCAGCCGATCGACGGCAAGGGGCCGATCCAGACGAAGGAGTTCCTGCCGATCGAGCGCCTGGCGCCGGGCGTCGTGGACCGGCAGCCGGTGAAGGAGCCGCTGCAGACCGGCCTGAAGGCGATCGACGGCATGGTGCCGATCGGCCGCGGCCAGCGCGAGCTGATCATCGGCGACCGGCAGACGGGCAAGACGGCCGTCGCCGTGGACACGATCATCAACCAGCGCGGCAAGGACGTCATCTGCATCTACAACGCGATCGGGCAGAAGCAGTCGACGGTCGCGCAGGTCGTGCGGACGCTCGACGAGTACGACGCGATGAGCTACACGATCGTCGTGGCGGCCACCGCGTCGGACCCGGCGCCGATGCTCTACATCTCGCCCTACTCGGCGTGCGCCATCGGCGAGTACTTCCGCGACAGCAAGCGGCACGCGCTGGTCGTCTACGACGACCTCTCGAAGCACGCGCAGTCGTACCGCGAGATCTCGCTGCTGCTGCGGCGCCCGCCGGGCCGCGAGGCGTATCCGGGCGACGTCTTCTACCTGCACTCGCGCCTGCTCGAGCGCGCGGCGAAGTTGAACAACGAGCAGGGCGGCGGCTCGCTCACGGCGCTGCCGATCATCGAGACGCAGGCCGGCGACCTCTCGGCGTACATCCCGACGAACGTGATTTCGATCACCGACGGGCAGATCTTCCTGGAGACGGACCTCTTCCATCAGGGCGTCCGTCCCGCCATCAACGTCGGCAACTCGGTGTCGCGCGTCGGCGGCTCGGCGCAGATCCGCGCCATGCGGCAGGTGGCGGGCACCCTGCGGCTCGACCTCGCGCAGTACCGCGAGCTGGCCGCGTTCGCGCAGTTCGGCAGCGACCTCGACAAGTCCACGCAGGCACAGCTCAATCGCGGCCGCCGGCTCGTCGAGATCCTGAAGCAGCCGCAGTATCAGCCGCTCCCGGTCGAGAAACAGGTGGCCATCATCTACGCCGCGACGAAGGGGTACCTCGATCCCGTGGCGGTCGAGGACGTGCGCCGCTACGAGGAGGAGCTCTACCGCTTCCTCGAGTCGCGCCGTCCCGAGGTGCTCACCGCCATCGCGACCAAGAAGATCCTGGACGACGAGCTGCGGGCGTCGATTGAAGGGGCGCTCGAGGAATTCAGCAGGAACTTCACGGCGGGTCGCCAGGCGGCGGCCGTCGCGTAGCGCATGCCGTCGCTGATCGATCTCCGGCGGCGGATCCGCGCGGTCAAGTCGACGCAGCAGATCACGAAGGCGATGAAGATGATCGCCGCCTCGCGCCTCAAGCGCGCGCAGGATCGCGTCGTCGCCGCCCGGCCGTTCGCGCAGCGCATGCTGCGCGTGCTGAACAGCCTGGTCAGGCGCGTCGAGGGCGACGCGCACCCGCTGCTGCGCGCGCCCGAGGCGGGCAGCGGCCGCACCCTGCTGATCGTCATCACCGCGGACCGCGGGCTGTGCGGCAGCTTCAACGCCAACGTGATCAAGGCGGCGGGGCAGTTCGCCGCGAGAGAGACGAGCGAGGGCCGGGCGATCGCGCTCGGCCTCATCGGCCGCAAGGGACGCGACTTCTTCCGCCGCCGCGGCTTCGACGTCCGCTACGAGCAGGTCGGGATCTTCCAGCGGCTCTCCTTCGCGCACGCCGCGGAGATCGCCAACGGCGCGATCGACGCGTTCACGTCGGGCGAGGTCTCCAGCGTGTACCTCGTCTACAACGAGTTCAAGTCGGTGATGTCGCAGAAGCTCGTCGTCGAGCGGCTGCTGCCGATTGCGCGCCTCGACGAGGAGAGCAGCCGCGGTCCGACCACCGACTATCTCTACGAACCCAGCCCCGGGGAGATCTTCACGGAGCTGCTGCCGCGGCACGTGCAGGCGCAGGTGTACCGCGCGCTCCTCGAGTCGAACGCGGCGTTCTACGCCGCCCAGATGACCGCGATGGACGCCGCGTCGCGCAACTCCGCGGAGATGATCGAGAACCTGACGCTCTACATGAACAAGGTGCGGCAGGCGGCGATCACGCGCGAGATCATCGAGGTCGTCTCCGGCGCGGCAGCGACATAAGGACCAACATGGCCACAGCAGCACCAGCGAAGCAGCGCACCGGCACCGTCGTCCAGGTCATCGGACCGGTCATCGACATCGAGTTTCCCCACGGCCTGCCCGAGATCTACAACGCGGTCCGCATCGTCTCGGACGGCAGGGACGGCTCGGCGACGATCGACGTCGTCGCCGAGGTCGAGCAGCATCTCGGCGAGAACCGCGTGCGCGCGGTGGCGATGAAGCCCACCGACGGCATGACGCGCGGCATGAGCGTCATCGACACCGGCGAGGCGATCACCGTGCCGGTGGGTCCCGCGACGCTGGGCCGCGTGCTGAACGTGCTCGGCGAGCCGGTGGACTTCCCGGCCCGGCCGGTGGCCTCGAAGGAGCGCTGGCCGATCCACCGCCACGCGCCGACGCTCGAACAGCAGTCCACCGAGCTGAAGATGTTCGAGACCGGCATCAAGGTCATCGACCTCCTCGAGCCGTACCTGCAGGGCGGCAAGATCGGCCTCTTCGGCGGCGCCGGCGTCGGCAAGACCGTCATCATCATGGAGCTGATTCACAACATCGCCATGAAGCACAGCGGCGTGTCTGTGTTCGGCGGCGTCGGTGAACGCACGCGCGAGGGGAACGACCTCTGGCTCGAGTTCCAGGAGTCGGGCGTCATCGACATGAAGGACCCGTCGAAGTCGCGCGCGGCGCTCGTCTACGGCCAGATGACGGAGCCGCCGGGCGCGCGCCTGCGCGTCGCGCTGTCGGCGCTCACCGTCGCCGAGTACTTCCGCGACGGCGAAGGCAAGGACGTGCTCCTCTTCATCGACAACATCTTCCGCTTCACGCAGGCAGGCTCGGAGGTGTCGGCGCTGCTCGGCCGCATGCCGTCCGCGGTCGGGTACCAGCCGACGCTGCTGACCGAGATGGGCGAGATGCAGGAGCGCATCACGTCGACGAAGAAGGGCTCGATCACCTCGGTGCAGGCCATTTACGTGCCCGCCGACGACTACACGGATCCCGCGCCGGCGACGACGTTCGCGCACCTGGATGCGACGACGAACCTGTCGCGCCAGATTGCGGAGCTGGGGATTTACCCCGCCGTCGATCCGCTGGCGTCCACCTCGCGCATCCTCGACCCGCGCGTGCTCGGCGAGGAGCACTACAACGTGGCGCGGTCGGTGAAGCAGGTGCTGCAGCGCTACAAGGACCTGCAGGACATCATCGCGATTCTCGGCATCGACGAGCTCTCGGAGGAAGACAAGCTGACCGTGGCGCGCGCCCGCAAGCTGCAGCGCTTCCTGTCGCAGCCGTTCTTCGTCGGCGAGCAGTTCACGGGCATCAAGGGCACGTACGTGGCGATTGCCGACACGATCAAGGGCTTCAAGGAGATCGTCGACGGCCGCCACGACGAGCTGCCGGAGCAGGCGTTCTACATGGTCGGCACGATCGAAGAGGCCGTGGAGAAGGCGAAAGGGATGAAGGCGGCCTAGCCCATGGCGCTGCCCCCGAAGATCCTGCTCGAAGTGGTCACGCCCGATCGCGCCGTCGTGCGCGAGGAGGTGGACGAGATCCAGCTCCCCGGCTCGGAGGGATACTTCGGCGTGCTGCCCGGGCACACCCCGCTCCTTGCCACCCTCAAGCCGGGCGACCTCTGGTACCGCATCGGCCACGACAAGCGGGTCCTGACGGTCGCGGGCGGGTTCGTCGAAGTGCTCCCGGACCACGTCACCGTGCTCGCTGAGCAAGGCGAGACGGCACCGGCATAATGTAGGGGTTGCTCCACAACCTCCAGCAACTCCTCCGTTACCGTCCGCTCATACACAGTCTCGTCGCGCGCGAGCTCAAGGCCCGCTACCGGGGCTCGGTCCTCGGCTTCTTCTGGTCGTTCGTCAACCCGCTCCTGCTGCTCCTGATCTACACGTTCGTCTTCACGGTGGTGCTGCCGGGAGTCCATCCGGCCGACCTCGAGCCGTTCGCGCTCTTCATGTTCTGCGGCATCCTGCCGTGGACCTGGTTCTCCTCGGCGCTCCTCGAGTCGTCGAACGTGCTCATCGCCGGCGGCAACCTGATTCGCAAGGTGCTGTTTCCCGCGGAGATCCTGCCGATCGTGACCGTGCTCGCCGGGCTGGTGCACTTCGGCCTGGGCCTGCCGATCCTCGCGGCGTTTCTCGTCTACTACCAGGTGCCGGTCGCGCCGCTCGACCTCGCGTGGTTCCCGGTCATCGTGGCCGTCCAGCTCGTGCTGACGCTCGGCCTGGCGCTGATGCTGTCGGCGCTCACCGTTCATTTCCGAGACGTGCGTGACCTGCTCGCGAACCTGCTGACGCTCTGGTTCTTCGCGACGCCCATCATCTACGCGCTGTCGCAGGCACCGCCCGGCGTGCGCCGGCTCCTCAACCTGAATCCGTTCACGCACCTCGCGGTCTCCTATCAGGAAGTGCTCTTCAGGCCCGGCCCCTTCACCGAGTGGCCGCGGCTGCTGGCGGTCGGCGCCGGCGCGCTGGTGACGTTCGCCGCCGGCTACTTCGTGTTCGATCGCCTGCGCGACACGCTCGCGGAGGAAGTGTGAGCGCGATACACGTCCGCGACGTGCACAAGGTCTATCGCCGCTACGGGCGGCGGCGGCAGTTCGCGACGCTGAAGAGCGCGCTCCTCTCCGGCCGCGTGCTGCGGGACCTGCGTCCCGACGAGACGTTCGAAGCGCTCAAGGGGGTGTCGTTCGACGTGGAGGCGGGGAAGACCTTCGGCATCATCGGGCGCAACGGCTCCGGGAAGAGCACGATGCTCAAGCTCATTGCCGGCATCGGCCGTCCGATGTCGGGCGCCGTGCAGGTGCGCGGGCGCGTCTCGGCGCTCATCGAGCTCGGCGCCGGCTTCCACCCGGAGATCTCCGGGCGGGAGAACGTCTACATCAACGGCATGATGCTCGGCCTGTCGAAGCGCGAGATCCAGGCCCGCTTCGAGGACATCGTCGCCTTCGCGGAGCTGGAGGAGTTCATCGACGCGCCGGTGAAGACGTATTCGTCCGGGATGTACATGCGCCTCGGGTTCGCCGTCGCGATCCACGTCGATCCCGACGTGCTGCTCGTGGACGAGGTGCTGGCCGTCGGCGACGAAGCGTTCACGCACAAGTGCCTCGACAAGTTCGCCGAGTTCCGGCGGAGCGGGCGCACGGTGCTGCTCGTCACGCACTCGCTGGATCTGGTCGCGCGATTCTGCGACGAGGCGTTGTGGCTCGACGCCGGCCTCGTGCGCGCGCAGGGCGACCCCAAGCGCGTCATCGACGCATACCTGATGGACGTCGCCGGCGTAGAGAATCGGCAGCTTGCCGCCGACCAGGGCCGGGCTGAAGGCCGGCCCCTACGCGAACCAGCCGTTGCCGAACAGCCGACAGATGTAGGGGCCGACCTTCGGGTCGGCCCGGACGAACCGCCCGACATGTTCAAGGCCGTCGAGGGGCGGTGGGGATCGCGTGAAGTGGAGATCGTCGGCGTCGATCTGGCGGCGCCCGGCGGCGCCGCGACCCACGTCTTTCAGTCAGGCGACCCGATGGAGGTTCGCCTCCGCGTGCGCGCGGCGCAACCGGTCACCGACTTCGCCTTCGGCGTCGGCATCTTCAGCGCGGACGGCGTCTGCTGCTACGGCACGAACACGCAGATCGAGGGCGCGAAGGCCGGCGAGCTCAGCGGCGATGGCGAGGTCCGGTTCGTCATCGGCCGGCTGGACCTGGTGGACGGCACCTACAAGCTCGACGTCGCCGTCCATCGCGAGAACGGCGTCCCGTACGACTATCACCGCCTGCTCTACACGTTTCGCGTGAAGTCCGCGCTCAAGGAGGCCGGCATCTTCCGGCCGCCGCACCGGTGGACGTTCTCCGGCGGCATCCGGCTGGACGGGCTGAACTAGAGCGGTTTCTGAAACGTCGTAGTGTCCGGCTTTAGCCGGACCACGTTGATCGGCACCGCCGTGTGTGGTCCGGCTAGAGCCGGACACTACGAAGAAGTCGAAACCGCGCTAGCCGGACCAAGTTGATTGGCACCGCCGTGTGTGGTCCGGCTAAAGCCGGACACTACGAAGAAGTCGAAACCGCGCTAGGAAACCTGCCATCAGCAGAAATGAGTTGGAAACAAAGCGGAAACGAAACAACGACGGAGCGAGTAATTACGCTGTGCGAACCAAAGAAGTGAGACCTTGCCTGTCGACCGACGAAGCGGCCGCGCTCGCCGAGCGGGTCCGCGCCCGCGGCGGCACGGTGGTCTTCACCAACGGGGTCTTCGATCTGCTTCACCCCGGCCACATCCGCTACCTGCGCGACGCCCGCGCGCTGGGCGACGCGCTGATCGTGGCAGTCAACTCCGACAGGTCCGTCCGTGCCAACAAAGGACCCGGCCGGCCGATCAATCCCGAGCGTGAGCGGGCGGAGCTGCTGCTGGGCCTCGCAGCCGTCGATGCGGCGGTGATCTTCGACGAAGACACGCCGCACGCCATCATCAGCCGCATCCAGCCGGACGTGCTGGTCAAGGGCGCCGACTGGGGCCCCGACAACATCGTCGGCCGCGACGTCGTTGAAGCGCGCGGCGGCCGCGTCGTCCGAATCGACCTCGCAGAAGGCTTCTCGTCCACCGCGCTGGTCGATCGAGTGCGCCGGGTCCGCGGATGAATCACGACGCGGAACCCGGCCTACGTACGTAGGGCGGGTCCCGCGAAGCGCGGGAGGCCCACGCGAGCGGACCCGCCACCCGTACGCGACAATAAACAGTCGGCCGCCCACCCAGGGACCGTTCCCGGGTGGGCTATCCGCATGTACGTGATGGCGACGGCGACCTCTCTCACCCTCCGTGCACTTCTCAGCCAGGCGGCTTCCAAAGCGTCGCTGGACCGATCCGCCCCGATTACAGCCGGGCTGACCCCGCAGGCCAAGGCGCTGGCTGCCGCGGCGCTGGCGCGTACGACGAAGGGCGTGACCGTGCTCGTCGTGCCGACGGACACGGACGTCGAGCAGCTCACCGGCGATGCGCGTTTCTTCTACGGTGCGCTCGAGGGCGCCTCCGCCGCGGCCGTGGAGAACGCCGTGCTGCCGCTGCCGTCGCTCCAGGTCGATCCGTACCGCGGCATGGCCCCGCATTTCCGCGTCGCCGCCGCCCGCGCGCGCGCGCTTCATGCCGTGGCCACAGGCACGGCGCGGCTCATCATCGCGTCGGCGGCGGGGCTGCTGCCGCGCGTCAGCCCCCCGGAGCGTCTGCTCGAGGCGTCGCTGGCGATGAAATCCGGCACCGAGATCGAGCCGCTGGACCTGGCCGACCTGCTCGTGGACGCCGGCTTCACGCGCGAGGACCCGGTCGAGGAGCACGGCGCCTTCACGATTCGCGGGGGTATCGTCGACGTCTTCCCTGCCGGGGACGCCGAGCCCGTCCGCATCGAGTTCGTCGGCGACATGGTGGAGACGCTCCGCCGGTTCGATCCGTCCACGCAGCGTTCCACCGGCCCGATCGATCAGCTCACGCTCGTCCCCGTCCGTGAGCGGTTCGAGGAGCCGGATCGCGCGTCGGCGCTCATCCCTGTCCTCGACTTCCTCAGTACCCGCGGCCTGCGCGTCGTTGTGTCGGAATACGACCAGGTGGTCGAAACCGCCGTGAAGGTGCGCGAGCAGCTCGACACGAGCTTCGCCGACGCGGCAGCCCGCGGTCACGTGGCGACGCTTCCGCCTGCGCTCGTGTTCGTCTCCTGGGAGGACCTCGAGGCACGCGCCACCGCGGCGCCGAAGCTCGAAGAGCTCGCGGTGGAGGCCGACGGTGTCCGCCAGGTGTCGTGTCAGCCGGCGATGGAGTTCCGCGGCCGCGTCAACGACTGGGTCGCGGAGGTCCGGCAGGCGCGCGAGCGTGGAGACACGGTGCTGTTCGTCGCCGACAGCCACGGCCGCGCGGAACGAACGGTCGAGATCCTTCAGGAGTACGAGATCGTCGCGATTCCCGTCGAGCGGGCCGAGGATGCGCACGCCGCGACCGTGCTCGTCGCCGTCGGCTCGCTCTCGCGTGGTTTCCGCCTGGGCGAGGCGGCGCTTCAGGTCTACGCCGAGACCGACGTCTTCGAGGAGGCGCGCCGCGCGCCCGACAAGCGCCGCAGCCTCGCGAAGACGTTCCTCTCAGACCTGCGCGACCTGAAGGTCGGCGACCTCGTCGTCCACGTCGATCACGGCATCGGCGAGTTCGTCGGACTCAAGCAGCTGCGCGCCTCCGGGACGGTGAGCGACACCCAGGAGTTCCTCGAGCTCCGCTACTCGGGCGAGGACAAGCTGTTTGTCCCGGTCGAGCGGCTCGACCTCGTGCAGAAGTACACGGGCGGCGCCCGCCCGGCGCTCGACAAGCTGGGCGGCACCTCGTGGGAGAAGGCCAAGACGCGCGTCAAGAAGGCGATGCGCGACATGGCGGAGGAGCTGCTGAAGCTCTACGCCCAGCGCAAGGCGGTCTCCGGTCACGCCTTCGCGCCCGACACGCACTGGCAGGAAGAGTTCGAGGACGCGTTCCCGTACGAGCTCACGCCCGACCAGGCCGCCGCGATCCGCGACATCAAGAAAGACATGGAGGCGCCCACGCCGATGGATCGCCTCCTGTGCGGCGACGTCGGCTACGGCAAGACGGAAGTCGCCATGCGCGCGGCCTTCAAGGCGGTCATGGACGGCACGCAGGTCGCGGTGCTCGCGCCCACGACGGTGCTCGCCTTCCAGCACCTCACGACGCTGCGCGACCGCTTCGCCGGGTTCCCGGTCACCGTCGACATGATCAGCCGCTTCCGCACGAAGCAGGAGATCAAGGACGTCCTCGCCGGCGTCGCCAGCGGCAGGGTGGACATCATCGTCGGCACGCATCGGCTGCTCTCGAAGGACGTCCTCTTCAAGGACCTCGGCCTGCTCGTCGTCGACGAAGAGCAGCGGTTCGGCGTCGCCCACAAGGAGCGCATCAAGCAGATGCGCAAGAAGGTGGACGTGCTGACGATGACCGCCACGCCGATTCCGCGGACGCTGAACATGTCGCTCGTCGGCATCCGCGACATGTCGATCATCGAGACGCCGCCCAAGGACCGCCTGTCGATCCAGACGAACGTCGTCAAGTTCGACGCGCCCGTGATCGAGCGCGCCATCCGCAACGAGCTCGCGCGCGGCGGCCAGGTCTACGTCGTGCACAACCGGGTGGAGTCGATCTTCTCGATCGGCAACCTGCTCCAGCGGCTGGTGCCCGAGGCGAGGATGGCGATCGGCCACGGCCAGATGGGCGAGGAAGAGCTCGAGCGCGCCATGCTCGGCTTCGTCGAGCGCAGGTTCGATGTGCTGCTCGCGACGACGATCGTGGAGAACGGGCTCGACATCCCGAACGCGAACACGATCATCATCAACCGCGCGGACCGGTACGGGCTCTCGCAGCTCTATCAGCTCCGCGGCCGCGTGGGGCGATCGGACCGCGCGGCGTACGCGTACCTGCTGATCCCGCCTCAGGAGTCGCTGTCGCCGGTCGCGCGCAAGCGCCTCGCGGCCATCAAGGAGTTCAGCGACCTTGGCAGCGGCTTCCGTGTCGCCGCGCTCGACCTCGAGATCCGCGGCGCAGGCAACCTGCTGGGCGGCGAGCAGAGCGGGCACATCGACGCGGTCGGCTTCGAGATGTACATGAAACTGCTCGAGGACACTGTCCGTGAGCTGAAGGGCGAGGAGCTGGAGGACGATGTCCGCGCGACCGTGAACCTGCGCGTGGACATGAAGATCGACGACAGCTACATCCCCGACATGAACCAGCGGCTGATGGTCTACCGCAAGGTCGCGGCCGCGCGGAACGAGCCGGAACTGACCGCCACGCTCGAAGAGATCCGGGATCGCTACGGCGCGCCGCCAGACTCGGTGCTCAACCTGGCCGAATACGGCCGCATCCGCATCATGGCCGACCACCTGGGCGTCGAGACCATCGACCGCGAGGGCCGTCTCGTCGTCATTAAGTTCAGGCCGCAGGCCAGCGTGGACCCGATCCGGCTGGTGAAGGTGGTCCACGAGTGGCCGGGGGCCGTGCTGGTGCCCCCGGTGTCGCTCAAGCTCGATCTGGAAGCCGGGCCTAACAAGGCCCGGCCCACGGAAAGTAGCAAGGCCCGGCCCACGGGAAGGAAGGGTTCCCAGGGAACCAGCTGGTGGACGGCCCGCGCCACGGCCGGCGAGGTCAAGGGCGGGTTCACGAAAGAGGAGATGCTCCGGCGCCCCGAGGCCAACCCACGGGGTGAAGGCGGCATGTTCTCGCGGCTCGAGGAGCTGCTCAGCGCCTTAGGGTAAAATGTTGAATTCCAAGGAATTGTCGATGCGCAACCTATGTGCGGCGGCCGCGGCAGCGCTCGTGCTCGGGGGGGCTTCGGCCGCCCTGGTCGGGCAGGAAATCATCGAGCAGGTACTCGTCAACGTGAATGGCGACATCCTGACGAAGAGCGACTTCGAGGCCCGCCAGATTGCGGTCCTCCGCCAGCGTCCCGAGCTGTCCAACGTCACGCCCGAAAGCCCCGAGCTGCGGAAGGCGGTGGCCGAGGTGACGCCGGACCTGATTCTCGACGCCGTGGACGAGCTCCTGCTCATTCAGCGGGGCCGCGAGCTGGGGCTGGCGCTCGGCGACGACCAGTTCAAGCAGATCGTCGAGAACATCAAGAAGACCAACCAGCTCGAAGACGACGAGAGGTTTCAGGCCGCGCTCACGCAGGAAGGCATGACGATGGCGGACCTGCGGCGGTCGCTGGAGCGGCAGATGCTCGTCTCCGAGGTCCAGAACCGCGAGGTCATGGCCAAGATCGCGGTGACCGAGGACGAGGCGAAGGCCTACTACGAGGTCAACCGGGGGCAGTTCACCACGCCGTCCGAGATCACGCTGCGCGAAATCCTGATTGAGGTGCCGGCCGACGCGCGCGGCATCAACGTGGCGCAGGACGACGAGGCGCGCGCCGAGGCGGATGCGGTGCGGAAGCGCCTGCTCGGCGGCGAGCCCTTCCCGCGTCTGGCGGGCGAGGTCTCGGATGCGCCCTCGAAGGCGAACGGCGGCCTGATCGGGCCGATCAACGTGAACGAGCTCGCCGAGCCGCTGCAGAAGCTGCTCAACGGGATGAAGGTCGGCGATCTCACCGACGTCATGCGGACGCAGCGCGGCTACCAGATCCTGAAGCTCGAGTCGCGCACCGAGACGAAGATCCGCTCGTTCGACGATGCCCGCTCGGACATCAGCAACCGCGTCGGCGAGCAGAAGCTGCGCGGCGAACGGCTGAAGTACCTGGAGCGCCTGCGTACCCAGGCCACGATCACCTGGCGGAACGACGAGCTGAAGAAAGCCTACGACCAGGCGCTCGCGGTCCGGCAGAAGGCCCTGGCGGGATGACCGACGAACACTGGTACGCGCTCTGGACGCGGTCGCGCCACGAGCAGGTCGTCCGCCAGCAGCTCGAACAGAAGCGCATCGAAGCCTTCCTCCCGACGGTGACGAAGTGGAGCCGCTGGAAGGACCGGAAGAAGAAGATCGACTGGCCGCTGTTCCCCGGCTACTGCTTCGCGCGGTTCAACGCCGCGGAGCGGCTGCCGATCCTCAAGTGCACGGGCGTGGTGAGCATCATCTCCTTCGAAGGCGAGCCCGCGCCCATTCCCGAGCACGAAATCGACGGCATCCGCCAGCTCGTCGAGAGCGATCTCGCCTACGATCCCTGCCCGATGATTCGCGAGGGGATGATGGTCGAGGTCGTCCACGGTCCGCTGCGCGGGGTGATCGGCCGCCTCGTCCGCAAGGGCGCGCACGCACGGCTGGTGCTCTCGGTCGATCTCATCGGACAGGCGGTCAGCGTCGAGGTGGACGCCGCCGATGTGCGAGCCTACTGACGGGCGACGCATGCGTCGCCCCTACCACGATGAAGATCGGTAACGTCACGCTCGAGTCGCCATTCGTCGTCGCGCCGATGGCGGGCATGACGGACACGGCCTTCCGCCGCCTCGTCAAGCGCCACGGCGGCTGCGGCCTCGTCGTGACGGAGATGGTGTCGTCGGAGGGGCTCGTGCGCGGCATCGACCGGACGCTCGAGTACGCGGAGTACACGGAAGAGGAGCGGCCGGTGTCGATCCAGATCTTCGGCGGCGATCCGCAGAAGATGGCCGACGCGGCGCGGATCGTCGAAGGGATGGGCGCCGACATCGTCGACGTCAACATGGGGTGCCCGGTCCCGAAGATTGCCAAGCACCACGCCGGCTGCAGCCTGATGCGCGAGCCCGAGCGCGCCGCGAGCGTGATCGGGGCGATGACCAGGGCGGTGAAGATCCCCGTCACGGTGAAGATGCGGGCCGGCTGGAACGACGGCTCGCGCAACGCGCCCGCGCTGGCGAAGATGGTGCAGGATGCGGGCGCCGCGGCGGTGACGATCCACGGGCGTACCGCGGAGCAGTCGTACTCGGGCAGCGCCGACTGGAGCCTCGTGGCGCGCGTCGCCAGCGAGCTCACGATCCCGGTGCTCGGGAGCGGCGACTGCGTGGAGCCCGAGCACGTGATCGCGAAGCTCTCGGGAGGTGCGAAGCTCGCGGGAGGCGTAGGGGCCGACTTCAGTCGGCCCATCAGCGGCGTCCTCGTGGGCCGCGGCGTGCTGCGGAATCCCTGGATCCTGGCCCAGGCGGCCGATCTGGCGGCCGGGCGTCCGCCGCGCGAGGTCACGCTGCGCGAGCGCGGAGAGTTTCTCCACCAGTACATCGACCTGCTGCTCAGCGAGCGGGTTCACGAGGCCGACGGCTTCCGGCACGTTGCGCCGTCGCACGCCCGCACCGGCGCACCGGCGCTCGTCGCGGTCGGACGCGAACGATGGGTGATCAACAAGCTCCGCGCGTTGTGCGCGTGGTACTCGAAGGGCCTGGACGGCGCGTCGCACCTGCGCGTGCGCGTCAATGCCGCGACGAGCATCGCGGAGCTGCGGGCGATCGTCGACGCGTGCTTTTTCGACGTGCCCGGCCAGGTTGCCGCCGTCTGACTGATACAATTCAGCTGCTCCGCCCCCACAGCTGATGGCTGACTACGCCGGCGTGTTCCGACTCGTTTCGAGCAACATGGCTCGTGTCGCCGACAGTGCGTACATCGAGGCCGTGGGCCGTGCCGCCGACCTGCTGCACGACGCCTTCGCCTCGGGGCGGAAGCTGCTCGTCTTCGGCAACGGCGGATCCTCATCGGACGCCCAGCACCTCACCGCGGAGCTCGTCGGCCGGTTCGCGCGGGAGCGCGCGCCGCTCCCCGCCGTCGCGCTCACCACTAACCAGGCCATCCTGACCGCCTGGAGCAACGACCACGATTTCGACGACGTGTTCGCGCGGCAGATTCAGGCGCTCGGCGCCGCCGGCGACGTGGCGCTCGGCATCTCCACGAGCGGGACCTCCGCGAACGTCGTCAACGCGCTTCGGCGGGCGCGCGAGCTCGGCCTGCGCACGGTCGGCCTCACCGGCGAATCCGGCGGCTCGATGCGCGAGCACTGCGACGTGCTGCTCGCGGTGCCGCTGACCGAGACCGCACGCATCCAGGAAGTCCACCTCGTCACCTACCACGCCATCTGCGCGGCGCTCGAGGAGCGCCTTTTCACGGCGTGAGCGTCCTGGCGTTCGCCCTGTTCGCCACGTCGGCGCTGGCTGCGTTCGTCGCGTGGCGGATCCGGCGCGCGGCGACCGTGCCCGGGAGCGGCGCGTTCTACTGCCTGATGCTCGCGGTCGGCGCATGGTGCGCGACCAGCGGGTTTCATGGCGTCGTGGACTCGCTCGACGCGAAGCTCCTTTGGGCGAAGATTCAGTACGGCGCGATTGCCAGCGTGCCGCCCCTCTGGTTCCTCTTTGCCGCCGAATACGGCGACGTGACGTGGGCGGCGCAGTACCGCGCCAAGGCCGCGCTGTGGATCGTACCGGTGCTGACGATGCTGGCGGCGTGGACCAATTCCTGGCACGGGGCGCTCTGGCCGAGCGTCACGCTCGACGCGGCGGGCGTCGCCGTCTACGGACACGGCTGGTGGTTCTGGGTGGCCGCCGCCTACAACTACGTGCTCGTGCTCGTGGGCGCGGCGCTGTTCATCCGGGCCCTGCGGAACACGCCGCCGCCGTTCCGAAGCCAGTGGATGGCGCTCATCGCGGCGGCGCTCGTGCCCCTCGCCGGCAACGCGGCCTACATCTCCGGCCTGACGGTGCCCGGCCTCGATCCGACGCCAATCGCCTTCACCGTCTCGGGGCTGCTGTTCATCCGTGCGCTGCACCGCGACCGCCTCTTCGAGCTGATTCCCGTTGCCCGCGACACCGTCATCGAGGGCCTGAGCGACGCCGTCATCGTGCTCGACGCGTCCAGGCGCGTGCTGGACATGAATGCGGCGGCGCGCGCGATCGCCGGCCACCCGGCGCACTGGGCCGGCAAGCCCGTCGGCTCGCTGATCCCGGTGCTGCGCGACGTGAGCCTCGACGTCGTGAGTGACTGGTCGACGACGCTGACGTACGAGCGGCGCGGGGACGTGCGCTTCTTCGACGTGCGCGTGATCCGCGTGCGCACGCGGCGGGGGCGCGCCGCCGCGTCGGTGATGGTGCTGCGCGACATCTCCGAGCAGCTCAAGGCGGAAGCCGAGCGTGCGGCATTGGCCGCGCGCGTGCAGGAACAGCAGAAGCGCGAGAGCCTCAGCGTGCTCGCCGGCGGCCTCGCCCACGACTTCAACAATCTCCTGACCGGCATCGTCGGCAACGCCGACCTGCTGTCGCTGCACATCCCGCCGTCGAGCGACATGGGCCACAGCGTCGGCGCGATCCTGCTGGGCGCGCAGCGCGCGGCCGACCTGGTGGACAAGATGCTGGCCTACGCCGGCGAGCGCCATGGGTCGATCGAGCGCGTCGACCTCCACGCGCTGGTCGGGGACATGGTGGACCTGATGCGCGCCTCCGCGGCGCGCCACTGCACGCTGGACTACGAGGGCCAGTCGGCCGTGCTTGAGGCCGACGCCACGCAAATCCGGCAGGTTGTGATGAACCTGATCATCAACGCCGCCGACGTGGTCAACGAGCGCGGCCGCATCGTGGTGAAAGTCGGCATCGAGCACCTGAACGGCCAGCAGCTCGGTGCCGTCGAGTGCGCGGACGATGCGGTTCCGGCTGACTACGGGTTCGTGGAAGTCGAGGACAACGGTCCCGGCATGGACTCCGCGACGATCGCGCGCATCTTCCAGCCGTTCTTCACGACGAAGCCGACGGGCCACGGGCTCGGCCTGGCGGCCGTCCAGGGCATCGTGCACGGCCATCGCGGGGCGCTGCGCGTGCGCAGCGCGGTGGGGACGGGTTCGACCTTCCGGGTGTGGTTCCCGCTGGCGCCGGCTATCCCCGAGGGAGCGCCGCCGCCTCCTCAGTCAGCGCAAAGTCGTACATCAGCGCCTCTTCGAACGCGCTGAAGAAGCGCGTCGCCAGTTCGGCATGCGCCGGATGCTCGAGGTACGCCTTGAGGGCGCCGAGATCCTCGAACTCCAGCACCGCGGCGTACTGGTAGTCCACGCGCATCAGGGATTCGTACGGGCGGCCGTGCGTCACGCGCCGGCCGACGCGCGCGCGGGTGATGAACGGAATGTCGCGCAGCGCGCGCTCGAAGCTCGTGATGAGCGCGTCGCGATCCGCCGCGCGCAGATCCGCGCGCGGCTTGAACAGGACGATGTGCGCGATCACGACTCGCCGTCGTTCCGCTTGCGCTTGCGATCGCGGTCACGCTCCCAGGGCTTCGGCGCAAACGGCCGCTTGCCCGCGAATGGGCGCCTGCTCTTGCCGGCAAACGGACGGTTGCCGTTGCCGGAAAACGGCCGGTCACCTGCGAACGAGCGCTTCGGCCCCGCCGGGCCCGACGGCCGCGCAGGCCCCGACGGCCGGCGCAGCGGGTCGCCGGGCGGCTTCTCACGTGGCGGGCGCCCGCGGGTGTCGAAGCGCGGTTTCCCCTCAAACCGTGGCTTGCCCTCAAACCGTGGCTTCCCTTCGAACCGCGGCTTCCCTTCGAATCGTGGCTTGCCCTCGAAGCGCGGCCTTCTGTCCC
>VFYY01000007.1 GCA_016871375.1 Acidimicrobiia bacterium
GATCGCGACGGCCGGAGCCATTCGCGATCCAAACACCAGGACGCCTCGTTCAATCAAATGGACGCCGAAAACAGCGACAAAAATAGGTCAAAGGTCAAAGGTCAAGGGTCAAAGGGACATGCCTACCTTTGACCTTTGACTTTTGACTTTTGACCTCTAGAACCTCACCGTCACGCCGCCGACGATCCGCTTCGGCGGCCGGACGACGAGCACCTCGTCGTACACCGACGCATCGAGCAGCTCCTCGCGGAACAGGTTGCGCACCGCGACGAGCATCTCCCACTGCGCGCTGCTGAAGTTCATGAACGGCAGCGACTGGTTCACCTGCACGTCGAAGCGCGCCCGCGTCCGCGGCTGCGCCGCGGGCACCGCGTCCGCGAACCCGGTGTTCAGCTTGTAGAGGACGAACACACGCGTCTCGGTAACCGGCACCACGCTCTCCACCGACGCCGTCACGTCGTGGATGCGCTCGTCGGAGCGGAACGTCGCCCGCGCCCAGGTGGTGTCGACGCGCGTGTAGTCGATGGACGCGCGCACGGCTTCGGAGACCGCGCGGCTCAGGCTGACGCCCCAGCCGCTGGCGTCCACATCACCCGCCGAGGCGACGTAGTAGTGGCCGATTGGCGCCGGCGCGCTGCCGGCCGGCGAGACGCCGAACAGCGTCACGAGCTGGTCGCGCACCGACTGGCGGAACAGGCGGCCGCCGATTACGACGTCGGCCACCGTCTCGCGCTCCGCGGCGACTTCGACGTGGCTGATGCTCTCGGCCGTGAAGCCGCCGCCGCGCGTCAGCGGCGAGAACGTGCGCTCCGGGGGCAGCCACAGGCCCGTGCTGGGCGGGATGAACTCCTCCGCGCCAGGCGCCATCTGCCGCCGTGAGACGCTGGCGCGAATCTTCACCGGGTCGTCCTCGAGCGGCGCGACGGTCACGCTCGCGCGCGGACTGAGCAGCCCCTGCTGCGCCAGGTAGTCGTAGCGCGCGTACTTCGCACCGTAGGCGACGCTCACGCGCGGGTTGATCGTCCAGTCGTCGTAGGCGTATACCGCGCCGACGTTGCGCGCGCCGTCGGTCACGGCCGCGAGGGCATCCGCGTTGCCGCCGAGATAGCGCTGCATGCCGTAGGAGACGCCGGCCTCGTAGCGGTGCTCCGCGGCCGCGCCGCGCAGGTAGGAGCCTTCGACAATCCACGACGACAGGTCGCCCTGCGTCACGGCGCCGCGGACGCGCCAGTCGCCGCTGCCCGCAGGCGCGTGCAGCGCCACGAATGCGATGCCGCCGGGCACCCATGTCTCCGGGTGGAACATGTCCTGCGGGCGGTCGAACGAGGTCCTCGTCAGCAGGTTGAACTGCCCCGAGAGCGGCAGGTCGGTGAAGAGCGCCGTCGCGTAGCGCGCGGGTGTCCCGACCGTCCGCGTGAACGTCGCGATCGAGCCGTCGAAGAACGAGTCGTCGCCGGTGTCGAGCACGCCCGGTGCGACTTCCTTGAGCACGCCGCGCTTGAGATGGCGCAGGCGCCATGCCACCTCGCCGTGATCGTGCGTGGACGTGTCGTCAGTCCCCTCGGCGGCCGGGTCGTCATCGCCGCCGGTGGCGCCCACACCCGCCTCGAGCACCTGCGGCGCGGCGTCGCTGCCGTCCGCGCGACGCGTCAGCGCGATGGCCGCCAGCGTCCGTGTGGCCTGGGTGACCTGGACGATGCGGGCGCGGGCGGGGACGTAGCCCTGGAGATGCGCGCGAATGAGATAGGGGCCCGCGGGCAGGTTGCGGAACGTGAACTGCCCCTGGCGATCGGAGACGGCGAACGCGGTGGCCGACCCGAGCGCCGAGATCACCGCGCCGGTCAGGGGCGCACCACGGTCGTCGAGCACCGTGCCGTGCAGGTCGGTCTGCGTCGTCGCCGCGACCTGCGTCACCGGGCGCACCTGCGCCACCGGCGCCAGGGCGGGGATCTGCGCGTCCGCCGGCGCAGCGGTGCCCCCGAGCCACAGCAGGGCGGCCAGTGCGCACAGCGCCGGGCGGACGTCAATCATCAGGCTTCGACGGTAAAGTTCGTGTTCTGCGTCAGCGTCTTCCCTGAGATCTTATCCGTGATCTTGATCTCGAGGCGGTAGTCGCCGGCGGGGAAGCTCATCAGCGGCACGACGAGGCTCCCCGGGAGCTGGTGGCCCATCGCGACGTCGAACTGCGGCGGCAGCGTCTGCGCGTTGAGCTCCTGCGGGGCGGTCTTGTTGAAGTACTTCTCGGTGCCGTCGGGGTTCTTCACGTGGAAGTTGTATTCCACGAGCACGTTCGGCTTCCCCGCCGCCTGCTGCGTCCCGTAGATCCAGAACAGCACCTGGAGCTCGCCGGCCTTCTTCAGCTTCATCGTCGCCGACGGCACGACCTTCATCGTGCCGAAGACGTACGGGTTCTCCTGCTGCTGCTCGCGCGTGAGCGGCGTGTTCACGGGCTCGATCGCGTCCGCGATGATGATGCTGCTCGTGCTGAGATCGGGCGCGTTGAAGTCCGGCACGGTCAGGTCGCGGCGGAGGAGCCCCGTCTTGGCCGGCGGCGCGTTGCGCGGCGGGTTCGCCGGCGTGCGTTCCTTCACCGCGATGAACACCTCGTACTCGCCCGGCTTGAGCGCCATGGCGCGCGACACCTTGCCGCCGTCGGGAACGTCGAGGAAGTGCACGTTGTCCCACGGGTAGACGACGCGCGGCGGCGGCTGATTGCGGTCGTTGTTGCGGTTGTTCTGCTCGGCGGCCGGCGCCGGCGCGGGCGCACCCTTGTTCACGACGCGCACGTAGACCGCGGCGCCCGGCGCCGCCATCTGGCTGCGGTTGATCGCGATCGTGAACGGAATGTAGGTGGAGCCGTCGCCGCCCTTGACGTTGTGGCTGGCATCCCACGCCACTGCGATGTCCGTCGGGGCGGGCATCTTGCCGGCGCTCACCGCATCCACGAGCTGGACCACCGCCTGAATATCGCGCTGCTCGGCCTGGCTGCGCTGCTGTTCCTGGCGGTTGTTCTGGTTGTTCTGTGCCTCGACGACCGGCGACAGGACGGCCAGAGACGCCGCCGCAACGGCCAGGGTGAGGAGCCGGGAGAAATTCATCATGCCTCGCATCAAGAGAGAAGGAGCCCCAGGACGGGGCCATCCAAGAATCTGAATCGCCTGATCATAGGCCCGGGGGAAGGCCAAGTCAAAGTGGTATCATCGGCCCCTTTCGCCCCCGGGCGCGGTGCCCCGCATGAACCTGGACGACATCCTCGTAATCCTGCTCGCCGGCGGCGCCGGGGAGCGGCTGTACCCGCTGACCAAGGAACGAGCCAAGCCCGCCGTCTACTTTGGCGGACCGTACCGCATCATCGACTTTACGCTCAGCAACTGCATCAACTCGGGGCTGCGGCACATCTATATCGCCACGCAGTACAAGTCGCTGTCGCTCAACCGCCACATCCGCATGGCCTGGAACGTCGTGTCGGAAGAGCTTGGCGAGTTCATCGAGATCCTGCCGCCGCAGAAGCGGGTCGGCGAGCACTGGTACCTCGGCACGGCCGACGCCGTGTACCAGAACCTCTACTCCGTCTCGCGCGAGGCCCCGAGCCACATCATCGTGCTGTCGGGCGACCACGTGTACAAGATGGACTACTCGAAGATGCTCCGCTTCCATGTCGAGCGGAACGCGGATGCGACGCTCGCCAGCCTCGAGGTCCCCGTCAGCGAGAGCAGCCGCTTCGGCATCGTGGACATCGACGAAAGCGACCGGGTGACCGGCTTCCAGGAGAAGCCGGCCGAGACGAAGGGGATTCCGGGGGCGCCGGGGATGGCGCTGGCGTC
The DNA here is from genome assembly GCA_016871375.1 of Acidimicrobiia bacterium. GTDB lineage: Bacteria > Acidobacteriota > Vicinamibacteria > Vicinamibacterales > UBA2999 > VFYY01. Next base: position 3,825 of record VFYY01000007.1, read on the forward strand.
GATGGGGATCTATATCTTCCGCGCGGACGTCCTCGTGCGCGCGCTCGAAGAGAACGCCGCGAACCCTGACAGCCAGCACGACTTCGGCAAGAACATCATCCCCCTGCTCATCCAGACCTCGCCGGTCTTCTGCTACCGGTTCTACGACGAGAACAAGAAGGCGGCGAAGTACTGGCGCGACATCGGGACGCTGGACGCCTACTACGACGCGAGCATGGACCTCTGTCAGGTCAACCCGGAGTTCAACCTGTACGACCCCGAGTGGCCGCTGCGCACCTACCAGCCGCAGGCGCCGCCGGCGAAGTTCGTCTTCGCCGAGCAGGGCCGCCGCTGCGGGCAGGCGCTGGACTCTGTCATCTCCGCGGGCTGCATCGTCTCGGGCAGCCGCGTCATGGGCAGCATCCTGTGCCCGAACGTGCGCGTGCACAGTTTCTGCGAGATCGAGCAGACGATCCTGATGCCCGGCGTCCGCGTGGGCCGCCACGCGCGCATCCGCCGCGCCATCGTCGATCGCGACGTGCTCATCCCGCGCGGGGCGCTCATCGGCTTCGACGCGGACGAAGATCGCCGCCGCCACACGGTGACCGAGGGCGGCGTCGTGATCGTCACGGCCGAGGACGAGCCGCTCATCGGCCCCATCAGCGAGGAAGCGCTCCGCGCCGAGGCGGAAGCCGACCGCAGCGGTCCCGCGCAGACGTGAGACATGCCACAGAGACACAGGGACACAGAGTGAACCAGAATATCTCTGTGACTCTGTGGCTCTGCGGCCCGGAGAAGAAAGGCTGACGTTGCAGATCACGCGCATCCGCGGCCGCGAGATCCTCGACTCCCGCGGCAATCCCACGGTGGAAGTCGATCTCTGGGCGGGCACGGCCTTCGGCCGGGCGGCGGTGCCCTCCGGCGCGTCCACCGGCGAGCGGGAAGCGCTCGAGCTTCGCGACGGCGACAAGCGCCGCTACCTCGGCAAGGGCGTGCGCAACGCCGTCGCGCACATCAACGGTGAGATCGCCGCCGCCCTGCGCGGCCACGCGCTCGACCAGCCCTCCATCGACCGGCTGCAGCTCCAGCTCGACGGCACGTCCACGAAAAGCCGCCTCGGCGCCAACGCGATCCTCGGCGTGTCGATCGCGGCGGCGAAAGCGGCGGCGGCCGCCGCCGGGCGGCCCCTGTTCGAGCACCTCGGCACGCTGAGCGGGAACGTCCCCGCCGACGGCAAGTACGTGCTGCCGGTCCCGATGATGAACATCCTGAACGGCGGGGCGCACGCCGACAGCAGCGTGGACCTGCAGGAGTTCATGGTCATGCCCGTCGGCATGCCCACGTTCGCCGAGGCGCTGCGCGCGGGCACGGAGATCTTTCACGCGCTGCGATCGATCCTGAAGAAGGCCGGCCACTCGACCGGCGTCGGCGACGAAGGCGGCTTCGCCCCCAACCTCAAGTCCAACCGCGAAGCGCTCGACATCGTCGTCGAGGCCGTCGGCAAGGCCGGGCTGACGCCGGGCGCCGATGTGTTCCTGGCGCTCGACGTCGCGTCGAGCGAGCTGTGGAAGAACGGGACGTACGTGTTCACGAAGTCCGGCGAACCGTCACGGACGTCGCAGCAGATGGTGGAGATGTACGCGGACTGGGTGCGTCAGTACCCGATCATCTCGATCGAGGACGGCGTGGCCGAGAGCGACTGGGAGGGCTGGAAGGCGCTCACGCGCGCGCTCGGCGACCGCGTGCAGCTCGTTGGAGACGACGTGTTCGTCACCAACCCGGAGATTCTGCGGAGGGGCATCGACGACGGCGTCGGCAACGCGCTGCTCGTGAAGCTCAATCAGATCGGCACGGTGACGGAAACGCTCGACGCGATTGCCATCGCGCGCGCGGCCGGCTACGCGACCATCATTTCGCACCGGTCCGGCGAGACCGAGGACAGCACGATCGCGGACCTCGCGGTCGGCACGTGCGCGGGGCAGATCAAGACCGGCTCCGCCAGCCGCAGCGACCGCATCGCCAAGTACAACCAGCTGCTCCGCATCGAGGAAGACCTCGGATCGTCCGGCCGCTACGCAGGGCGGGCGGCCATCAAGCAGCTCGCGGCAGTCTCTCCCACGGCGGCGCGCTAGAGATGCACCGACTCGTTCTGCTCCGCCACGGCGAAAGCGCCTGGAACCGCGAGAACCGGTTCACGGGCTGGACCGACGTCGATCTCACCGACAAGGGCCGCGAGGAGGCGCGCGAGGCCGGCCGGCTGCTGCGCGCCGACACGTTCGAGTTCGACGTCGCGTTCACCTCGGTGCTCAAGCGCGCGATCCGCACGCTCTGGATCGCCCTCGACGAGATGGATCTGATGTGGATCCCGCAGCACACGACGTGGCGGCTCAACGAGCGTCACTACGGCGCCCTGCAGGGACTGAACAAGGCCGAGACCGCCGCGAAGCACGGCGAGGCGCAGGTCAAGATCTGGCGGCGCAGCTACGACATTCCGCCGCCGCCGCTCTCCGCGGAGGATCCGCGCCATGCCTCCCACGAGCGGCGCTACGCGTCGCTCGAGCGCCAGGAGCTGCCGTCCACTGAGTCGCTGAAGGACACGGTGGCGCGCTTTCTTCCGTACTGGCACGGGATGATCGCGCCCGAGATCAAGGCGGGCCGCAAGGTGATCATCGCGGCCCACGGCAACAGCCTGCGCGCGCTGGTGAAGTATCTGGACAACATCTCCGAGCAGGACATCCTCGAGCTGAACATCCCGACCGGCATCCCGCTCGTCTACGTGCTCGACGACGACCTGCAGCCGCTGCAGAAGTACTACCTCGGCGACCAGGACGCCGTCCGCCAGGCGCAGGCCGCCGTCGCCAACCAGGGGAAGGCGCGCTAATTCGACGGGTTGGCGTGGCACCGCCCCGCCCCTGACGGGGGGGTGCCCGCCATCGGCTGCGCGGGCACGAACGCCCAGTCGAAGCGGCCCGGGTACAGCCTCAGCCTCACCACGCCCAGCGTGCCGGCGACGATCTCTTCGCCGTGCGCGCCCCAGCGGAGCGTCTTCGGCCGGCGGAAGAACCTGGCGCCACCCGTGCCGGCGATGATCGTCGGCACACCCTTCGACACGTCGACGACGCCGTCGGGGTTCAGCGGCGGCAGGTATGCGAAGAAGTGTTCGTGCGCGGTGACGGCCAGGTCCGCCCCGTAGCGATACAGGATCCTGAAGATCGGGAGCGCCCACGCCGGGCTGGCGAACTGACCCGACGAGAACGGCGGCCGGTGGAAGTACGCGAGCACGCACCTCGAGGCATGGTTCGCGCGGAGATCCTGCTCCAGCCACTCGAGCTGCCGCAGGCGCGCGGCAGGCGCCACGAGCTCGGTGTTGAGTGCGTACACCCGCCAGGCGCCGACGTTGTACGCGTAGTACCCGCGGCGCAGCGGGCCCGCGTTCGGGAAGTAGAGGAAGTAGAACGGCAGGTCCTTGTCCACGCCGTAATCATGATTGCCGGGCGTCGGAAACACGTGGCCCATCAACCGGCCCCATGACGAGCGATTGAGGCAGTCGTAACTGAGCTCCGACCCGTCGTCGTTCGAGTTGTCGCCGAGCGTGATCGCGAGGCTGCCTGGCGTCTCGTCGAGGAGCCGCTCCATGAGACGGCCGGTGATGTCGCCGCCTTCGGGCGCCGCGCAATGCATGATGTCGCCCACGCCGAAGATGATGGCAGGCGGCGCAACGGGACCCGCGGTACGCGGCGGCTGTTGCGCGTCCGCGGCAGTGGATAGACAGATCAGCAGCGACAGCGTCGTGCCTGCCGTCGCGGAAGCACACCCCTTCCGTGACATCGCGGCGCCCTCCTCCCCTCCCGAGGCGTCGGAGTATATCCGACATGCGATGCAGCCGCGCGAAAAAAGTGTGGTTTCTGATCCAGATCAGAAAAGGGGCGCGTTCCGGAACTGCGGATCGAGCGTGACGCGCCAGAAGGCGTAGTGGCCGGAGGCGAGGAGTGCGGCCGCAATGTTCGTACGTCGTGCGTCGTGGGCCCACACCCACGCCAGCGCGTACAGCGCCGGAAATGCGGCCACCAGCAGGTCCATCTCTTCGTTCAACCCCTGGATCGGCCAGAAGCAGATCACGAAGACCGCTGACGCGAGCGTATACGCCAGTGCCATTCGCACCTCATCGGCGTGTTCGCGCCAGAGCGACACGGCGACCAGCAGCAGCGGTGCCCCCACGACCCAGGCCGTCATGGCCAGATCGCGCGCGCCGATGGCGCTGAAGATCGCGGCGTTGACACGACCCTGGCTCACGTCATCCACGAACAAAGGGCGCCAGGGAAAGCGTTCGGCGTGGCCGAGCACGATCGGCAGTTTCAGCACGACGATGTAGACTGCGATCCATCCGAGGTAGGCAGCCGTGCCCCACGCAGCGATGCGGAGCAGCCGGCCGACGCGGTCCGCCGCGCGCGCGCGCGCGGCCAGCGCGGCAAGCCAACCGCCGATGATCGACACGAGTCCCAGCGCATGGAACGCCGCGCCCAGACCCGCGAGGACGCCTCCGGCTTCCAGGCGCCAGCCGCCGTCGCGCAGGCCGCGGGCGAGCAGCGGGTAGGCCGCCACGTTCAGCGACATGTAGCCCACCTCACGCCAGCCGAGATACAGCAGTGCCGACGGTGCCAGCACCGCGAGCGCGACGTATCGCACGATCATCGGCGACCAACGCTCCAGCGCAGCAACGGCGAGCGCGCAGATAAGGAACCAGGCCGACGCGGCACGGGCCAGCACGATCTGGGCACGCACTGGCGACTCCGTCGTCGCGCCGCCGAGGTGATCCAGGCGCCCGAGGAGGGCGTACGAGAGATGCGCCTCGTACCGGATCTCGTACACGCCGGCGTAGCGCCCGAACGCGAGGCGAGTCTCGGAACTCTGGTTCGCGTCGCCCATACGCACGAAGGCCGGAGACAATGGCAGCGTGACGCCCAGGATCCCGACCACGATCAGCGCCGCAACGGTGGTATTGCGCCGCAGGCGCACGCTCGTCGCGCGGGACGCCGCGAGCACGGATGCGCCCGCAAGCAGCAGCCACAGCGACTGGTGCAACTGCCACAGCTGCAGCGGACTGTCGAAGCGATCGCTGAAGGGATACGGCAGCGGCCGCACGGCGACGCGAATCGTCGGCGACGGGACCGTGAACGCCTCGCGGTCGATCGCCGCCGTGTCCTCGACCGCCGCGTCGGTGACGAGGTCCCGGATGTTGTCGCGGGAACGGTCACCGAGGTCGTACCGCCACGTCGTGCCGCCGTCCGGTTCGCCGTTCCGGAGGCTGTAACGCTCCTCGAGGCCGGCACGCGCCGCGGCATCAACGCCCGGGCCCCAGCGGACCGCCACCCGCGGCCCGCTCGTTCGAACGTCCACAAGCGCCGCCACCGCGACGACGACGAGCGCCGCGGCAATCCATGTCTTCTTCATGGCACGCCGTCGGCGCTTCGCCTCGCCCGCGCATCCTCGACGGCGGCCGCGAGGTAGGGGCGCCTGATCGGCAGCGCGGCGAGCGGCGGCAGGAAGCTGCGTGTCGAGATCAGAATACCGGGGGCCACGGTCGATTCCGGTGTGATGTAGCCCGACACCAGGAACCCGTGCCGGCGGTCGATGATGCGGATGACGCGCAGCGCCTGCATGAAGCGGTGCAGCGGACGCCGGGGCCACGCGTAGCGCCCGAGCAGCGCGCGCGGGCTGACATCCACCGCGCCGCACTGATCCGCACCCGCCCACGCGGCGACGCGCGCGACCTGCCGGCGGGCGTTCGCGTGGCGCGCCACCGTCAGCAGCTGCGCGCCGCGCCGGCGCGGCGGAGCGATGAAGAGGAAGAACGCGAGACCGTACAGGGAAACGAGAAGGCCGGAAAGCGCGGTCCTGCCGAGGCGCTCGTGCACGTTATGCACGATGCGCACCGGCAGGCTCGACTGTCTCAGGTTCGCAAAGAGCGCCTGGCGAACCGGATCGGAATCCGCGCGGACGACGATCCGGAGCGCCCGGAGGAGAAACACATCCCTACTCTACCGTGTTACTCGACGGTCTCCTTCGCCTCGTCCGCGCCGATACGCAGCGACCGGAGGAACCGGCGATCGTTGGCGGTGAGGTCGAACGGCTTCCGTGCCGGGAGCAGACGCGCCGGCGTCGTGATCTTCGTGAGCGCGCCGCCGTTGTTGCGGTTGACGAATCCCACGACGGCTTCGAGCGTGACTTTCATGTCGAAGCCCGCCTCGCGCGCTTTCGCGCGGCACGCTTCGACCTGGGGACTCTCGGCAACGGCAGCGGCGATCGCGTCGGCCAGCTCTTTAGCGAACCGGTTCACGACGTCATCCATTCCAGTCCTCCTCACCGCCGCCGGGCCGGGATCCGCGGCGTCTCCCGATCCGAACCTGCCCGGCCGGGGAGACCGGCAGGGATCGGGTGCCAAATGTTTCATCTACTTGGATTTAGCCTTTTGGGAAGGCTTGTTTTGCATTGTAGAGGCACGATCTGAGAGTGTCAAATCCAGCGGACGAGCTGCCTGCTCGAGCCTTCGACATAGGTTCGCGTCCGAGGCGGTAGAATCCCCCCAGACGGATGAGCGGCGGCCCCGACTTCGACCGCGATATCGGCGCGCCCGGCGTCTTTCCCTTCACCCGCGGCATCCAGCCGCAGATGTACCGCGGCCGCCCGTGGACGATGCGGCAGTACGCGGGGTTCGGCACCGCCGCGGAATCGAACCGGCGCTACCGGTACCTGCTCGCGCGCGGCGTCACCGGGCTGAGCGTCGCCTTCGATCTCCCCACGCAGATCGGCTACGACTCCGATCACGCGCTCGCGGCCGGCGAGGTGGGACGCGTCGGCGTGGCGATCGACTCGGTCGAGGACATGGCCGCCCTCTTCGAGGCCATCCCGCTCGACCGCGTGTCCACCTCGATGACGATCAACGCCACCGCCATCATCCTGCTCGCGCTGTACGCGGCGGTGGCGCGACGTCAGGGCGTGCCGCTCGACAAGTTGTCGGGCACCGTGCAGAACGACATCCTCAAGGAGTACGTCGCCCGCGGCACCTATGTCTATCCCCCGCGCCCCTCGCTCCGCATCGTCACCGACATCATGGCGTTCTGCGGGCGCGAGATGCCGCAGTGGAACACGATCTCGATCAGCGGCTACCACATCCGCGAGGCGGGCTCGACGGCGGTGCAGGAGGTCGCGTTCACGCTCGCCAACGGCATCGCCTACGTGCAGGCGGCGCTCGAGGCCGGCCTCGACGTCGAGGCCACGGGCCAGCGCGTGTCGTTCTTCTTCAACGCGCACAACGACTTCCTCGAGGAGATCGCCAAGTTCCGCGCCGCGCGGCGGCTCTGGGCGGTCGTCATGCGTGACCGGTTCGGCGCGAAGACCGCGCGCGCCCAGCAGCTGCGGTTCCATGCGCAGACCGCGGGCAGTACGCTGGCCGCGCAGCAGCCCGACAACAACATCGTGCGCGTCTCGCTGCAGGCGCTGGCCGCGGTGCTGGGCGGCACGCAGTCGCTGCACTGCAACGGGAAGGACGAGGCGCTGGCGCTGCCCACCGAGGAGAGCGCCACGATTGCCCTGCGGACGCAGCAGATCATCCTGCACGAGACCGGCGTGGCCAGCACGGTCGATCCCGTCGGCGGCTCCTACGTCATCGAGGCGATGACCGATCGGATCGAGCGCGACGCGTCCGATCTGATCGCGCGCATCGACGCCGCGGGCGGCACGCTGGTCGCGATCGAGACCGGGGCCATCCAGGAGCAGATTCAGGAGGCGGCGTATCGCGCCCAGCAGGCGATCGATGCCGGCGAGGCCATCGTCGTCGGCGTGAACCGGTATGCGGACGAGGGGGCTGCGGGCGTCACGGCGGACCTGTTCCGGTTGGACCCCGAGATCGAACGCCGGCAGGCCGGGCGTGTGCGGGCGGTGCGGGCAAGCCGCAGCGCCGGCGAGTGGCAGACGGCGCTCGCGGATGTGGAGGGGACCGCGCGTGGCGCCGGCAACCTCGTGCCGCCGATTCTGGCGGCCGTCGAGGCGCGTGCCACCCTCGGTGAGATCGCCGACGCGCTCCGGCGGGTCTTCGGCGAGTACACCGCCGCATGACCGCGCCCCTGCTCGACGTGCAGCACCTGACCGTCGTCTTCGACGGCGCACCGGCGCCTGTGACCGCGGTGAACGACGTCAGCTTCCAGATTGCACCGGGTGAGACGCTGGGGCTCGTCGGCGAGTCCGGCAGCGGCAAGTCGGTCACGGCGTTCGCCATCCTGCGCCTGCTGCAGCGGCCGGGCCGCGTGGCCGGCGGCACGGTGCTGTTCGAAGGGCGGGACCTGCTGGCGCTCCCGGAGCGCGACATGCGGGCGGTGCGCGGCGCCCGCATCTCGCTCATCTTCCAGGAGCCGGCGACCGCGCTGAACCCGGTGATGCGGGTCGGCGACCAGATTGCCGAGGCGCTGACGGTGCACGGGCTCGCCTCCGGCGGCGAGGCGCAGGCGCGCGCCGTGGAGCTGCTCGAGGCGGTGCGCATCACGGACGCGCCACGGCGGGCGCGTGACTATCCCCATCAGCTCTCGGGCGGCATGCGGCAGCGCGTGATGATCGCGATCGCGCTCGCCTGCCACCCGCCGCTCGTCATCGCCGACGAGCCGACGACGGCGCTCGACGTCACCATTCAGGCGCAGGTGCTGGAGCTGCTGCGTGAGCTGAAGGCGACGTACAACCTCGCGGTGCTGCTCATCACGCACGACTTCGGCGTCGTCGCGGAGATGGCCGACCGCGTGGCGGTGATGTACAAGGGGTCGCTCGTCGAACAGGGTCCCGTGCGGCAGATCCTGCGCGCGCCCGCGCACGACTACACGCGCAACCTCCTCGCATCGATTCCCGGCCGCTGATGTCTCTGCTCGACGTGCGCCACCTCGTCAAGCACTTCGTGCGCAGACAGGGCCTCTGGCGCCCGCCCTCCGTCGTCAAGGCCGTGGACGATGTGAGCTTCACCATCGAGGAGGGCGAGATGTTCGGCCTGGTCGGCGAGTCGGGCAGCGGCAAGAGCACCACCGGCCGCTGCATCCTGCGCCTGATCGAGCCCTCGTCGGGCGAGGTGCTGTTCCGCGGCGACGACGTGCTGCGCTACTCGCGGTCGCAGATGCGCGAGGCGCGGCGTCACATGCAGATCGTCTTCCAGGACCCGTACTCGTCGCTCGACCCGCGCATGCGCGTCGGCGACATCGTCGAGGAGCCGCTCGTCATCCACAGGCTCGGGACGAAGGCCGAGCGGCGGACGCGCGTGGCCGAGCTGTTCTCGCTCGTGGGTCTCGAGCCGGATCACCTCCGCCGCTACCCGCACGAGTTCAGCGGCGGCCAGCGGCAGCGCATCGGCATCGCGCGGGCGCTGGCGCTGAACCCGGCGCTGATCATCGCGGACGAAGCCGTGTCGGCGCTGGATGTCTCCATCCAGGCGCAGGTGGTCACGCTGATGATGGACCTGAAGGAGCGCCTGAAGCTGACGTACCTCTTCATCGCGCACGATCTCCGGCTGGTCGAGCACATCTGCACGCGCGTGGCGGTGATGTATCTCGGCAGGATCGTCGAGCTGGGGGACACGCGCGCGCTGTTTGCGAACCCCACGCACCCCTACACGCGCGCGCTCCTCAGCGCGATTCCGGTCCTCGACCCCGACACGCCCCGCCAGCGCATCGAGCTCGATCCCTCGTCGTTCGACCGCGAGGCGCCGCTCAGGCAGCTCGGCGCCGGCCACTGGGCCGCGGTGTAGTGCGGTCTACGCCGCCTGTTTGACGTCTCTCTCGATCTGGCCGTCACGAAGGTGCAACGTGCGGTGGGCGAACGCCGCGACGTCGGCTTCGTGCGTGACGAGGACGATGGTGTTGCCCGACTCGTGGAGCCGGGCGAAGAGCGCCATGATCTCGGCGCCGGTCTTCGAGTCGAGGTTGCCGGTCGGCTCGTCGGCGAGCAGGATGGAGGGGTTGTTGACGAGCGCGCGCGCGATGGCCACGCGCTGCCGCTGGCCGCCCGACATCTCGTTGGGGCGGTGGTTCATGCGGTCCGCGAGCTCGACGCGCGCCAGCGCGTCCTTCGCGCGCTCCTGGCGCTCCTTCGCGCCGACGCCCGCGTAGACGAGCGGCAGCTCCACGTTGTGGAGCGCGGTGGCGCGCGGCAGCAGGTTGAACGTCTGGAAGACGAACCCGATCTCCTCGTTCCGGATGCGCGCGAGCTCGTTGTCGTTCATCTCGCTCACCCGCTTGCCGTTCAGCAGGTAGGTCCCCTTCGTCGGCGTGTCGAGGCAGCCGATCAGGTTCATCAGCGTGGACTTGCCCGACCCGGACGGGCCCATGATCGCCACGTATTCGCCGCGCTCGATCTGCGTCGTCACGCCGCGCAGCGCGTGAATCTCCTCAGAGCCCATCACGTAGGTCTTCCAGAGGTCGTTGGTCTCAATCAGGGGCATTCGCGGTCCTTCGTCCTGTGTCCCTAGTCCTTAGTCTACGCAGGTCCCCGGTCGTTCGTTCCACCAGGGACGAAGGACCAAGGACTACGCAGGCTTGAGTCTCGCCAGCAGTGATTTCACCACGGGCGGGGCGTCGGCCGGGACATGGGCCGCCCATGTCTTCGTGTTCACGGGGACCAGGAAGATCTTTCCGCCGGCCAGCATCGGCTTGCGCCGCTCCTCGTTGATGGCCGCGGCCAGCTCGCCGGGTGGCGCCACCGACGGACCCATCAGGAACAGGCAGAGGTCGCGCTGCTTGTCCTTCGGGCTGCGCGCCGCCAGCGTCCACGCTTCCGCGACGGCGGCCGCGTCAACCACAGGGACGATCCGCCCGAACACGCGCGGCGGAGACTTCATGCTGAAGAAGGCCGGCTTGGGGACGGCGGACACCTCGAAACCCTGGAGCCGCAGATCGTCGTACTGACCAAATTCGCTGGCGAGCGCCGACTTGAACCGCTCGCGCGCGAACTTGAGGACGAGGTCGCCGGAGGCGGAGCGCTCGTGCTGGAAGATGGACGACCCGGACGGCGGCGCGGGCTCCGCGTGCCGCGGGGCCGCCGGACGCGGGGGCGGCGCGGCGACCGGCGCCGACGTCGGCGCCGCCGGACCGCCCGACGAGATCACCTCGTCGTACTCGGCGCGCTGCGTCTCGTCGGTGAGGGTCTTGTACGCCTCGGTCAGCTCGGCGGCCCTGACCGCGGCGATGTCCTGGAACTCCTTCCCGAGGTGCGCGACCTTGTCGGGGTGATACTTGGCGATCTCGCGCCGGAACGCGCGCTTGATGTCGTCGACGGACGCCGACGGCGCCACTTCCAGAAGCTCGTAGTACGTCTTTGACATCGATTCCCAATATCGAAGTTCCAACTCCCAAAGAACGCGCCTTGGGAGTTGGGAATTGGAAGTTGGGAATTTTACTTCTTAAACTCGGCGACGTTGCTGGCGGCAGGCAGCTCCGGCAGCTCGCGCTTCTGGCGAAGCTTGCCGCGGGCCGGGCGGCGCGTCTGCGAGAGGTCGGTCGTCTGCGCGCAGAAGGGACAGAACTTCCAGCCGGGCTGCAGCGGGCGGCTGCAGTGCGGACAGCCGCCGCCGACGCGGGTGCCGCACGCCGGGCAGGCGACGAAATCCGGCGACACCGTCGCGCCGCACTCCGAGCACAGCGCACGCGTCTGGGCCACTTCGGTGACGACGCGCAGCAGCTCCTCGGGCGTGGTGACGCCCGACTTCACCTTCAGGAGGCCGTCTTCACCGAGCGAGATCATGCCCGCCGCCTGCGCCTGGTCGCGCAGGTGCGCTTCGCTGCCGCGCTGCGCGATCGACCGGCGCAGCTTGTCGGTGACCGGCATGATCTCGTAGATGCCGACGCGCCCCTTGTAGCCGGTGTGGTTGCACTGCTCGCAGCCGACGGCGCGGTAGAACGTCAGCGTCGCCGCCTCCACGTCCGACACGCTCATCGCGCGCAGGGTCTCCGGATCCGGCGTGTACGGCCGCTTGCAGCTGCTGCACAGCCGCCGCATGAGCCGCTGCGCGATCACGCCCACCAGCGCCGACGCGCTCACGTACGGCTCGATGCCGATGTCGGTCAACCGCGTCACGCACGACGGGGCATCGTCGGTGTGCAGCGTGGACAGCACGAGGTGACCGGTCTGCGCCGCCTGCATCGCGATGCGCGCCGTCTCCTGGTCGCGGATCTCGCCGACGAGCACGACGTCGGGATCCTGCCGAAGAATCGAGCGCAGCGCGCTGGCGAACGTCAGGTTGATCTTCGAGTTGATCTGCGTCTGGTTGACGCCGGGAATCTGGTACTCGACCGGGTCTTCGATGGTGATGATGTTCGTGCGCTCCGAGCGCACCGACGTCAGCGCCGAGCAGAGCGTCGTCGTCTTGCCCGAGCCGGTCGGGCCGACGACGAGAATCATGCCGTGCTGGTGGCGGAGGAAGTGGCGGATGCGCTCGAGCGCGGTGGCCGAGAAGCCGAGCTCCTCGAGCGGCGGCACGCCCTTGCGGTGATCGAGCACGCGCAGGACGATCTTCTCGCCGAAGATCGTCCGCAGCGTGGACGCGCGGAAGTCCACTTCGGCGCCGTCCTCGGCGGTGGCGCGGATGCGGCCGTCCTGCGGCAGCCGTTTCTCCGCGATGTCCATGCCGGCCATGATCTTCATGCGCGCCACCAGCCCCTCGTGCACCCACTTCGGCAGGTCCATGACCTCCTTCAGCAGGCCGTCGAGCCGGTGGCGGACGACGACGTTGTTCTCGGTCGGCTCGATGTGGATGTCGCTCGCGCGGCTCTTGAGCGCGCTCTTGATCACCAGATCCACGAGATCGATGATCGGCGCGGTCTCGGGGCTGGCCGTCTTGTCGGCGGCGGCCTGCTCGAAGACGTCGTCTTCGGGCCGCGCCGCGAGCGTGCCGCCCGGCGACACCAGCGGGGCCAGCATGCCGCCCTGCGTCGTGTCCTCGCCCGCCTGGCCCGGCCGCGCTGCGCGCGCGCGCACCGAGAGGCCGCTGCCGCCGGGATTGACGCGCGCGAGCGCCTTGTCCGGATACGACGCGTGGATCGCGTCCGCGATCTCTCCGCGCGTGGCCACGACCTGCTTGATGCGGTAGCCCGTCTGGAACTCGAGGTCCTGGACCAGCGTGAAGAGCAGCGGGTCCGACATCGCGACCGTGAGCAGGTTCTTCTCCACGGCAATCGCGAGGCACGTGCGTTTGAGCGCGACTTCCTTCGGGATTAAGATGACCGCGGCCGGATCGGGCGGGTTCTCGGCGAGGTTCACGTACGAAAACCCGAGCTGATACGCCAGCGCCTTGGCAATCTGCCGCTCGGTGGCGAGGTTCATCCGCACGAGGACAGCCCCCAGGCGTTCGCCCGAGCGTTTGTGCTCGACGAGAGCGGCTTGCAGATCTGTTTCGGTGATGAGTCCCGCCTGGACGAGACACTCGCCGATCTTCTTGCGCAACCTCGGGTGCTCCTGGGGGTCCGTTACACGTTTCGGGTCGGTGCGGGCAGGCCGGTAGCCGCCGAATTTGTAAGCGCCGAGTATATAGTCGCGATGTCGCGATGTAAGTATTCCGAAAATTCAGCCACTAGTGTCGTATAAAGTCATCTGGAGGCAGGCCGCGTGCCGTCCGGGCTCGATTCCACCGATACCGGGTACATGAGCGACGCCGTCGAGCTCCGCAAGCAGGTCGCGCGTGCGCTGCTGGCGCGCGGCCGCGCGATCGTCAAGGAGTCGATCGCCGTCTATGCGTTCGCGGGCCTCGACAACGTGACGGCGCCCGATCGCCTCCGCCTGGCCGAGAGCCTCTTCCAGCTCCTGACCGGTGCCATTCACGACGGCGCGCTCGACGCGCGATCGACGCCGGTCGTCGAGACGCGCGCGTTCGCCGCGGACACGGCGGTGTCCGTGCGCGCGCTGTTCGAGCTCGTGCACCTCATGGAGCGCTCCGCGCTCGACGAGCTCGCCATGGACGAGTCGTTCGGCGCCGCCTCGGAGCCGTGGCCGGCCATCGCGCAGATGGTGCGCCGCGCGTCGTTCGACGTGCTCGGCGCGTATGCCGAGCTCGCCATCGGGCATTCAGACGGGGATGCCCACGATCCGCTGACGACGCTCTACACGAGAGCGGTCCTGCAGGCGGCGCTCGAGAAGGAGATTCAGCGCTCCGAGCGGTTCGGGCATCCCTTTGCGGTGCTGCTGCTCGACGTGGATCAGCTGGCCGAGATCAACGTGAAGCACGGCTACGGCGCCGGCGACCGCGTGCTCGAGCGCATCGGCATCCAGGTGCGCGCCTACTTCCGCGAGCAGGACTGGGTCGCGCGCTGGGCGGGCGATGCCTTCGCGGTCATCCTTCCCGAAACCCAGCCGGGCGACGCCGTGGCGCTGGCCGATCGCGTGCGCCTCATGATCGAGGAGCGCCTGGAGCTGCGCGATCACCGCTCCGGCGCGCAGGTGCCCGTCACCGTCTCGGTCGGCGTCCTGGTCGTCCACTCGGCCGACAAGTCGTTCAAGGCAGAGCCGCTGCTGGCGCGGGTGAAGGACGCGGTCGATCGCGCCAAGCAGGGCGGGCGCAACCGCGTGGAGCGCGTCGAGATTTCGGCGGACCGCTCGGCGCCCCCGCAGCGCGAGCGGCTCTCCATGGACTAGAGCGGTTTCTGAAACGTCGTAACCGCGCTAACGTCCAACCTCCAACGTCCAACGCCCAGGACGCCTTGGGAGTTGGTCGTTGGGAGTTGGGAATTGATCTAGTGTTCTTCCTGATACTGCTCCTTGAGTTTCGCGACGACGTTGGGATCGGCCAGCGTCGTCGTATCGCCGAGCGCCTTCCCTTCCGCGATGTCCCGCAGCAGCCGCCGCATGATCTTCCCGGAGCGCGTCTTCGGCAGGTCCGCCGTGAAGATCACGTCGTCGGGCCGCGCGATCGCGCCGATCTTCTTCACGACGTGGTCCTTCAGCTCTGAGACGAGCGTCTCGCTCCCCTGCGTGCCCTCCCTGAGCGTGACGAAGGCCGCCACTGCCTGTCCCTTGATCTCGTGCGTGCGGCCGACGACGGCCGCCTCCGCCACGCGGGGGTGATCGACCAGCGCGCTCTCCACCTCCATCGTGCCGATCCGGTGGCCGGCCACGTTCAGCACGTCGTCCACGCGGCCGAGCAGCCAGAAGAAGCCGTCCTGATCGCGCTTGGCGCCGTCGCCGGTGAAGTAGATGTCCGGCGTCCAGCGGCTCCAGTACTGCTGCACGTAGCGATCGGGGTCGCCGTAGATGCCGCGGAGCATCGACGGCCACGGCCGCGTCAGCGCCAGGAGGCCGCCGCCAACCTCCACGCTGGCGCCGCGATCGGTCCTGATCTCGGCCTTGATGCCGGGAAACGGCTGCGTCGCCGAACCGGGCTTGGTCGTCGTGAGCCCCGGCAGCGGCGAAATCATGATGGCGCCCGTTTCGGTCTGCCACCACGTGTCCACGACCGGGCACCGCTCGCCGCCGATGTGGCGGTAGTACCAGACCCAGGCCTCCGGGTTGATCGGCTCACCGACCGAGCCGAGCAGCCGCAGCGACGTCATGTCGTGGCCCGCGGGCCAGTCGGTTCCCCAGCGCATGAACGCGCGGATGGCCGTCGGCGCCGTGTAGAAGATCGTGACGCCGTAGCGCTCGACGATCTCCCAGAAGCGGTCCTTCTTCGGCCAGTCGGGCGCGCCTTCGTACATGACGACCGTCGCCCCGTTCGCCAGCGGCCCGTAGACGACGTAGCTGTGCCCCGTCACCCAGCCGATATCCGCCGTGCACCAGTAGACGTCGTCTTCCTTCAGGTCGAAGACCCACTTCGTCGTCGCGTACGTGCCCACCAGGTACCCGCCCGTGGTGTGCACGATGCCCTTCGGCTTACCAGTCGTCCCGGACGTGTAGAGGATGTAGAGCATGTCCTCCGCGTCCATGTGCTCCGGCTCGCAGACATACGGCGCGTCCTCCATGAGCCGGTGGTACCAGTGATCCCGGCCTGCCTCGATGTGGACCGGAAGCGGCGATCCGTGCAGGCGCGGCACGATGACGACCGTCTGGATCGACGGCGTCTCCTCGAGCGCCTCGTCCGCCATCTGCTTCAGCGGCACGATCTGGCCGCGGCGCCAGCCGCCATCGGCGGTGACGAGCAGCTTGCACTGCGAGTCGTTGATGCGGTCGCGGAGCGACTCGGCGCTGAAGCCGCCGAAGACGACGGAGTGGATGGCGCCGATGCGCGCGCACGCGAGCATCGCGATCGCCAGCTCGGGCACGAGCGGCAGGTAGATCGCCACGCGATCGCCGCGTGCGACGCCGAACGACGTGAGGACGTTCGCGAACTGGCTGACCTGGCGGTAGAGGTCGAAGTAGGTCAGCGTGCGGCGGTCGCCCGGCTCGCCTTCCCAGACGAGCGCGGCCTTGTTGCGGCGCGGTCCGCGGACGTGGCGGTCCACGCAGTTGACGCTCGCGTTCAGCGTGCCGCCGAGGAACCACTTCGCGTGCGGCGGCGTCCACTCGAGGACCTTCGTCCACGGCGTGAACCACTCGAGCTCCGACGCGAAGTCCGCCCAGAACTGCTCGGGATCCTGCTCGGCGCGCGCGTACACGGACTCGTCGCGCACGTGGGCGCGCGCGCGGAACTCCGCCGGCGGAGGAAAGGTCCGATCCTCCTGCAGGAGGTCCGCTATCTCAGCTGGGTTCTTCGCGTCGGCCATGACGGCCGATTATAGCTAGGCGACCGGGGCGGCCGTGGGGTTCGTCTCCGCGAGGATGGCGTGGAACTCCGCCTCGCACGCGTCGTAGAGGTCGAGCGCCGCGGGCTCGAACTGCGTGCCGCGCTCCGCGCGGAGGCGGCGCGCCGCCTCCTCGCGCGGGAGTCCGGGGCGATACGGACGCGCGGAGGTCATGGCGTCGTAGGTGTCGGCCACGGCCATGAGCCGCGCGTGCAGGTGGATGTCCGTCCCCGCGAGTCTGTCGGGGTAGCCTTTGCCGTCCCACCGCTCGTGGTGGCCCCGGACCGCAGGCAGCGACTGGCTGAGGAACGGCACGTGCTCGAGCATCGTGTAGCCGATCACCGGGTGCAGCTCGATGGTGGCGCGCTCCTCCGCATCGAGCGGGCCGGGCTTGCGGAGCACCGCGTCGGGGACACCGACCTTGCCGATGTCGTGCAGCATGCCGCCCCGGCGCACGATCTCGAGCTCCGCGTCGGGCAACCCGAAGGCCTTCGCGAGGACGAGCGTGTACCGCGTCACGCGCTCGGAGTGGCCGGCCGTGTAGCGGTCGCGCGCGTCGATGGCTTTCGCGAATGCTTCCAGCGTGGCGCGGAAGTGCGCTTCACGGTCGTCGTAGAGCTGCGCGGTCTCGAGTGCCGTGGCGGCGATCGAGGCAAACGCGGCCGCGTACTGCGCGAGCTCCTGCGCGAACACCTGCGCGCCGCCGACGCGGTCCGCGTAGAGCGCGCCGATCGGACCGCTGCGTCCGAGGAGCGGCACGCAGATCGCCGAGTGGACGCGCGCGCCGACGAGGCTCTGCGCCTGCGAGAGCTTGGGATCGAGCGTCGGGTCGTAGATGATCAGCTCGTCCGGGTTCCGCAGCGCCTCGCGGATCACCGTCGAGCTCGCGAACTCCGACACGGACTTGTACGCGCCCTTCGGCCGCACCGCCCGCGGCACGAAGGTGCCCGTTGCCGGGTCGATGAAGAGAATCGCGCAGCGATCCGGCTTCAGGATGGCCTGCAGGCGGTCGAGGGTGCGCTCGAGGAGCGCCGGCAGATCGCCGAACCCCATCAGCTCGCGGCTCGTGGCCAGCAGCGCCTCGAGCGCCAGCTTGTCCACGGGCACGGTGTCCTTCTGCACCGAGACGCGCAGAATCGTTTCCTGCGCGAAGTCGGTGGACGGCAGCGCCGGCGCGGGGCGCGGCGCCTGCTTCTCGGCCTGCCCGCGCACCATCACCGTGTACTCGGCAACACCGAACGTCACCAGGTCGCTGGACTTGAGCGAGGCCGCCTTCTGCTGGACCCCGTTGATCAGGATGCCGTTGGTGCTGCCCAGGTCCTCGACGCGCAGCGACCCGTCGCGGACGTCGCGCATCACGCGCGCATGGAGGCGCGAGAGACTGGGGTCGTCGATGCGCACGTCGGCCTGCGTGCCGCGGCCGATCGTCTTCGCCTCCCCGGGCTGCAGGTCGATGTCAGGCAGGCGGGACGAGGCGTCGACCGGCGTGAGCCGGACACGGACGCTGAGCTTCGAGGTGTCGGGCTGGTCTTTCGTCATTTACCGGGTTTCAGCCTCTGGCTCCACTCTGCCGCTTTATCGGGTCTTCCCCAGCTCTGATATAGCTGCACGATCAGGCCGCCCACCTGATCCAGCGCGGCCCGGCTCTCGCCCGGCGCCGTGCCCGCGCGGCGGCTCAACCCCTCGTAATTGGCCACCATCAGCGGCTCCGCCTGCGCGAATTTCCGCTGGCTGAAGTAGGTCAGCCCGAGGTTCGCCATCGTCGCCAGCGTGTCCGGGTGGTCGTTGCCGAGCACGCGCCGCTGCGTGTCCAGCGTCTTCGAATAGAGCTGCTCGGCCTCCGCGATCTTCTTGCTGCTCAAGTAGACGAACCCCAGGTTGTTCGCGCTGCGCAGCGTCTCGGGATGCTCCTCGCCGAGCACGCGGCGCATGCCGTCGGTCGCCTTGGTGAAGAGCGGCTCCGCCTGATCGAACCTGCCCTGGCGCGCGTAGAGCGACGCCAGGTTGCTCATCGTGCTGAGGGTGTCCGGGTGATCGGCGCCGAGCACCTTCGTGCGCCCTTCGAGGGCGGTGGTGTAGAGCGGCTGCCCCTGCGCCAGCTTGCCCTGCTGCGTGTACAGCAGCGCGAGGTTGTTCATCGTCAGCAGCGTGTCGGGATGCTGCGGGCCGAGCACGCGGCGCATCGAGTCGAGCGCTTTGGTGTAGAGCGCCTCGGCTTCGCCGTACTGGCCCTGCGCCCACTGGAGGGCGGCCACGTTCGTCGTCGTGCTCAGCGTCTCGCGGTTGTTCTCCCCGAGCACGCGGCGGCGGCCGGCGAGCGCCGCGGTGAAGAGCGGGGCCGCGTCGTCGTACTTGCCCTGGTACCAGTAGACCTCGGCCAGGTTGTTGAGCGTGTGCAGCCGATCGCGATGGTCCGGGGGCAGCGCCTTCTGCTGCAGCGCGAGCGCGCGTTCGAGGTGGCGCTGCGCTTCGGGGTACAGGCCGAGCGCCTTGTACGTGTCGCCGATCGTCTGGCGGATCGACGCTTCGACGAGCGGCTGCGCGTTGAAATTGGTGTCGATACGGACCGCCGCGCGGTCGAGCGCCGTGCGGACCTTCAGATCGGGATCGGCCTTCGTGTCGGGACGAATCTGCGCCGCCACGCTGGCCTGCGACAACAGGTCGCCCTGGATGAACTCGTTGACCGCGAGCGCCGTGGCCGCTTCGGTGTCGGCGCGCTGGCGCTCGGCCACCGCGATGTTGCGCTGCTCGGTTGCGACCTTCTCCGCGGCGACCGCGAGATCGCGCTGCTCGGTCGCCACCTGCTCGGCGGCGGTCGCACGATCGCGTTCCTCGCGCGCCGTCTGCTCCGCCGCGACGGCCCGGTCGCGCTCCTCGACGGCGGCCCGCTCCGCGCGCGTCGCGCGGATCGCCTGATAGGTGCTTGCCGCCACGCCGGCGATGAGGACGACGAACACCGCCGCCACGCCGGCGACGAGCGCCTTGTGCCGGCGCGCGAACTTCTGCAGCTGGTACGTCGTGCTCGCGGGACGCGCGACGATCGGCTGATCGTCCAGGTAGCGCCAGATGTCCGCGGCGAGATCGGCCGCCGACGCGTAGCGCCGCAGCTTGTCCTTCTCGAGCGCCTTGGCGACGATCGTCTCCACGTCGCCGCGGTAGACGCGGTTGATCGAGCTGAGGCGCGTCGGCTCCTCGTCCTGGATGACCTTCACCGCCTCGTGCAGCTTCCGGTTGACGTTGTAGGGAAGCTGTCCGCTGAGCGTCTCGTACAGGATGACGCCCAGCGCGTAGACGTCGCTGCGGATGTCGAGCTCGAGCGGATCGGCGAGCACCTGCTCCGGGCTCATGTACGCCAGCGTCCCGATCAGCTGGCCGACGTCGGTCTGCCGCGTCGCCTGCGTGTCGGAGTCGGTGACGCGCGCCACGCCGAAGTCGAGAATCTTCGGCTGCCCGCGCTCGGTGACGAGGATGTTCCGCGGCTTCAGGTCGCGGTGAATGAGACCGCGCTGATGCGCGTGGTGCACGGCCTCGCAGACGAGCGCCACGAGCTTGAGGCGCCCGCGCATGTTCGGGTTGTGCTTCTTGATGTAGTCGGGGAGTTCCGACCCCTCGATGAACTCCATCGCGAAGTACGGCTGGGAGCCGAACGCGGTGTCGGCGGTCCCTGCTTCGTAGATCTGCGCGATGCCGGGGTGCTGCAGGCGGCCGAGCGCCTGCGCTTCGAGGTCGAACCGGCGGAGCAGCTCGGGGCCCGCCATGCCCGGCTTGATCACTTTCAGCGCCACGCGCCGGCGCGGCTGGTCCTGCTCCGCTTCGTACACGGTGCCCATGCCGCCTTCGCCGAGCACACGCACGATGCGGTAATTGCCGAACGTCTTCGGAATGTAGGCGCCGCCGTCCTCGCCTTCGACGCGGTCCACGACCATGGTCGCGGCGTCGGCCGCGTCGACAGTGGCGCGCGGCGCGGCACCTCCGACAACGGTCACCGCTTCGGCAGGGCTGTTGGCTATCGTCGGCGCGTCGTCAGGGCGGCCGGCGAGCGTGGGCGTGTCGTCGTTGGTGCTGGACACGGGCCCTTCAGTATTGCGCGTCACCGGCCCATCGGCAAGGGGCTGGCGGATTCTAAAGTTCGGAAAACAAAGACTTTCAGGGCTGCGGTGGGAGCGGAGGCGGCACGGCGTCGCCCGGGGTGGGCGGAGGCGGCACGGCCTTGGCGAAGAACACGGCCGCCAGCAGGCCTCCCAGCGTAGCGAACACGAACCCCGCCATGACCTGGAACGCGAAGCCGGCAGCCAGCCGGAACGCCGCGTTGCCGCGGTTACCCATCATCTCGAGCCAGGCACGCGCCTCGGGCGGCATGTCGCCGGCGTTCGCCAGCACGTCCTGGATGACACGCTCCTGCAGCGGCGCAATGAGGACGTCGAGCGCCGACGCGGCAATCAGCCAGACGAACGCGCCGCGCGCGTTGGTGAGCGGCGGGTCGTACTGCGGCAGCAGGTAGCCGGCCAGCACGCCGCCGCCGGCAATCCAGATGCAGCAGCAGTTGGCGATGTGAATGACCGGCAGCGCGGAGAGGATGCCGATGAAGAGGCCGCCGAGGAGCGCGGACTGGATCATGGTAGCCGGCAGCCGGCTGCCGGCAGCCGGCTGAACTGCCCGCTGCCTGCTGCCCGCTGCATGCTAGTCGTAATACTCGCGCCCGAGGTGCGTGATGAGCTCCTCACCCTGCATGTAGCGCAGGGTGTTCTTCAGCTTCATCAGCTGGATGAACAGATCGTGCTCCGGGTAGACCTCGGGCGCGTGCATCGGCGCCTTGAAGTAGAACGAGAGCCATTCCTGGATGCCCGACATGCCGGCGCGCTTCGCCAGGTCGAGGAAGAGCGCGGAGTCGAGCACGATCGGCGCCGCGAGGATGCTGTCGCGGCAGAGAAAGTTGATCTTCAGCTGCATCGGATAGCCGAGCCAGCCGACGATGTCGATGTTGTCCCAGCCCTCTTTGTTGTCGCCGCGCGGCGGGTAGTAGTTGATGCGGACGACGTGACAGAGGTCCTTGTAGAGCTCGGGATAGAGATGCGGCTGGAAGATGTAGTCGAGCGCCGATTTCTTGCTCTCTTCCTTGGTCTTGAACGACTCGGGATCGTCCAGGACCTCGCCGTCGCGGTTGCCGAGAATGTTCGTCGAGTACCACCCTCGGACGCCGATCAGCCGCGCCTTCAGGCCGGGCGCGATGATCGTCTTGATGA
This sequence comes from Acidimicrobiia bacterium, assembly GCA_016871375.1. Classification (GTDB taxonomy): domain Bacteria; phylum Acidobacteriota; class Vicinamibacteria; order Vicinamibacterales; family UBA2999; genus VFYY01. Next base: position 25,780 of record VFYY01000007.1, read on the forward strand.
GCGTCTGCCCCGTCTTCATGTCGTTGCCGGCCAGCGGCGCTTTCGTGCGCGCGGCCAGCTGCAGCATCGCGGGTACGTCGGCGGTCAGGTTCGGGGCGGCGTTCGCGAACGGAATCCCCTCGCGGATCGCCGCGTAGGCGTACACCATGCTCGACGGGATCGCGTCGTCGCTCTGCTCCAGCCCCTTCTCGAAGGACGCGATGCTGCCGTGCACCGGGCCTTCCTTCATGAAGACCTCGGTGCTGCCGCACCACACCATGACCAGGCGGTCGCAGCCGTGCTTTTCCTTGAAGGCGCGGATGTCGGCGACGACCTGCTCCGCGAGGTCGCGCTTGTTCCTGCCCTTCTTGACGTTCGGTCCGTGGAGACGCTTGACGTAGCGCTGGTCGAAGACCGCGGGCATCGGGCGGATGGCTTCGAGCTCGGGGCGCACCTGATCGAGCTGTCCCTGCTCGAGCACGCCCGCGGTGCGCGCGGCGGCGTAGCAGTCCTCCTCGAAGATGTCCCAGCCGCCGAAGACGATGTCGTCGAGACCGGCGAGGGGAACGAAATCCTTGATCCGCGGCGCCCGCCCTTCAGTGCGCTTGCCGAGACGGATGGTCCCCATCTGCGTCAGCGATCCGATGGGCGGCGCGAGCCCCTTGCGGATGGCGCACACGCCCGCGATCGTCGTCGTGCTGACCGCGCCGAGGCCCACGAGCAGCACGCCGAGCTTGCCGCTCGCAGGGGCGATTTGCAGTGGTGGAGTCACGATCGGCCACTATATCATGAGGAAAATCGCAGATTTCCTCTGCAGGAGCCGGCACAGCATTCGATGTTTTTTCTTCGCAAGTCGTCCCTCGAGCTCCTGCCCGTCGCGATGAGCGGCGTTCGCATGGGCGAGCGCGCGCTGCAGATCGCGATCGACGATCCGGCGCTCGCCGGCGCGATCGCGGCGAAGGTCGGCTTGAGCGGTACGGCGGCGATGGCGGTCGCCGACGACGCGAGCGCCGCGAGGGCGCGCGAGGGCGCCGCGAGGGCGGGCGCTCTGGTGGACGTGCACGTCACGCCGCTGCAGACGCTGCCCTTCGCCGACAGCTCGTTCGACGTCGTCGTCGTTCACACGATGGGCGGGCTGCTCGCGTCGATGGACGAGCCGATGCGCGTCGCCACGCTGCGCGAGGCGAACCGCGTGCTGCGCAGCGGCGGGCGCGTGGTGATCATCGAAGCCGGCGCACGCGGCGGCCTGCGTGGGCTGATTGGGAGCGCGGCAACGGGCGATGCCGGAGCGACCGTGGCATCGCTGACGACGGCCGGCTTTCGCGGCTCGCGCCGGCTCGCCGAGCGCGAAGGCTACCGGTTCCTCGAGGGGATGAAACCTTGATACGCCCCGTTCCGGGGTCTGACCCCTTAGTCGCTCCGTTCCGGGGTCTGACCCCTTTTCGCGACACCACCGCGCGCCACACGACAGATCTCGCCTGAATCCGCCGAAAACGTAAGGGCAAGGTATTTGCCTGGTTGCCGACTGGATTCATGTCCCAGGCTGTTCTCGCAGTAGTCTTTACGGCCGACGAGGTGGCGCGCGTCGCCGCGCTCTCTGCGGCGATTCATGACGAGCCCGCGCAGAGACGGCTGAAGCTGGCCCCCGCTTCAGTCGTGGGGGCCGACTTCGGTCGGCCCGTCGCGATCTCCTCGATGTTCTCCACGGCGCCGGGCGCCGCCGTGCGCGGACGGCCGCTCATCACGGCAGCCGTCATCGGCGCGATGGCCGTCGTGCTCGTCGTCGTCGCCGCGATGGCGAACCGCGGTCACATCGAGCCGGCAACGGTCGCCGGCGACACCGTCGGCAGCATCGACGCCGTGGTGTCGGCGTTCAACCGCGCCGGTGCATTCGTCACGAGCGCGCAGGCGCCGCTCGATCTGCTGACGCTCGGCCCCGGCGAGGAGTCGCCGTTCGTTGTCACGATCCCGAACGTCGGCGACGTCGGCCGCTATCGGGTAAGCTTCCGGACGGATTCCGGCGTCGTCCGCCACGTGGACCGGCGCGCCACGCAGATCGCGCGCGCGGTCGTGGCGAACTGAGGAACTGAGGACTCCGATGCGCAGCAGCTCCCCTTGCCTGCCTGCACGTCGCTGGCTCGCCGCGACGGCGCTGATGCTGGCGGCCGCCCTGGTCTCGATCTCCGCACAGGGACAGGAAGGCTTCACGTTCCGCAGCGGCGTCGAGCTGATCAACGTCACCGCAACCGTCACCGACGAGGACGGCCGCTTCGTCGGCGGCCTCCGCAAGGAGGACTTCACCGTCTACGAGGACGGCGAGCGCCAGGAGGTGACGCACTTCAGCAACGAGCGCGTCCCCGTCAGCCTCGGCCTCCTGCTGGACTCGAGCGGCAGCATGACACCGGACAAGATGTCGTCGGCGCGCTCGGCGATCGACCGCTTCGTCTTCGACCTGCTGGGCCAGGAAGACGACCTGTTCTTCATGGAGTTCGCCAACCGTCCCGACCTCATTCAGGACTGGACGACGGACCGCCGGGCGATCAGCCGCGCGGTCGCACGCGTGAACCCGGCGGGCGGCACCGCGATGTACGACGCCATCGCCGACGCGATCCCGATCGTCGAGACCGGCACGCACACGAAGAAGGCGCTGCTCGTCATCTCCGACGGCAACGACACGAACAGCCGCCTCGACGTGCCCGAGCTGCGGCAGCTCATTCGCGAGAGCGAGGTGCTCGTGTATGCGCTCGGTGTGGACGGGACACTGTCGTCGGTGACGCGCACGGGGCCGACGATTCAGCTCCCGATCCCGCTGCCGTTCCCGGTGCCCGGACGCCCCCGCGGCCTGCCGCCGATCATCGGCGGTGGCGGCGGCGGCACGACGCGCTCGCGCGCGGCCTCCGAGCGCGTGAACGCCGACGCGCTGCGGCAGATCACCGACGACACAGGCGGCCGCACCGAGATCGTGCGCGGCTTCCGTGATCTCGACGGCGCCACCGCGCGGATCGCGGACGAGTTGAGCCGGCAGTACTACCTTGGCTACGCCAGCCCCGGGAAGAAAGACGGCCGCTGGCACGCCATCCGCGTGGACGTGAAAGATCGCCGGCTCGCGGTTCGCGCGCGCCGCGGCTACGTCGCGTCGTAACTGCCGGCGGCCGGCAGCCGGCTGATATGATGCGTGCGCGTGCGCACGTTTCTGATCGCGCTGGGGCTGAGCCTCGTCGGCGGCCTCGGCGGACTCCTTCTCGCCTCGGGCGTGCTCCTCGTCAAGGACTCGACGCGGGCCAGGCTGGTTCCCTGGCTCGTCAGCTACGCCGTCGGCGCGCTGCTCGGGGTGTCGATGCTGCGGCTGCTTCCCACCAGCCTGGAGGCGCTCGCGCCGCAGTTCGGCGGTGACGCGTCGTCGCGCGTGTTCGCGGTCCTGCTCCTCGGCATCCTGCTCTTCTTCGTGCTCGAGAAGCTCGTGCTCTGGCGGCACTGCCACACGCACGACTGCGAGGTCCACGAGGGCACCGTCTTCCCCATCGTCATCGGCGACGCGTTTCACAACTTCGTGGACGGCGCGGTGATCGCGGCGGCCGTCATCACCTCGGTCCCGCTGGGCGTCACCACCGCCGTCGCGGTGGCCGCGCACGAGATCCCGCAGGAGGTCGGCGACTTCGCCATCCTGCTGCACCACGGGTACTCACGGTCGCGCGCGCTGCTGCTCAACGTGCTCTCGGCCACCGCCAGCGCGCTCGGGGCGGTGGCCGCGTTCGTCGCCTTCGACATCGTGCCGCGCACGCTCCCCTACTTCCTCGCGCTTGCCGCCGCCAGCTTCCTGTACGTCGCGATGGCGGACCTCATCCCCGGCCTGCACCGCGGCCGCACGGATGCCGGATCGATGCGCCAGATCCTCCTCATCGCCGCCGGCGTGGCGACGATGCTCGTGATTTAGGACAGTTCCTGCGACTCTGACTTTTTATTCAGAAAACCCGCGGATTCCGCGCTGATCCGCGCTGGCATTCTCTTTGATCTTCCGGTGGCCGAGGGCCGCGAGTGGCCCTGCGAAGGAGGATGAAGAGATGTTTGCCAGGGTTGTAGCTGCCGCCGCCGTGTGCATCGCGATGAGCACGCCAGCCTGGGCGCAGCGGTCGAATCTCGAGACGTTCCGTGACGTGCAGCGGCAGGTGCTGCGCTACCCGCACTTCACGGTCTTCGACAGCGTCCACGCGGTTGTCGACAGCGGCGTCGTCAGGCTGACCGGCAAGGTGACCATGCCGTACAAGCGCAACGACATCGGCACCCGCGTCGCGCGCGTCGCCGGCGTCTCCAATGTCGTCAACGAGATCGAGGTGCTGCCGGTGTCGCTGTTCGACGACCAGCTGCGGATCGGGATCGCGAGAGCCATCTACGGCAACTCGAACTTCTGGCGCTACGGGTCGATGGTCAACCCGCCGATCCACATCATCGTGGCGCACGGGCGGGTCACGCTCGAGGGCGTGGTGAACAGCGAGGTCGATCGCATGATGGCGCGCTCGATCGCCAGCTCGTTCCAGGCGTTCTCGGTGACCAACAACCTCCGCACGGACGCGGAAGCCCGCCAGGAGCTGGAGAAGCTCTAATCAACGCCCAACTTCCAACGCCCAACTCCCAAGCAGATCAATTTGGGAGTTGGGAATTGGGAGTTGGAAGTTCCCCTTCCTGGCCGCGGCGGGCAATCCACCAGATCACCAGCGCGAACGTCAGCAGCGCCGCCACGATCGTCGCCCCGAACAGCACGAGCGTCGTCAAGAGAATCGAGTCGCTCTCGACGTGCACCTGCAGGCCGAGGGGCGCCCCGGCCAGCCGGTCGCGCAGCGGCTGCTCCCACTCCAGAATGTTTCCGCGCAGGACGCCGGCCGGCGAGTTGTGGAACACGATCGCGCTGGGCAGGTGCATCTTGAAGAGCACCAGCTCGTCTCCCGTCCAGCCGACGTCGCCGACAGCCGGGTTCGTGCGTGACGGCGGACCCACCGTCTGCTCGTATTCGTACATGTCTCCCTGCCGCTCGAACCGGTAGCGCGACCAGGCCAGCGGCGCGATCCGCGACGCCTGCCGCACGTCGTCCACGTCCACGCTGGCGTGCACGACGCGGCGGCCGTCCCGGCGCGACACGCTGACGCGCGCCCGCGACTCCGGCGTGGAGAACAGCGCGCGGACCCGCTCGCGATCGAGCCGCGCGCGTGGACTCACGTCGAGGTCCGCGCCGCGCAGCGCGACGAGCGCCGCCACCGACGCATTGACGTTGATCGTCGCGGAGCCGTCGAGCGCCAGGTAGATCTCTTCCTCGTATTCGTACTCGGGCCGGAAGACGCCGCTGCGCGAGCAGCCGGCCACCGTGACGCAGACGAGCAGCAGGACCCAGAGAAGACGCACCAAAACGCAATGATATCCTCGAAGCGAATGGCCCGGCAGACGCTCTTCCTCATCGACGGCAGCTCGCAGATGTACCGCGCGTATCACGCGTTCCGCGGCCGCGGGCTGTCCAACCAGGAAGGGCGCACCACGCATGCCGTCTACGTGTTCGTGACGATGCTGCGGAAGCTGATCGCCGACCATCGTCCGACGTACATGGCGGCGTCGTTCGACCTGGCGGGGCCGACCTTCCGCGACACGATCGTGGACGACTACAAGGCCACGCGCGCGGCGATGCCCGACGATCTCTCCGAGCAGCTTGCGTGGGTGCACGAAGCGTGCGAGGCGATGGGCGTGCCCATCATCACCGCGCCGGGATACGAGGCCGACGACGTGATCGGGACGCTGGCGACGCTGGCGGCGCCCACGTTCGACGTGGCGATCGTGTCCATCGACAAGGATTTCTTTCAGCTCGTCCGCGACGCCGACGCGGGGTCCCCGCCGCGCACGCCTGCGCGGTGGGGCGCCATCCGTGTCTACGACCCGCGTGAGGACGGCGCGTGGTTCGACGAGCGGGGCGTCGTCGAGAAGTTCGGCGTGAGGCCGTCGCAGGTGGCCGACGTGCTCGCGCTCGTCGGCGACACCAGCGACAACGTCGCGGGCGTGCCCGGCGTCGGCAGGAAGGGCGCGATCGATCTCATCGGCGCGTACGGCAGCCTCGACGCGCTGCTGGCGGGCGCGGGCGACATCAGCCAGCGCAAGTACCGCGAGGCGCTGACCGCGCATCGCGACGATGCGCTCCGCAGCCGGGAGCTGGTGACGATCCGCTGCGACGTGCCGATCGAGGTGGATTTCGAGTCGCTGCGCTACCGCGGGCCCTCGCGCGAGCGCTGCTACGAGCTCTTCTCGCGGCTGGCGTTCCGGTCGCTGATGAACGAGTACGCCCCCACCGCGGACACGATCAGGAAGGACTACGAGCTCGTCACCTCAATGGAGGCGCTCGACCGCCTCATCGCCGGACTTCGGCAGGCGGGCGAGTTCGCGCTCCGCGTGATTCCGGACCTCCCCTCCGCCATGCGCGCCGGCATCGTCGGCCTCGCCGTATCCACCGGAGAGCGCCAGGCGCGATACGTCCCGATGGGGCACGAGGGCGCGGATGACACGGGCGATCTGCTGTCGAGCGCGTCCGTGCCGGTGCAGATCGAGCGCAGGGCCGCGCTGGCGCGCCTGAAGCCGCTGCTCGAGGACGAGACCGTCCGCAAGGTCGGGCACGACCTGAAGTTCGATCTGGTGCTGCTGGCCGGCCACGGCATCGAGCTGCGCGGGCTCCTGTTCGACTCGATGCTGGCCAGTTATCTGCTCGACGCGACGCGGCCCGGGCACCCGCTGGAAGACACGTCGCTCGAGCATCTCGGCTACAAGGCGCTCACCGAAGAGGACGTGTGCGGCCGCGGCGCGAAGGCGACGCCGCTGTCGCGCCTCGCGCCCGAGGCGGCGCTGAACTTCGCGGGCGAGCGGGCAGACCTGGCGCGCCAGCTGGCCGGACGCCTGGCGCCGCTCCTCGTGACCGACCAGCTCGACACGGTGTTCCGCGAGATGGAGATGCCGCTCATCCCGGTGCTCGGCGACATCGAGCGCGCCGGCGTCCGCATCGACGGCCCCGCGCTCGCGGCGCAGTCGCAGCACATCGAGGGCGAGCTCGCGCGCTACACGTCGCGCATCTACGAGCTGGCGGGCGAGGCGTTCAACGTGAACTCGCCGAAACAGCTCGGCGAGATCCTGTTCGACAAGCTGCAGCTGCCCGCGCTGAAGCGGACGGGCAAGACGCGGTCGGCGTCCACGGCGGTCGAAGTGCTGGAGGAGCTGGCGCTGACCCACGAGCTGCCGCGCCTGATCCTCGAATGGCGGGGACTGCACAAGCTGAAGAGCACCTACATTGACGCGCTGCCGCAGCTCGTGCACCCGGTCACGGGCCGCGTGCACACCTGTTTCAACCAGGCGGTGGCGGCGACCGGCCGCCTGAGCAGCTCGGACCCGAACCTGCAGAACATCCCGATCCGCACCGAGCTCGGACGAAAGATCCGCCGCGCGTTCGTGGCCGCGCCGGGCAACGTGCTGATCTCTGCTGACTACTCGCAGATCGAGCTGCGGGTGCTGGCGCATCTCGCGGGCGAGGAGGCGCTGGCCGAGGCGTTCCGCGCGGGCGAGGACATCCACGACCGCACGGCAATGAAAGTCTTCGGTCCCGACAGCGGGCTCGGGAAGCACGAGCTGCGCCGGCGGGCCAAGATCATCAATTACGCGCTGCTCTACGGAAAGACCGCGTTCACGCTGTCCAAGGACATCGGCGTCACGAAGGAAGCCGCGCAGGAATTCATCGAGGCCTACTTCGCCGGTTTCCCGCGCGTCCGCGGGTTCATCGAGGACACGCTGCAACGGGCACGCGAGTCCGGCGTCGTGAAGACGATGTTCGGGCGGCGGCGGCTGGTGCCGGAGCTGAACAGCCGCAACGGGCAGATCCGCGCGGCGGCGGAGCGCGTCACGGTGAACATGCCGATTCAGGGGACGGCGGCCGACATTCTCAAGAAGGCGATGATCGACCTCCACGCCGATCTCCCGCGCCGCGGCCTGAAGACGCGGATGATCCTCACCGTCCACGACGAGCTGCTGTTCGAGGGGCCCCGCGAGGAAGCCGCTGCCGCCGCGGCGCTCGTCCGCGAGCGCATGGCGAACGCGGTCACGCTGACGGTGCCGCTGGATGTCGATGTCGGTGTTGCGGAAAACTGGCGCGACGCGAAACCGTAATCAAAGTGCCTGGGGTACCTCTAGCGCGGTTTCGACTTCTTCGTAGTGTCCGGCTTTAGCCGGACCACACACGGCGGTGCCGATCAACTTGGTCCGGCTAAAGCCGGACACTACGACGTTTCAGAAACCGCTCTAGCGTGCCTGAAGTGCCTCGGGTGCTAGTTCCACTGCGCTTTCAGGGCATCCCATTCGGCGCGCAGGGAGGCGGTCGTTTCCTGCTGCTCCCGCGCGGGACGGCCGCGGACGCGCTCGGGGATCAGCGCCTGCGTGACGAGGCGGTCGAGGTCGGCGCGGACGGCAGCCGCATGGTCGGGCCGCAGGCCGGCGCGGATCCAGCCGGCCATGGCCGCGTGCCACGCGCGCTCGACCTCGCCGGCGCCGCGCGCGGCGAGCGGCAGCCAGTAGTTCGCGGGCCCGTTGCCCGGGTCCGCCCGCAGCTCGTCCTCCATCCTCGACACGATGCGCTCGAACATGGCCTGGCGGCGGTCGCCCGGACGGCGCTGCGCTTCCTTCTCGAGCGAGGTGGCCCACCATTCGAGCAGCAGCCAGCGGTCGCGCTCCGGCAGCAGTGCGGCCCTCGTCAGGGCGGTGTCGAACAGCTCGGCCGAGGCGCCGAAGTTCTCGCCGAGGAACAGCGACTGCCCGAGGCCGACGAGGAGATCGAGTTGATCGCGAGGGGTCAGCGCGGGGGCGCGGACGGCGGAGAGCGCCTCGCGCGCGGCCGCCAGGTCGGCCGTGTCGCTGCGAAGCCTGAAGCGCTCGAGATGCGAGCGGCCGAGCACGAGCGCGGCGGCATCCGCGGACGGCGCATCCGCGCGCGCCATCGACGCGGACGCGATGGCGCCGTCGAAGTCTCCGGCGTTGTAGAGCATGCGCGCCCGTGCGAGCGCCGGGTGCTCGGCCGCGAACACCGGCGCCGCGGCGATCGCGATCGAGACGATCAGCAGCCCCACGCGCGCGCCCATGGGGCAATGCTACCCTAGACGGACTGATGGGCCAGCCGGTAGTCGTGCCGCGGGCCGAGCACACGATCTCGCGCAGCCAGGTCGATCCCGACGCACTCAAGGTGCTGTACCGGCTGCACCAGAACGGCTTCGTCGCCTACCTCGTCGGCGGCAGCGTCCGCGACCTGCTCCTGCAGCGCCGGCCGAAGGACTTCGACATCGGCACCTCCGCGCACCCCTACCAGGTCAAGCGGCTGTTCCGGAACTGCTGGATCATCGGCCGCCGCTTCCGGCTGGCGCACGTGAAGTTCGGCCCGAAGACGATCGAGGTCGCGACGTTCCGGCGGCAGCTCTCCGCTGAAGAGCTCGCGGCCGCCGAGACGCAGCCCGTGGAGCACGCGGTCCCGATGGACGGCCATCACGAGAACGGCCACGACCGCCTGCTCCATCGTGACAACACGTTCGGCACGCCGGAAGAGGACGCCTTCCGCCGCGACTTCACGATGAACGCGCTGTTCTACGACATCTCCTCCTTCTCGATCATCGATTACACGGGCGGACTGCACGACATCAACGCGCGGCTCGTGCGCTGCATCGGCGACCCGAACGAGCGCTTCCAGGAGGATCCGGTACGGATGCTGCGCGCGGTGGCCATGGCCGCGCGCCTCGGCTTCACCATCGACCCGCCGGTCGACGCCGCCATCGCCGCGCACCGTCACGAGATCGCCAGGAGCGCGCCGGCGCGCCTCGTCGAGGAGTTCTACAAGCTGCTGCGCGCGGGCGCCGCCGAGCGCGCGTTCCGCATGCTCGCCGAACGCCGGCTGCTGGAGCCGATCGCGGCCGCGCTGCAGAAAGCGTCAGGCGACGCGCTGTGGACATCGCTGGCCGCGCTCGACGCGTACCGGATGCGCTTCGAAGAGACGCCCGACACGCTCACGAACCCGATCCTGCTCGGGTCGCTGCTCGTGCCCCTCGGGCACAACACGCGCACGCTGGCGCCGCCACACCCGGTGGGCGACGAGGATCGCCGCAAACCGAAGCCGCCGATCATCTCGCTGGGGATGCTGCCGCTGGCACGCCGCGATGTGGAGCGGCTGCGCCAGATCCTCGGCCTGCAGCCGCGCCTGCTGGACACGACGCTGTCGCCGCGCGCCCGGCGCGCGCTCACGCACCGCAGCCCGTTCAAGGAAGCCATGACGTGGCTGGAGATCCACGGCCACGCACCAGAGGCGCTCGAGCACTGGCGCGGGTTTCTGGAGGCGGCGGTGACCTTTGAGGCGGAGGCGGCAGCGGAAGGCGGGGACCATCCGCCGCGAAGGCGCCGGCGGAGACGGCGTCGGCGCTACGGGCCACAGAGACACAGGGACACAGAGAAAAAAGACTAGCGCGGTTTCGACTTCTTCGTAGACGTTTCAGAAACCGCTCTGGCTCCGTGCCTCTGTGGCTCGTCTCAGAGGCTTGTCTCAGCCTCTCTTCCGCTCGAACTCGCGCATGAACGCCACGAGCGCGTCCACGCCGTCTTCCGGGAACGCGTTGTAGATCGACGCGCGCATGCCGCCCACGGACCGGTGTCCCTGCAGGCCGTCGAGACCGGCGGCCGTCGATTCCTTCACGAACTGCTTCTCGAGGTCCTCCGACGGCAGGCGGAACGTGACGTTCATCACCGAGCGGCTGTCCTTCTGCGCCGTGCCACGGTAGAACCCGGTGCGGTCGATCTCGGCGTAGAGCTTCCCGGCCTTGCGCTCGTTCGCGCGCGCCACCGCCTGCAGCCCGCCCTGCGCCTTCAGCCACTTCATCGTGAGCCCGAGAATGTAGATGCCGAACGTGTTGGGCGTGTTGTAGAGCGAGTTGTTCTCCGCGTGCACCTTGTAGTTCAGCATGATCGGCAGCGCCTCGGTGGAGCGCGCGAGCAGATCCTCGCGGACGATCACGAGCGTCACCCCGGACGGGCCGAGGTTCTTCTGCGCGCCGGCGTAGATCAACCCGAACCTGGCGACGTCCATCGGCCCATGGAACATGTCGGACGAGGCGTCGGCGACCAGCGGCGCGTCACCGGTGTCCGGAATGGTGTGCCACTCCGTGCCTTCGATCGTGTTGTTGGTCGTGATGTGCACGTAGGCGGCCCCCGGCGTCAGCGTGCACTCGCCCGGCGCGGGAATGCGCGTGTACTTGTCGGCCTTCGTCGTGGCCGCAATGTTCACGGTGCCGACCTTCTTCGCTTCCTTGATGGCCTTGTCCGCCCACGAGCCGGTGTCGATGTAGTCGGCCGTCGCGCCGGCGCCAAGCAGGTTCATCGGCACCATCGAGAACTGCAGCGTGGCGCCGCCCTGCAGCATCAGGATCCTGTAGGTCGCCGGGATCCCGGCCAGCGCCCGGATGTCCTCGATGGCGCCGTTCAGCAGATCCTCGAACGTCTTCGACCGATGGCTGATCTCCATCACCGACATGCCGACGCCGGGCAGCGACACGAGATCGCGCTGCGCTTCCTCGAGCACCGGCAGCGGCAGCACGGCGGGGCCGGCGGAGAAGTTGTAGATGCGGGTCGTGGCTGGAGTCGGCATTTCTATATTTTCACCAGTTGCAGGCTGAGAATGTCCGGGTGACGCTCGATCGCCTGCAGGACCGCCGCAGGCGGCGCGGCGTCGAGGTTGATGCGGGCGACCGCGGCTTCGGCGCCCTCGAAGATCACGTTTTCGGTCTCCTGCACGTTCAGGTTGCTCTCGCGCAGGTGGCCGAAAACGTGCGCGAGCACGCCGGGCCGGTCGCAGTGCCGCACGACCAGCATGCAGGTTGCCGGCGTGCGCGTGGCGAGGTTCACCACGTTCGGCACCTTGCCCGTTTCCTTGTAGACGCGAATCACGCGCACCGCCTCCGCGGCGATGGCTTCCTGCGCCTGATCCGTCGACGCGCCGATGTGGTGCGTGCCGTAGACCTGCGGCAGCTCGGCGACCGCGGTGCGGTAGTCCGCGGCGCCGCCCGACGGCTCATCCGGGAACACGTCGAGACCGGCACGAATGCCGTTGCTCTCGATCGCCTCCGCGAGCGCGGCATGGTCCACCAGCTCGCCGCGCGAGGTGTTGACGAACAGCGCGCCGCGCTTCATGCGGTTGACGATCGACGCGCCGACGAACCCCTTCGTCTCCTTCGTCAGCGCCAGGTGCACGCTGACGATGTCGCTGCGCTCGGCCAGCTCCCCGGGCGAGGCGACGGTCGTGATGAGCATGTCGGAGGAGAGCTCCGCCATCGCCGCCGCCGCGTCCCGCTGGAAGCGCGGGCTCCAGACCAGCACCGGCATGCCGAACCCCTTCGCCCGGCGCGCCATCTCCTGGCCGATGCTGCCGAAGCCGATCAGCCCCAGCGTGCGCCCGTAGAGGCCGCGCGCCTTCGAGTACTCCTTCTTGTTCCACTTCCCGCCGCGCAGGTCGGCGACGTTGTCGGGAATGCGCCGGTCGAGCGCGAGGATGAGGCCGAAGGCGAGCTCCGCCACCGCGATGGAGTTCTTGCCCGGGCAGTTGGAGACGTAGATGCCGCGCCTGGCGGCCCAGGCGACGTCGATCGTGTTCACGCCCGCGCCCGCGCGCACCACGAGCGACAGCCGTCCGGCGTCCAGCATGGCGGCGGTCACCCTCGTCGACCGCACCACCAGCACGTCCGCCCCCGTCTTCCCAATCGCGTCCGCCAGCGCATCGTCAACCAGCGCCGGCTCGTAGACGACCTCGCACCCGGCGGCCTTCATGCCGTCCAGCCCCGAGGTTTCGAACGCGTCCGCGACGAGGACCTTCATCTAAATCATGTAGGAAAGGAGGCCGTCCCTCAGCTTGGGCTCGAACCAGGTGGACTTCGGCGGCATGATGCCGCCGGCGTCGGAAATCGTCATCAGATCCTCGACGCTGACCGGATACATCGAGAACGCGACCGCGGCCTTGCCGCTGCGCACGGCCTCCTCGAGCGCCGCGGTGCCGCGCGCGCCGCCGACGAAGTCAATCCGCTTGTCGGTCCGGACGTCGCCGATGCCGAGAAGCGGCGTCAGCACGAGATCCTGCAGGCGGCTGACGTCGAGCCGGTCCACGGCCGGCGTTCCCGGCGGCGAGACGCCGAGATCGATCGTGTGCCACTCGTCCATGAGAAACATGGAGACCTGCCCCTTGCGTGCGGGCGCCGGCGTGCCCTCGAGCACCGTGAATCCCTGGTGCAGCTCGGTGAGCAGCGACTCGGGCGTGTACGCGCCCAGATCCCGCACGATCCGGTTGTAGGGCAGCACCTGCATCTGGTTGTCGGGGAACGCGACCGCGAGGAACCTGTCCCATGCCCCGCGCGCGCCGCTGGCGCCGCGAAGCTCCTGCCGCACGCGCGCCGCACTGGCGGCGCGGTGGTGGCCGTCGGCGATGTACAGGGACGGGATCCGCGCGAACGCGTCCGCGAGCGCGCGCTCGCCGGCCGCGTTGACCTGCCAGATCGTGTGCCGCACGCCGTCCACGGCGGTGAAGTCGAAGAGCGGCGGCCGTGCCGTCGTCTGCTCCACCACGCTGTCCACCGCCGGCGAGGCCTTGTAGGTCAGGAAGACCGGGCCAGTCTGCGCGCGCAGCTCGAGAATGTGCCGGGTGCGATCGTCTTCCTTGTCGCGCCGCGTCTTCTCGTGCTTCTTGATGAGGTCGGCGTCGTACTCGTCGACGGAAAACGCGGCCGCGATGCCCGTCTGCACGTGGGTCCCCATGCGCAGGCGATACACGTAGAGGCTGGGCGCCTCTTCCACGACGAGCGGCGCCTTCTCCTTCAGCGCGGTGAAGTTCTCGACGGCTTTTCCGTACACGGCATCCGCGTATGGATTGGTGCCGGGCGGGAGATCGATCTCGGCGCGCGAGACGTGCAGAAAGCTCAGCGGATTGCCGGCGGCGAGCGCCTGCGCTTCCTCGGCGCTGACGACGTCGTAGGGAACGGCGGCGACCCGCGCCGCCGCCTCGGGCGCCGGCCTGAGCGCACGGAACGGTGCGATCGTTGCCATCGAAGGTTCAATTATAGGAGAGCTGTGCGAGCGCGCGGTCGCGTGTGTCCCGGAACGCGTCCATGGCGGCGGCTGGAACCGGATCGCCCGGCGGCATGTTGCGGTGTTCGCGCAGCGGATCCACCCACCCGCCGTTCTTCTGCAGGCCGTAGTGCAGATGAGGCCCCGTGGCGAGGCCGGTCGAGCCGACCAGGCCGATCGTCTGTCCCTGCTCGACGCGCGCGCCGGCGCGGACGCCGGCGGCAAACGCCGACAGGTGCAGGTAATACGACTGGTAACCGCTCGCATGGCGCAGCCGCACCATCCGCCCGTTCGTGTCGTCGTAGGTCGCGGAGACAACGGTGCCCGATGACACCGCGACGACAGGCGCGCCGGTGGGAGCGCCGTAGTCCACGCCGCGGTGGGCGCGCGCGGTCTGCAGGACCGGGTGCATGCGCCGCAGCGAGTAGCGCGACGTGATGCGCGGCTCGAACTTGAGCGGCGAGCGCAGGAAGAAGCGGCGCAGCGAGCGTCCCTGCTCGTCGAAGTAGCCGGGCTGGCCGCCGGGAGGCGTGAAGCGAATCGCGCGCAGGAGTCGACCGTCGTTCTGGAACTCCGCGGCGTGAATGTCGCCGTAGGTCACCGGACGGTCGGCGCGGTCCTGCCGGCGATACCGGTCGTAGGCCAGCGTGAAGCGGTCGCCGGGCTGCAGCTCGGTGTTGAAGTCGATCTCGCCCGCGAAGATCTGCGCCAGCGCAATCGTCAGCTCGGCGCCCTCGCCGGCGGACGCCATCGCCTGGAAGAGCGACGGCGTGTCTTCGTCGATGGTCCCGGCGGCCGACGCCTGCTCGAGCGTGCGTGGAATCGGCAGCACCTCGGCGCGCAGGTTGTCGCTGCCGATCGCGGCCGGCGCGACGCGCAGGAACGACGCCGCGTCGATTTCGTACTCGAACTGCCGGAGCGCGCCGTCGAGCGAGGTCACGAGGCGGAACGGCTGCGACGAGCGCAGGCGGCGCGGGTCGAACACCTGGCGCGCCGCGGAGATGACGCCGGCGACGGCCGCCGCCGCCATCCCATGCCCGCGCAGCATGCCGTCCAGCGTGGTGTTGCTCGGGACGACGCCCTGCACGAGCGTGGTGTCAGGCGTCAGGAAGATGTCGGCGCGGGTGCCCGAATCCGCCGAGGGCGCCGCCGCGCATGCCGACAGGCAGGCCGCGAGCGCGGCCAGACTCACCAGGCGAGTCATGATCAATCCCCAACTCCCAAAATCCAACTCCCAAGACGTTTGGAAGTTGGGCGTTGGCCGTTGGAAGGTGTGCGAATCCTATCAACTGACGCGACTCGTGGCGAGGACCTGGCGGAACATCTGGTAGGCATCCACCGCGGAGGCCAGCACGCAGCGCGGGTGGAGGTTCAGCGCCTGGAGCAGCCACATGCGAAGCGACGAGGCGAACGGCGGGCCGTCGGCGGGGGTGGCCTCCATCACGAGGTCGCGCGCCGCGCCCGGGTACTCGTCGGCTCGAAGCTGCCGGCGCAGCGCGATGGCCAGCACCACGGCGGCCACCTGCGTGACGTCGGCGCGCTGGTCGTAGCGGTGGATGCTCGCGGACATCGGCATCGCGACGGCGAACTGCCGCCAGATCTGGTCGCGGTGCCACGGCAGCAGCTCGAACGCGCCGCCGAAGACGCCGTCGGTCAGCACGATCGACCGGTCCGGCCGGACCACGATGTGCGCCGGGTTGATCGCGCCGTGGCTGACGAGGCCCGGGTGATGATGCAGCAGCGCAACCGCGCGGAGCACCGACTTCGCGAGCTCGAGGATGCCCGTGTCGGTGAGCCTGATGTTGCCGAACTCGAGGTCGGCGAGCAGATGCGACAGGCGGACGCCGGCGGCGGCGGCGGCGGTGATGCGCAGCGACGCGCCGCGGCGGTCGATGGCGCGCACGGGCGTGAGGAGCGAGGGGGCCACCAGCGAGGAGCGCGCGGCGCGCGCGCGAATCGCCTGCTCGATCGCCGGGTCGGCGGCCAGGACGCGGCCCATGTCCAGCACGTCAACGGCACCGAAGGCCGCGTGGTGCTCGAGCGCCCGCGCCCCCAGACCATCGTCCAGGGTGTAGGACGGCGCTGACGCAACCAGGTCCAGCATGCGCCCGGCGTGGTGCAACGACCGCACCGCACAGATGGCGATCGCCAACTCGTTGCCGGACAACGAGTTGGCGCCATGTGACCTGGGCTGTCCACGCCGCGGCTTACAGTTCGGTCTGCCGGAAATGCCGATCTGTAAGCCGCTGTTACACTTGGGGCCACCTCGCGCACATTCCTGGAACCGATGGAGCTGATCCTTCCCCTGGCCGCGGCGCTCGTCGCAGCCCTCGTCGCCACGCTGGTCACACGCCACTCGCTCGCCCGCCACGCGCGCGCGCAGGAGGGCGCGGAGCAGAAGATGCGCGACGCGTTCCAGTCGGTGGCGGCCGACGCGCTGCACACGAACCGGGCGGCGTTCCTCGACCTCGCCAAGGAGTCGTTCGCCGGCTTCCACAAGCCGATTGCGGACACGCTGAAGCGCGTGGACGAGCGGCTCACGGAGTCGGAGCAGGCGCGCGCCAGCGCGTTTGCCACGCTCACCGAGCAGCTCCGGACGCTCGACACCACGGCCACGACGCTGTCGCGCGCCCTGCGGACGCCGCACGTCCGGGGGCAGTGGGGCGAAATGCAGCTGCGGCGCGTCGTCGAGATTGCCGGCATGCTCGAGTGGTGCGACTTCGAGCAGCAGCCCTCGCTCATCGGCGACAGCGGGCGGCTGCGCCCGGACATGGTCGTGCACCTCCCCGGCGGCAAGCGCATCGTCGTGGACTCGAAAGCGCCGATGGAGGCCTTCCTCGACGCGCAGGAATGCGCCGACGAGGCGGGGCGGGCGGTGAAGCTGCGGGCGCACGCGCGGCAGGTACGGGAGCACGTGAATCGCCTCGGCGCCAAGTCGTATTGGGAGGCGCTCGAAGGCTCGCCCGACCTGGTGGTGTTGTTCCTGCCCGGGGAAACATTTTTCAGCGCCGCGCTCCAGCACGACCTGAAGCTGGTCGAGGAAGCGCTCCAGCAGCGCGTGCTGCTGGCCAGCCCGATCACGCTGATCGCGCTGCTCACCACCGTCGCGCACGCGTGGAGGCAGGAAGCGCTGGTCGAGAACTACCGCGAGGTCGCGCAGCTCGGAAAGGAGTTCTACGAGCGGCTGGCGCGGTTCACCGGCCACCTGGACGAGGTCCGGAAGAAGCTCGATGGCGCCGTGCAGGCCTACAACGAGGCGGTCGGCTCGCTGGAGTCGCGCGTGCTGGTGAGCGCCCGGCGGCTGAAGGAGCTGAAGGTCACCACCGCCGAGGAACTGCCGTCACCGGAGCTGATCGACGCCCGTCCGCGAGGGATGCTGAAGCAGCCGGACCTAAATTTGAAATAATCAGTGGATGGACCACGACGCCGGCGCCACGGCAGCGCCGGCCGCCACTGACTTCATCCGCGACATCATCGCGGACGACCTGCGCACCGGAAAGCACGCCCGCGCGCACACCCGTTTTCCGCCCGAGCCGAACGGCTACCTGCACATCGGCCACGCCAAGGCGATCTGCCTCAATTTCGGCGTGGCGGCGGAGTTTGCCGGCGTCTGCAACCTGCGCTTCGACGACACGAATCCCACGAAGGAAGACGTCGAGTACGTGGACTCCATCCAGGAGGACGTGCGCTGGCTCGGGTTCGACTGGGCCGGGCAGATGTTCTACGCGTCCGACTACTTCGAGCTCCTCTACCAGTACGCCGAGCAGCTCACTCGCGACGGCAAGGCGTACGTGGACAGCCTCACCGCCGACGAGATCCGCGCCTACCGGGGCACGCTGACGGAGCCCGGCCGCAACAGCCCGTACCGCGACCGGGGGGTCGAGGAGAACCTGGACCTGTTCCGCCGCATGCGCGCGGGCGAATTCGCCGACGGCGCGCACGTGCTGCGCGCGAAGATCGACATGGCGTCGCCGAACATCAACATGCGCGACCCGACGCTCTACCGCATCCGGCACGCCACCCATCACCGCACCGGCGACGCGTGGTGCATCTACCCCACCTACGACTACGCGCACCCGATCTCCGACGCGCTCGAGGGGATTACGCATTCGCTGTGCACGCTCGAGTTCGAGGATCACCGGCCGCTGTACGACTGGTGCGTGGACAACCTGCGCCACGCCGCGCGCGAGTTCGCGTCGCGGCCGCAGCAGATCGAGTTCGCGCGGCTGAACCTGAACTACACGGTGATGAGCAAGCGCAAGCTGCTCGCGCTCGTGGAGCAGAAGCTCGTGAACGGCTGGGACGACCCGCGCATGCCGACGATCGCCGGGCTGCGCCGCCGCGGCTATACGCCTGAGGCCATCCGCGACTTCTGCGCGCGCATCGGCGTGGCGAAGAAGGAGAACGTCATCGACGTCGCGCTGCTCGAGCACACCGTGCGCGAGGACCTGAACCGCCGCGCGCTGCGCGGGCTGGCCGTCCTGCGCCCGCTGAAGGTCGTAATCGAGAACTATCCGGAGGGCACGGTCGAGCAGGTCCAGGCCGTGAACAACCCCGAGGACTCGTCCGCGGGCTCGCGCTCGCTGCCGTTCTCGCGGGTGCTCTACATCGACCAGGACGACTTCATGGAGCAGCCGCCGAAGAAGTTCTTCCGGCTGTCGCCCGGCAACGAGGTGCGCCTCCGCTACGGGTACATCCTGAAGTGCGAAAGCGTCGTGAAAGACGGCTCGGGCGCGATCACCGAGCTCCGGTGTACCTACGACGCGGAGTCACTGAACGGCGCGACCGCAACCCGACGCGTCAAGGGCACGATTCACTGGCTGTCGGCGGCGCATGCGGTGCAAGCGGAAGTGCGGCTCTACGACCGGCTGTTCTCGTCGCCCGATCCGGCCGAGGGCGGGCGCGACCCGCTCGACGACCTGAACCCGAGCTCGCTCGAGCGCCTCACGGGCGCGCGCGTGGAGCCGTCGCTCGCCGCCGCGGCGCCCGGCACCCGGTATCAATTCGAGCGTCTCGGCTACTTCTCCGTGGATCCTGACTCGCGCCCCGGCGCCCCCGTGTTCAACCGCACGGTCACGCTGAAGGACACCTGGGCCAAGATCCAGAAGACCCAATAACCAAATCCCAAATCCCGCGTGTGCGACGAGTTGGCTCCACGGCTCGTCTCACCCTCAGAATCAACGCTCTCTCGTGTCGCGGTGATCAGGGTTCTTCGGCCAAAAAGAAAACGGCCCCCGTCTGGAGGCCGTTGATGATGCTTGAAGGGTGCTACGTGCGCCCGTTCTGTCGTTGCTCAATGTATTAGAGCGGTTTCTGAAACGTCGTAGTGTCCGGCTGTAGCCGGACCAAGTTGATCGGCACCGCCATGTGTGGTCCGGCTAACACTACTTTGTCAGATTCTCAGCGGGGGATTCCGCTGGAAGCTGATGGCTAGATTCAACAGGTCGCGACGGCTGGCGATGTAGAGCATCGCCAT
>VFYY01000008.1 GCA_016871375.1 Acidimicrobiia bacterium
GTGTAGTACATCTGTGGCACCAGCGCGCAGCACGAACAGACACATGTCACAGGCGATTACTCGGACACGCTCCTAGTGTGGTCCGGCTCCTATGAGCCGCGACTACGTACGGTTCCTCAGCTGTGCCACCTCGCGGCGGACCAGCGCGGGGCGCGACCGGGCGAACTCCAGCAGCGCCCGCTCCGCGGCGGCAACTTCCTCGTTGGTGAACGGCTTGCGCGTGTCGGCGCGCAGCGCGCCGCCGGCGAGCGCGACCTGACGCCGCACTTCCTCCTCCAGCCAGCCCTCCGCCGCGTCCGCGGCGCGCAGCAGCGTGTCGAAGTAGACGGCGCGAAGCTCCGGCACGGCCATCGCGCGCCGCATCAGCACGTTCCGCTCGTGGCCCTGCAGCACCGGGAAGTCCGGCGCCAGGAACGCGTTGTCCTCGTCCCAGAAGACGAACCGCGATCGCGCCGGATCGTCGGGACGGTAGAAATAGAAGTTGTTCACGCCCGCGTAGCCGAGGATGCCGTCGTTCTGCGCCAGGAAGTTCTGCGCGGCGGCGTGGCGCATGAACAGCGGCAGGTCGAGGAAGCGGCCGACCGACCAGACGAACTGGTCGTCCGGCGCCTCGTTGATCGCCCACAGCAGGCCGTCGAACGGCTCGAACAGCGCCTGTGCCGACGAGCGCTGCCGCGTCACCGGGTCGAACAGCGTGCGGTAGTTCTCGACGCCGCCGTCAGGGCGGGTGAGGAACCATTCGGTGTCGTACTCGTACTCGAACAGATACCCGGGCTGTCCGAACGCGCGCAGGACGAAGTCCTCGTCGATCGACTCCACCACCGCGTACAGCCCCTGCGGCTCGCCGTTGACGTAGAGCCGGGCGTGCGCCTCGCGCGGCGCGGCCAGCCCGAGGCGGTCGTAGAAGCGCATCGCGACGCGCTCCTTGATGCCCGAGGCGTCCTGCGTCAGGTTGTCGAGGACGATCGAGCGCAGGCCGAGGAAGGTCTGGTTGGGAGCGAACCGGCCGAAATCGACGCGCAGCCCGGGCTTCATCCCGCTGCGCGACCCGCCGCCCCGCGAGCGGATGCCCGCGTTCGGCGCCTCGAGCCCGTTCCACCGCATCGTGGCCGGGTAGTAGCCGTTCTCCCGGAAGTTCTCCTTGAGCGTGTGCCACTCGTCGCCCGCCGTCAGCAGGTCGATCCGGTGCAGCACGCCATGGTCGAAGAGCTGAGCGGAGCGCGCCAGCACGTCGCCGCGCGCGCCGATCGCCGCGGCCGCCGCGCAGGCGACGAGGAACAGCCTCAGTGGCACGACCCGAGATGTACCATAATTCGCGCACCGCATGACGGAATCCCAGACGCGCGTGGCCGGGACGATCGGCGTCCCCGTCGGCCGCCGCCACATCCTGCTCTGCTGCGACCAGACGACGCCGAAGTGCTGCGAGAAGGAGCGCGGGCTGGCGGCGTGGGAGTTCCTGAAGACGCGGCTGAAGGAGCTCGGGCTGACAGACCAGGGCGGCATCCTGCGGACGAAGGCGAACTGCCTGCGGATCTGCGAAGGCGGCCCGATCGCCGTCGTCTACCCCGACGGCGCGTGGTACGCGTCCTGCGACCCGCCCGTGCTGGAGCAGATCATCCAGGCACACCTCATCGGCGGCCGCGTCGTACGCGAACACCTGATTGCGGAGCATCCGCTGTCGGGCCGTCCCGCAGGGCTTTGATCTATAATTTTGGCGCCCTACCTGTATTTTCCGTTCAATCCGCCACAGGTTTACGCACTCGGAGCCTGGGAGCTTGGTAGCAGAATGTCAGTGACCGACGTCGCAGAACAGGAAACCATCGCTCAGTCGCGCCGCCAGCGCGTCGTCAACGATTTCGCCATCCAGGTCGCCACCGTCAACGGATCGGGCAGCCAGACCGCCAACATGGTGCTGCTGCGCTCCATCTTCCAGATGGGCGTGCCCGTCTCCGGCAAGAACATGTTCCCGTCGAACATCGCCGGGCTGCCGACGTGGTACACGATCCGCGCCAGCTCGAAGGGCTACATCGGCCGCAAGAAGGAAGTCGATTTCCTCGTGGCGATGAACCCGGAGACGGCGAAGGAAGACGTGCTCACGCTGCCGCCGGGCGCGGCCGCGCTCTACGACGAACCGCTCAAGCTCAACGAGCTCCGCACCGACATCACCTTCTACCCCGTTCCCTTCGACAAGATCATCGGCACCATCACCCACGACGCCAAGCTCCGGCGCCTCGTGCGCAACATGATCTACGACGGCGTGCTGTCGAAGCTGCTCCACGTCGACATGGGGCAGATGGAGAAGGCGCTCCGCAAGCAGCTCGGGAAGAAGGAAAAGGCGATCGCGCTCAACATGGGCGCGCTCAAGGCCGGCTACGAGTACGCGGAAGCCAACCTGCAGAAGCAGGACCCGTTCGTCGTCGAGCCGATGAACAAGACGCAGGGGATGATCCTCATCGAGGGGAACGCCGCCGCGGCCATCGGCTGCATGATGGCGGGCGTCACCTTCGTCGGCTGGTACCCGATCACCCCGTCCTCGTCGCTCTGCGAGTCGCTGATCGACTACATGAAGAAGTACCGGAAGGATCCGGACACCGGGAAGGCGACGTATGCGGTCGTCCAGGCCGAGGACGAGATCGCCGCGCTCGGCATGGTGATCGGCGCCGGCTGGATGGGCGCGCGGTCGATGACGTCCACCGCCGGCCCCGGCATCTCGCTGATGGCCGAGTTCACCGGCCTGGGCTACTACGCCGAGGTGCCCGCCGTCATCTTCGACGTCCAGCGCTGCGGGCCGTCCACGGGCCTCCCGACGCGGACCGGCCAGCAGGACATTCTCTCCGCCGCGGTCCTGTCGCACGGCGACACGAAGCACCCGCTGCTGATTCCCTCGTCGGTCTACGAGTGCTACACGATGGCGATGCAGGCGTTCGACGTCGCCGAGCGGATGCAGTCGCCGGTCTTCGTGATGACCGACCTCGACCTGGGCATGAACAACTGGATGGCGCAGCCGTTCGAGTTCTCGCAGAAGCCGCTCGACCGCGGCAAGCGGCTGGACGCCGAGCGGCTCAAGGCGCTCGGCGAGTGGGGCCGCTACAAGGACGTGGACGGCGACGGCATCCCGTACCGGAGCGTGCCGGGCGACGGCATGCCCGCCTCCTTCACGCGCGGCTCGGGCCACAACGAGAAGGCGCAGTACAGCGAGCGCGCCGACGACTACGCCAACAACCTCGATCGGCTGGCGCGCAAGTTCGAGACGGCCAGGACGCTGGTGCCGCCGCCGGAAGTCGAGCTGGTGGAGAAGAACGGGATCGGCCTGATGGCCTACGGCACCACCCACTGGGCCATCGTCGAGTCGCGCGACCAGTTGAAGAACGAGGCGAACCTCGCCACGTCGTACCTGCGGCTGCGCGGCTACCCGTTCACGCCGGAGGTCATGGACTTCATCGACGCCTGCGACCGCGTCTACCTCGTCGAGCAGAACCGCGACGCGCAGATGCTCCAGCTGCTGAAGATGGAGTGCAACCCGGCGCAGTTCGCCAAGCTCCGCAGCATCCTCCACTATGTCGGCCTGCCGATCGACGGCCGCTCCGTGACGACCGAGCTCCTCAACCAGGAAAAGGGACAGTAGATGTCGACTCCAGCGGCGCCCGGAAAAAAGGTCAATCGCATCAACCTCGAGCCCGCCGCCTACCGCGGCGGCAAGACGACGCTGTGCGCCGGCTGCGGGCACAACGCCATCACCGAGCGCATCATCGACGCGTTCTTCGAGCTCGGCGTCGACCCGACGCAGGTGATCAAGCTCTCGGGCATCGGCTGCTCGAGCAAGGCGCCGGCCTACTTCCTGTCGCAGGCGCACGGGTTCAACTCGGTGCACGGGCGCATGCCGTCGGTGGCCACCGGCGCGATGATCGCGAACCGGAAGATGATTGCCGTCGGCATCAGCGGCGACGGCGACACCGGCGCGATCGGCATCGGCCAGTTCGTGCACCTGATGCGGCGCAACCTGCCGATCGTCTACATCATCGAGGACAACGGCTGCTACGGCCTGACCAAGGGCCAGTTCTCCCCCACCGCCGACCTCGGCTCGACGCTGAAGACGGGCGTCGTCAACGACCTGCCGCCGATCGACACCTGCGCGCTGGCCATCGAGCTGGGCGCGTCGCTCGTGGCGCGGTCGTTCTCGGGCGACCCGAAGCAGCTCAAGGCGATCCTCAAGGCCGCCATCAGCCACAGGGGCACCTCGATGATTGACGTCATCTCGCCCTGCGTCACCTTCAACGACCACGAGGGCTCCACCAAGAGCTACTCGTACGTGAAGGACCATGACGAGCCGCTCGGCGACGTCAGCTTCGTCCCGTTCTTCGAGGACATCAACGTCGAATATGATCCGGGCACGACGATTCCGGTGACGCTGCACAACGGGTCGAGAATCCTGCTGAAGAAGCTGTCCGAGGACTACGCGCCGACGGACAAGATCAGCGCGCTGCGCGTGCTGCACGAGACGATGGCGCGCGGCGAGTACGCCACCGGTGTCCTCTACATCGAGCCCGACAAGCAGGATTTCATCGAGCTGCTCGGCGTCGTCGACGAGCCGCTGGCGTTCCTCCCCGACTCGAAGACGCGCCCGGGCAAGGCGGCGCTCGACGAGATCATGGAGAGCTTCCGTTGATGCTCAACGCCCAACCTCCAACGCCCAACTCCCAAGACGCGGAGTTT
Organism: Acidimicrobiia bacterium; assembly: GCA_016871375.1. GTDB lineage: Bacteria > Acidobacteriota > Vicinamibacteria > Vicinamibacterales > UBA2999 > VFYY01. The sequence continues at coordinate 4,714 of VFYY01000008.1, forward strand.
GGGAATTGGAAGTTGGAAGTTGGGAGTTGACATGACTGGGTATCTGGGCGTCGTCGTCTTCCTCGGGTTCATCCTCGCCTTCGCCATCGGATCGCTGCTGGCGGCGAAGGTGCTGAGCCCGCGCCGCCCGACCGCGGCGAAGCTGGAAAGCTACGAGTGCGGCGCCCAGCCGTTCGGCGAGGCCTGGGTGCAGTTCCCGGTCGGCTTCTACCTCGTCGCGCTCGTCTTCATCGTCTTCGACGCGCTGGCCGTCTTCCTCTTCCCGTGGGTGCTCGCGCTCCGCACGCTGGGCGTCGCCGGCATCGTCACGATGGCGATCTTCCTGGCGATCATCTCGCTGGGCTGGCTCTACGCATACCGCGAGCGGATCCTCGAGTGGCAGTAAAGATCGAACCGCAGATCGTGCCCGTGTGGCGCGACTTCAAGGACCTGCAGGAGTACGAGCAGCTCCGGCAGCGCCGCCCCGAGGGCGACAAGCACTCGGCGCTCTTCGAGAGCGTCACCGAAGGCATCCACAGCTTCCCGGGCGGCTTCGCGGTGACGACGGTCGCCGACGGGTTCTTCAACTGGGCGCGCAAGTCGTCGGTGTGGCCGGTGACGTTCGGCCTCGCCTGCTGCGCCATCGAGATGATGGCCACCTTCGCGTCGCGGTTCGACGTCGAGCGCCTCGGCATGGTGCCGTGGGCGTCGCCGCGGCACTCCGACCTGATGATCGTCTCGGGCACGGTGACCATCAAGATGGCGCCGATGCTCACGCGCATCTACGACCAGATGCCCGACCCGAAGTGGGTCGTCTCGATGGGCTCCTGCGCCAATTCCGGGGGCCCCTTCCGCCACGGCTACCACGTCGTCAAGGGCGTGGACCGCGTCGTGCCCGTGGACGTCTACGTCCCCGGGTGTCCGCCGCCGCCCGAATCGCTGCTGAACGGGCTGCTGCTCCTGCAGGATCAGATCGCCCACTTCCGGACGACGGGCCGGCGCGCCGAGCCCAACCCGAAGGTCGACTGACCGGTGACGCGCGACCAGGCAGCCACGCTCATCGGCGAGCGCTTCGGAATCGCGCAGGTGGAAGGCGACTCGGCCACAATCGTCGTGACAGTGCCGGTCGAGCAGTGGACGCCGTTCGCGCTCTTCGCGAAGGACACGCTCGGCTGCCGGTTCTTCAACTTCTCCACCGCGGTTGACTGGAAGGAGCAGGGGCTCGAGGTCGTCGTCCGGGTGGACAACGTGGACGCCCGGTTCGGGCTGCTGATGAAGACGCGCCTCGGCCCCGGCGTTTCGGCCTGCCCGTCGCTCGTGCCCGTCTACCGCGGCGCCAACTGGATGGAGCGCGAGTGCTACGACATGTTCGGCATCCGCTTCGAGGGGCATCCTGACCTGCGCCGGATCCTGCTCGGCGACGACTGGGAGGGCCATCCCCTCCTGAAGTCCTACGCGGTCGACACGCCGCATCCACCGTACAGATGACCCTTCGACTTTGCTCAGGGTCATCCCGAGCGACGCTCGGATCGCGAGGAGTCGAGGGATGAGCACGGTCGCGCCGACCAAGACGGTCGAGTTCGAGTACTCGGGGGGCGAGCGCCTCACGATGAACATGGGGCCGCAGCACCCCTCGGCGCACGGGGTGTTCCGCGCCATCCTCACGCTCGAAGGCGAGGACGTCGTCGGCGTGGACGCGGTGATCGGCTACCTGCACCGCTGCCACGAGAAGCTGTCGGAGACGCTCACCTACGCGCAGTACCCGTCGATCGCGTCCAAGACCGACTACGTCGCGGCGATGACCAGCGAGTTCGCCTACGTGCTCGCCGCCGAGAAGATCGCGAAGATCGAGGTGCCGAAGCGCGCGCAGTACCTGCGCGTCATCTGCGCCGAGCTGCAGCGGGTCGCCTCGCACCTGCTGTGGCTGGGCACGTGGTGCCTGGACATGGGCGGCGCGCTCGGCGGCGGCGCGACGATCTTCCTCTACTGCATCCGCGAGCGGGAGCTCGTCCTCGACCTGTTCGAGTCGCTCGTGGGCGCGCGGCTGCTCTACGGCTTCTACCAGGTGGGCGGCACGCGCTACGACATCCCGCCGGGCTGGGCCGAGACGTGCCGCGAGACGGTCGATCTCATCGACCGGCGCATCGACGAGTACGAGCGGATGCTGGAGGAGAACCCGTTCTTCCTGGCGCGCGCGAAGGGCGTCGGCCTCATCTCGCGCGAGCTGGCCGAGGACGTGGGGATCTCCGGGCCGCTGCTGCGCGGGTCGGGCGTCGCCTGCGACCTGCGCCGTGCCGAGCCCTACTCGTCCTACGAGGACTTCGACTTCAGGGTGCCGGTCGAGACGGCCGGCGACTGCTTCGCGCGCTACCGCGTGCGGATGGTGGAGTTCCGTGAGTCGCTGAAGATCGTCCGCCAGGCGCTGGACAGGCTGCCCGAGGGGCCGATCTCGTCGCGCCCGGGCCTCAAGTCGGTGGCCCAGGTCCGCGTGCCGAAGGGCGAGTACTACGCGCGCGTCGAGGGCGCCCGCGGCGAAGTGGGCTGCTACCTGATTGCCGACGGCAGCGCCAAGCCGTACCGCATGAAGTGGCGCGGCGCGTCGTTCTCGAATCTCGCCGTGCTCCCGCATATCATTCCGGGTCACAAGGTGGCGGACGTCGTGGCGATCATGGGCTCGGTGGATCCGGTCTTCGGCGAGGTGGACAGGTAGTGCCGGCGGCGTTCGCGGACATGCCGGCCTGGCTCGTCGCCGCCATCGCCAGCTTCATCCTGCTCAACGGCATCGCCCTCGGCGTGGCGTACGTGACGCTGCTCGAGCGGAAGTTCGCCGCCCGCATGCAGTCGCGCATCGGGCCGTACCGCGTCGGGCCGCACGGGCTGCTGCAGCCGATTGCCGACGCGATCAAGCTGATGATGAAGGAGGACGTCGTCCCGACCGCCGCGGACAAGCCGGTCTACAACCTGGCGCCGATCGTCTTCCTGATCCCCTGCATGCTGATCTTCGCGACGATCCCGTTCGCGCCCGGGCTCGGCGTGGCGGACCTGAACATCGGCATCCTGTTCTTCCTGGCCGTGTCGTCGATGGAGATCGTCGGCCTGTTCATGGCCGGGTGGGGCTCGAACAACAAGTACGCGCTGCTGTCCGCGATGCGCGCGGTCAACCAGATCATCTCCTACGACCTGCCGTTCGTCTTCGCCTCGCTGGTCCCGGTGCTGCTCGCCGGCTCGCTGCGCCTGGGCGAGATCGCGGCCGCGCAGGCAGGGCTGTGGTTCATCGCCTATCCGGTCATCGGCCAGCTCGGGTTCATCTTCTTCATCCTGTCGACCGTGGCCGCCGAAAACCGCGCGCCGTTCGACATCCTCGAGGCCGAGTCCGAGCTCGTCGCCGGCTTCCGCGTCGAGTACTCGGGCATGAAGTTCGCGCTCATCCAGCTCGGCGAGTACGCGCACGTGGTCGCCTCGTCGTTCCTCGGCGCGCTGTTGTTCCTCGGCGCGTGGAGCGGCCCCGGCCCGGAGTGGCTCGGAGCGATCTGGTTCCTGATCAAGGCCATGCTCGTGTTCCTGCTGGTCACGTGGGTGCGCTGGAGCTTCGTCCGCATCCGCGTCGACCAGATCCTGGCGCTCTCGTGGAAGGCGCTCATGCCCGCCACGCTGGTGCTGCTGCTGCTGACCGCGGTCGTCGTGGTGTGGACGGGGAATGGACGCTAAGGCCGTGGACAACCGGACGAGCATCCCCGTCCTCGTGAAGGCGGTGATCGGCGCCATGCGCGTCACCGCGCGGAACCTGTTCCGCAAACCCGTGACCGTGCACTACCCGGACAAGCCGCGCCAGTACCCCGATCGCTACCGCGGCCTGCTCGCGCTCGTCTACGAGAAGGACACCGGCGAGGAGGCGTGCATCGGCTGCCGTCTCTGTGAGTACGTCTGCCCGCCGGCCGTGATCAAGGTCGAGATGCTCAAGAGCGAGAAGCGGAACTACGCCAAGCGCTTCACGCTGGAGCTCTACGCGTGCGAGTTCTGCGAGCTCTGCGTGCAGGTCTGCCCGACCGACGCGATCGTGATGATGAAGTCATTCGACATGCCCACCGCCGATCGCCGCGAGCTGCTGCTCGACAAGGACAAGCTGCACGCCATCGGCAAGCAATTCGAGCAGTCGTGGGCCACGGGCAACAAGCTGCGCGACATGCAGGGACCGCCGAAGATGGCACGTACCGAAGCCCACGCACCGGCCGCTGCGGAGACCAAGGCGTGAACGCCGAGACGATCGCCTTCGCCGCGCTCGCCCTCGTGCTGGTGGGTTCGGCGCTCATGGTCGTGCTCTCGACGAACCTGTTTCACGCCGTCCTCTGGCTGGCGCTGGCGCTGACCGGCACCGCCGGCATCTTCCTGCTGCTGGAGGCCGAGTTCCTCGCCGCCGTGCAGCTCCTGCTGTACGCAGGCGGCATCATCACCATCGTCGTGTTCGCGATTGTCGTCACCGAGCGGCTGGTGGGAGAGTCGATCACCCAGACCAATCGCCGCATCGTCGGCGGCGGGCTCGTGGCCCTCGCGCTCGTCGGCATCATCGCCAATGCCATCGCCGACAGCCCGCTGCCAACCACGCGGCCGCCGCTCACCAGCGACCTCACCCGTGCCGTCGGCGAGACCGTGCTGACCCGCTACGCGCTGCCCTTCGAGCTGCTCGCGCTGCTCATGGTGGCCGCGCTCCTCGGCGCCATCTACTTCGCGAGGCCAGACGATTGAGGCGATGCAGCTCCCACGACTGTTCGGGCCGCTCCGTTGGAGCGGCCCGCATGACCGCGCGACGAGGTTCGGTGTGACGCCTACATCCTCAGCCCGGACTGCCCCGTAAATGGGCCTCAACGCCTATCTCACGCTCGCGGCGGTCGTGTTCTGCATCGGCCTGTTCGGCGTCATGTCGCGCCGCAACACGATCGGCATCCTGCTCGGCATCGAGCTGATGCTGAACGCCGTCAACATCAACCTCGTCGCGTTCTCGCGCTTCGTCGGGAACGTGGACGGGATGATCTTCACCGTCTTCACCATCTGCATCACCGTGTCGGAAGCGGCGCTCGGGCTGGCGATCGTCATCCTGCTCTTCCGCGTCCGCCGCACGGTGACCGCCGATCACCTGGATCTGCTCAAGGGATGATGAACGACGCCGGCCTCTTCGCGCTCGTCTCGCTGCTGCTGCCCGCGCTGTCGTTCCTGGTCCTCGCGGTCGTCTACCCGTTCCGGCGGCTCGGCCGTCCCGCGGCCTGGTTCTCGATTGCCTGCGCGGCGGGCTCGCTGGCCGCCGCCGCGCTGGCCTGGGACGCGCACGCGGACGGCGACGTCTCGCGGCTGCTGTGGGCGTGGCTGCCGACCGGCGGCGAGGTCCTGGCGACGGTCGGCGTGCTGGCCGACGCGCAGTCCACCGTCATGCTGACGCTGGTGGCGCTGGTGGCGTTCCTCGTGCAGCTCTACTCGATCGGATACCTGAGCGACGAGTCCCCGCCCGCGCTCGGCCGCTACTACGTCTACCAGTCGCTCTTCGCGTTCTCGATGATGGGGCTGGTGCTCGCGCCGAACTTCCTGCAGCTCTTCATCTGCTGGGAGCTGGTCGGCCTGTGCTCCTACCTGCTCATCGGCTTCTGGTACCAGCGGCCGTCGGCGGCGCGCGCGGCCGTGAAGGCGTTCTGGATCACCAAGGCGGGCGACGTCGGCCTGCTGATCGGCATCGTGCTGCTGTGGCGCCACACCGGCACGTTCGACTTCTTCGAGATGCGCGGGCTGGCCGAGAGCGGCGCGATTCCCCTGGCCGGCCTGTCGCTCATCACGTTCTTCATCTATCTCGGGGCCGTCGGCAAGTCCGCGCAGTTCCCGCTCCACATCTGGCTGCCGGACGCGATGGAAGGCCCGACGCCGGTCTCCGCGCTCATCCACGCGGCCACGATGGTGACGGCGGGCGTGTACATGCTGGTGCGGACCGAGTGGCTGTTCGCGCTGACGCCGGACGTGCTGCTGATCGTCGCGTTCGTCGGCGCGTTCACGGCGCTGCTCGCCGCGGTGCTCGCCTGCGTGCAGGACGACATCAAGCGCGTGCTCGCGTACTCCACGGTCTCGCAGCTCGGCTACATGATGACGGCCATCGGCGCCGGCTACGCCGCCGCCGGGTTCCTGCACCTGCTCACGCACGGCGTCTTCAAGGCGCTGCTCTTCCTCGGCGCGGGCGCGCTCATCCACGCCGTCCACAGCAACGACCTGAAGGACATGGGCGGCCTCGCGCGCCGCATGCCGCAGACGGCCATCGTGTTCGTCATCGGCACGCTGTCGCTGGCGGGGATCCCGTTCTTCGCCGGGTTCCTGTCGAAGGAAGGGATCCTCGGCGCCACGCTCGCCGGCGGCCTCATGGCGCCGTTCGCGGTGCTGATGCTCGTCGCCTTCCTGACGGCCTTCTACATGTTCCGCGTGGTGTTCCTGGCGCTGTTTGCGTCACGGGCGATGCATGCATCGCCCCTGCAACCGGCGGATGCATCGCCGATTCACCACGACGCTGTAGAGGCGACCCATGGGTCGCCCGTACACGATCCGCCGGCGACGATGGTGCTGCCCCTCTGGATCCTCGCGATTGGCTCGGTGGGCATCGGGCTCTACTTCACCTTCGTCCACCCGGAAGAAGAGTTCGTGAACCCGGGCTGGCTGATGCCCGCGGCGGTGGTGACCGCCGTCGCCGGCATCGCGCTCGCGTGGATGGCGTATCAGAAGCGCTCGATCGACGCGGCCGGCCTGGCGAACGCCTTCGCGCCCATCCGTACAGCGGCGCTTCGGCGATTCTGGCTCGATGACCTCTTCGAGGGCATCTACAACCTGGTGTTTCTCGGCTTCTCGAAGCTCGTCGGCTGGATCGATCGGTATCTCGTGGACGGCGTGCTCAACGCGCTGAGCGCCTGGACGCTCACCGCCGGAGACGATGTGCGGACGATTCAGTCGGGAAAGGCGCAGGACTACGTCTACGGCGTGGCGGTGGGGCTGCTGGTCCTGCTGCTCTGGGCGCGGTGGGTGCTCGCATGAACATCCCCGTCCTCTCGGTCATGACGTGGGCGCCGCTCGTGGCGGCCGTCGTCGTCATGTTCTTCGCGCGTCATCGGCCGCTGCTCGTGCGGTGGGCGTCGCTCGCCGGCGCCACGGTGTCGCTCGTCGCGTCGGTGTGGGTCTACTGGGCCTACGACCGCGCGGCCGCCGGCTTCCAGTTCCAGGAAGAGATCGCGGTGGTGCCCTCGCTCGGCATCTCGTATCTCGTGGCGGTGGACGGCATGAGCGCGCTGATGTGCCTCCTGACGTCGATCATCATCTTCGCCGGCGTGTTCGCGTCGTGGACGGTCAAGGAGCGCAGCCAGGAGTTCTACGCGCTGCTGCTGGTGCTCGTCACCGGCGTCTACGGCGTGTTCGTCTCGCTCGACCTCTTCATCTTCTTCCTCTTCTACGAGATCGCCGTGCTGCCGATGTACCTGCTCATCGGCATCTGGGGATCGTCGGGCGAAGTGCGGCCGCAGGGCATCTTCGGCTGGGCGATGGGACGCACCGGCGTCGGCACCAAGGAATACGCGGCGATGAAGCTGACGCTGTACCTGCTCTTCGGGTCGGCGTTCATCCTCGTCGGCATCCTGGCGCTCTACGTCGCCAACGGCTCGCAGTCGTTCTCGTTCCTCGTGCTCGAGCAGGTGCAGTTCGACCCGACGCTCCAGAGCTGGACGTTCCTCGCCTTCTACATCGGCTTCGGGATCCTCGCCGGCATCTGGCCGCTGCACACCTGGTCGCCCGACGGCCACGCGTCGGCGCCGACCGCCGTCTCGATGCTGCACGCCGGCGTGCTGATGAAGCTGGGCGCCTACGGGGTCGTGCGCGTGGGCATGGCGCTGCTGCCCGACGCCGCCGTGGACTGGGCGTGGCTCGTCGGCACCATCGCCTGCATCAACATCGTCTACGGCGCACTGAGCGCGATGGCGCAGACCGACCTGAAGTACGTCATCGCCTACTCGTCGGTGTCGCACATGGGCGTGGTGATGCTGGGCGCGGCGACGCTGACGCCGACCGGGCTGAACGGCTCGGTCTTCCAGATGTTCGCGCACGGCATCATGACCGGCCTCTTCTTCGCGCTCGTCGGCCTCGTCTACGAGAAGGCGCACTCGCGCGAGATCTTCAAGATGGGCGGCTTCGCGACCATGATGCCGGGCATCGCGACCGCGTTCACCATCGGCGGCCTGTCGTCGCTGGGCCTGCCCGCCACGGCGGGGTTCGTCGCCGAGTTCCTCACGTTCCTCGGCGCGTGGAGCTCCGCGTATCAGTGGTGGCTGTTCCCGGCGGTCATCGGCGCCTTCCTCACGTCGATCTACGTGCTGCGGGTCGCCAAGCAGATCTTCTGGGGCCCGAAGAGCGAGGACCCGCACTTCCAGCACCTGCCCGACGCGGTCGGCACCGAGTGGGCGGCGCTGGGCATCCTCGTCTTCGTCCTCGTGGTGTTCGGCGTGATGCCGAGCCTGGCCATCGCGCCCGTTGACACCGCCACGGTGCCGCTCGTCGAAAGGTTGACCGGACGATGAGGGGCACCGCCTACGAGCTGCTCCGGCTGCTGCTGCCGGAGGTGACGCTGGTCGGGCTGGCGATTCTCGTCCTCGTCGCCGGCCTGATCTCGCGCCCTTCGACTGGCGCTCAGGGCCAGCGGCCCATCGCCGGCTGGATGACCTTCGTCGGCCTGCTCGCGATCTTCGGCCTGACGTTCTTCATCCGCGAGGGGTCGCTCTTCGGCGCGACGTTCGTGCTGGACGGCCTGGCGATGTTCGCGAAGCGGCTCTTCCTCGCGGCCGCGGCGCTGAGCGTGCTCGGCTCGCTCACCAACCCGCAATACCCGTTCGCGCGGCGGGCGACCGAGTATCACTTCGCCCTGCTCGTGTCGCTGCTCGGCATGCTCGTGCTCGCCTCGGCGCGCGAGCTCATCCTGCTGTTCGTCGCCTTCGAGCTGATGTCGATCCCGCTGTTCCTGCTGACGGGGTTCCTCAAGAAGGACGCGGTCGCGCCGGAGGCGGCGCTGAAGTTCTTCCTCGTCGGCACCGCGTCCTCGGCGATCATCGTCTACGGTCTCTCGTTCATCTACGGCGTGATGGGCGGGACGATGGTCGAGTCGATTCCGCGGGCGCTGGCGTCGGGGCATCCGCTGATGATGCTGGGCATGGCGCTCCTGCTGGCCGGGCTCGGCTTCAAGATCGCGGCGTTCCCGTTCCACATGTGGGCGCCCGACACCTACGAGGCGGCCAGCACGCCGTTTGTCGCGTGGCTCTCGGTGGCGCCGAAGGCGGCCGGCTTCATCGCGCTCATCCGCCTCTACATCGAGGGCGTCGGGCCCGAGGCGCTGGTGTGGATGCCGGTCGTCTCCGTGCTCGCGGGCATGACAATCGTCACCGGCAACCTGATGGCGATCCCGCAGCAGAACGTCAAGCGGCTGCTCGCCTACTCCGGCGTCGCGCACATCGGCTACATGCTCGTCGGCTTTGCCGCGCTCTCGAGCTCCGGCGTGGCGATGATGCTCTTTTATCTGGTCGCCTACATGTTCGGGAACATGGGCGCCTTCTTCGTCGTCGAGGCGGTGGCGCGCTCCGAGCAGTCGGACGGCATCGACGCCTATCGCGGCCTGGCGCAGCGCTCGCCGCTGCTGGCGCTGGCGATGCTGATCTTCCTGCTCTCGCTCGGCGGCATCCCGTTCGTGGCCGGCTTCTGGGCGAAGCTGTACGTCTTCCTGGCGGCCGTCGAGAGCGGCCTCTACGGCCTCGTCTTCCTCGGCGCCGTCCTGACCGTCGTCGCGCTCTACTACTACCTGCTCGTCGCCAGGAGCATGTACATCGATGCTCCGACACGCCGGGAATCCGTGCCCGTTCCTGGGCTGCTCGGCGCCGCCATCGCCATCTGCGCGCTCGGCGTCGTCGGCATGGGCGTCTACCCGGGTCCCTGGGTGGACGTCGCGATTCGCGCCGCCTCCTCGCTCTTCTGAGCGATAATCCGCGCATGCGGATTCGAGCCACGCTGCTTCTGGCCTGCGTCTTCGCCACTGCGCAGGCGCAGGAACCCGCCTCGAGCGACCGCTTCTACCAGGCCATCCGCAGCAACGACCTCGTCGCGCTGCGCGCGCTGGTGAAGGCGCAGGGCACCGCCGTGACCGATCGCACCGGGCAGACGCCGCTGCTGATGGCGTCGGCGTACGGCAGCGAGTCCGCGGTGCAGCTGCTCGTCGAGGCCGGCGCGGACGTGAAGGCGGCGAGCGGCGCCGGCCTGACGCCGCTGCACGCGGCGGCCGGCGACATCCGCAAGGTCCGGATCCTCCTCGACGCGGGCGCGGACGTGAACGCGGCCACCGGCCAGGGACGGACGCCGCTGATCGTCGCGGCGGCCACGAGCGGGACGCTGGAAACCGTCAGGCAGCTCCTCGCCAGGGGGGCGGACGTGAACGCGGCGGACGTCAACGGCGTCACGCCGCTCATCGCGGCGGCCAGCGTGGGCAGCATGGCCGTCGCTTCGCTCCTGCTGGATCGCGGGGCCAACCCGAGCGCCGCGGCGCCCGGCGTCACCGGCGCCGCGAGCGCGCTGATGAGCGCGGGCTACAACGGCGACGCGGTGCTCACGCGCGCGCTCCTGGCCCGCAAGGCCGACGTCGGCGCCGTCTCCGGCGACCGCAGCGGCAACGTGAAGAACGGCGCCGTCGCCTTCGGCGAGGTGACCGCCCTGCACATGGCCGTGGCCGGCGGCAACGCCGACGCCGTCAGCCTCGTGCTCGATGCGGGCGCCGCGGTGGACGCCAGGGACGTGCGCGGCATGACGCCGCTCATGTGGGCGATCGGCACCGATCGCCCGAACGTGCGCATCGTCCGGCTGCTGCTCGACAGGGGCGCGGACATCACGGTGATCTCGAAGGCGGGCGAGCACGCCCTCGACTGGGCCCGCAAGTTCAACAACCCCGCGGTGCTCCAGGTGCTGAAGCTGTCGCCGGTGCCGCAGGGCGAGACGCTGCCGCCGGTGGAGCCTGCGGCGTCGCACACGGCCCGCGCCGCCGCGGAGCTGAGCCTGGGGGCGCTGCGGCCGATGCGGACGGCCTCCGCGCGGATGATGCGCGACGGCGGCTGCGTGGCGTGCCACGCGCAGCCGGTCACGGCGATGGCGACCGACGCCGCGGCCGCGCGCGGCTGGAGCGTCGAGCGGAACGCGGACGAGATCGCGCAGTCCACGCAGTCGCTGACCGGCGGCGTCCAGACGCTGCTGCAGGGACGCGAGGCCGGCGGCTTCCCCGACATCCCGCTCTACGTGTCGCTCATGCTGGCCGCGATCAAGGCACCGCCGTCGCCGGCGACCGACGCCGTTGTGTTCTACCTCGCCGCCAAGCAGCGCGACGCCGGCAACTGGCACGGCATGGGCGCGACACGGGCGCCGATGCAGGACGGCGATTTCAGCCGGACGGCGATGGCCATCCGGACGCTGGCGGTGTACGGCATGCCCGCGCGGCAAGAGGAGATGACGGACCGCGTCGCGCGCGCCGCGACGTGGCTGAGCGTGCAGACGCCGCTCACCACCGAGGACCGGGTGATGCAGCTGCTCGGGGTGCACTGGGCGGGCGTGAGCGACAGCGTCATGGCGGCGCGGATGCGCGAGCTGTTGTCGCTCCAGCGCGCCGACGGCGGCTGGGCGCAGACGCCGCACCTGGCCAGCGACGCCTACGCCACCGGCCAGGCGCTTTACACGCTGCGCGAGCTGGGCATTGCCGCGACCGACCCCGCGCTGCAGCGCGCCGCCGCGTTCCTGCTGCGGACGCAGGCCGGCGACGGCACGTGGTTCGTGAAGAGCCGCGCGATGAAGATCCAGCCGTACTTCGAGAGCGGCTTCCCCTACGGCCACGACCAGTGGATCTCGCAGGCGGGCTCCGCCTGGGCAGTGATGGGACTGAGCGCGGCCGCCGCCGACGCGCCGCTACGATCCGGCAATACGCGCTAGAGCGGTTTCTGAAACGTCGTAGTGTCCGGCTTTAGCCGGACCAAGTCGATCGGCACCGTCGTGTGTGGTCCGGCTGAAGCCGGACACTACGAAGAAGTCGAAACCGCGCTAGGCCGCGCGATCGCGTGACTGGCGGTCTTTCCGACGGCCAAGCCAGTCGAGTAGGGCAATGATGAAGGCGACGATCCCAATGCCGAACAACGTTCCGATCGCGTTCTCCATCATCCCTCTCCCACGAGCCAGAGCCCGATCGTGACGAAGGTGCCCCACGCGATGACGCCCGCGGACATCAGCATCCACGAGAACGGCTGCGGTCCAATCAGCTGGCCGAAAACCCAAGCCGCCGCCACGAAGTTGGCCAGCTCGAACAGGCTCTGGCCGAACACACCACGCTGACGCTCCGTCAATCGTTACCATCGTCGCCTCGCTGCATGTGGAAAGCGAACGACGTACCGCGCGAGAAGTCGTGGGATTTCGGCCAGAGACGATGGACTGTACGCAGAATCTGCAGCGCCGATTGCGGGATCGACGCTGCAGATTCTGCGTACCCGCTACGTGCTTACCTTCCGATGACCTTGCGCAGCTCCGCGACGGGCACGGCGCCGCGGCCGTGGATCGGCGCGATGGTGGCCACGTTCAGCTTCAGGCGCTGAATCTCGTCGTACAGCGTCACGGCGTTCGGCGGCGGCATGGGCGGCGGCGGCGCGTCGGCCGGCCCGGGGCTCCACGCGTCCGCCTCGATCAGGATGCGCGGCCCGGGCAGGTAGGCATGGGTGTATTCGGCCGTGTGCGTGTCGCCTCCGGTCGCGTAGACCTCGAGCGTCTGCTTGCCGTCGGTGATCGTGTACTTGTCCGACACCGCCTCGAACGTCGGCTGCTTCGGGCTCTTTCCCTGCAGGTCGGGCATCAGCGTCGCCGGCATCATCACCGTCTTGGTGAAATACGGCACGTTCGACGCGTGGGTCACGATCGTCGAGCCCTCGTTGACATACGTCCGCAGCCCGCCCGAATGGTCGAAGTGATGGTGCGTCGTGACCAGGTAGCGGATCGGCTTGTTGGGCACCTGTTTCTTGGCCGCGGCGATCACCGCCATCGACCGTTCCTCGTTGAGCGGCGCCTCGACGACGGCGAGGTAGTCGGCGAACTCGACGAGCACGCTGTGATGCGAGCCGCCGGTGATGTGCCACGCGCCCGGCGCAATCGCCGTCACCATCGTCTGCACCGGCGGGATCGTCGCCGACTGCACGTTGTCGGGCACGGGCAGGTCGAGCGCGGCGTTCGGCGTCACGCCGGTCACCGTGAGATCCCACAGCGGGAAGCCCCCCTGCTCCACCTGGATCCGCCGCGGGAACATCACGTCCCCGTAGGCCATGTAGTCGGAATAGGTCGCGACGATCGGCGTGTCGCCGAGCACCGGATTGGCGATCGTCGTCTCCACGCGGGTGACGTGGTTGGTGGCGTCAATCGTCCCGTCCACCTTGAACTTGCCGAGCGCGGTGAACGACACCGTGTTGGAGCCCTCGCCTTCGGTCAGCGTGGCGTTGCCCGCCGCCTGCGCCCCCTTGAGGAAGCCATGCGGCGTGAGCCAGATGTGGAGCTGCCGCTCTTCCGCGGCCGCCAGCTGCGGCGCCGGACCGTTCGGCCCGACGTTCCACGCCTTGTCGCCGTTCACCTGCGTGTTCTGCTGCTGGCCGCCGAACTGCGGCATCGCGAAGTTCAGCTCCTCGCGCGCGGACCGCTGCTCGTAGTTGATCGCCTTCGTGTAGCTGGTCATGTCGCGCCGCGGCCACGCCTCGCCGGCGGTCAGCGCCTGACCGAAGAACGCGCTCATGCCGGTGGCGGTGAACTGGATGGAATTCGGGTTCCCCATCATTTCCTGCGCGTCTTCCAGCACGCCGGCTGCGGTGTTCGCGCGGCCGCAGCCTGCCAGCGCGACCGCCAGTACAGCGGCCAGACACAATCTCTTGTCCATGGACGGACCTCCTCTCGGGCAGGGCTAGTATATGTGGCGGGGAGGGACGATGAGGGCTGGTGTTCGCGGGGGGCTCTGGCTGCTGGCCACGGGATGCCTGGTGACCGCGGCGTCGCTGTCGATGGGCGCCGCCGCGCGCGTCTCGCAGGCGCCCGATCCGGACAGCATCGCGGCGGGCATGCGAATCTTCCGGCAGAAGGGCGACTGCCAGGCGTGTCACGGCTGGGCGGGCGACGGCCGCAAGATGGACAACCAGATGCCGGACGGCGCGAACCTGCGCGAAAGCAAGCTCGATCGCGAGAAGGTCATCGTCGCGATCAAGTGCGGGATTCCCGGAAAGCCGATGCCGGCCTTCGACCGCCTCGCCTACAGCGACGGCCGCTGCTACGGCATGACGGCTGCCGACCTGCAGAAGCGGCAGATTTCATTCCCCGATCCGCCGGCCACCCTGCAGCCGCGCGAGATCGAGATGCTCGCCGACTTCCTGTTCGCGAAGGTCATCGGACAGGGGCCGATGGACCGCGCCAGGTGCATCGAGTTCTGGGGCTCGGACGTCGAGGCCTGCCGCGAGTTTCCGAAGTAGCTCCGCGCCCGGCGTCAGTCGAGCGCGAAGATGAACAGGTAGCTCGAGTTCTGCAGCTTGTCCCAGTTGATGGGATGCAGGTGACGGCCGCCGGCCTGCACCGCCAGGTACTGTTTCGGCCCGATCGCGTACGTCACCGGCGCGCCCTTCAACGACGTCCCCACGTTGAAGCGCCACAGCTCCTCGAGCGTCTCGTCGTTATAAGCGACGATCCAGCCGTCCTGCAGCGCCGTGAACACGAGGCCGCCGGCGGTGGCCACCACGCCCGACCGGACTTCGATGTCGGTAATCGCCTTCGCCACCAGCTTGTGATTGACCGCGTCGAAGGCCGTCACCGAGCCGTAGTACAGATCGCTGCTGTAGCGGCGGGGCTGGCTCAGCTTCTGATCGATGCCGCCTTCCGGGCCGCGTGACGCGACCGCGGCGCCGTTCTGCGTAAAGCACCCCTCCGTCCCGACACCGTACGCAATCTTCTTGACGGGGTTGTACGCCACCGGCTGGTGCGCGACGCCGCCGTGCCAGGTCGGGCACGCCCGCTTGTTGCCGTCACCCCGCAGCGCGCGCGCCTCGGGGTTGTAGATCTGCACGTCGAGCCTCGGATCGTAGTCGAGCGGCCGGCCGGTGACCGGGTGGATGCCTTTCGTCCAGTTCAGATCGTTCACGTACTTCTCGGCCTTGATGAACTTCCCCGTGGTCCGATCGAGCGAATAGAAGAATCCGTTGCGCCCGAAATGGCTCACGACCTTGCGCATCGCACCGTTGATCACCGTGTCGTAGAGCATGTGCACGCCGACCTCGTCGTAGTCCCACGAATCGTTCGGCGTGTACTGGAAGTGCCACGCGAGCTTGCCGGTCGCCACGTCGAGCGCGACCACCGAGTTCGTGTAGAGGTTGTCGCCGGGCCGGAACTGCGGGTCGTAGATCGGATACGGGTTGCCGGTGCCGACGATGTAGAGGTTGGTCGCCGGATCGTAGGACCCGGTCTGCCAGATGCCGCCGCCGCCCGTCTTCCAGGCGTTGTGGTTGTCCTTCCACGTCTCGCTTCCGGGGTCGCCGGGCTTGGGGACCACGTACCACCGCCACAGCTCGGTGCCGGTCTTCACGTCGAGGGCCGCGACCCAGCCGCGCGTACCGCCGTCGCCGGCGCCGTTCTGGATGATGACCTTGCCGTCGGCGACCAGCGGCGCCGTGAGGAAGCGCTCCTGGTTGCCGAACTCGTTCTTGACCGTGACCTTCTTGTCCCAGACGATCTCGCCGTTGTCGCGGTTGATGGCGATGACGCGGCCGTCCGGGAGGTTGGCGATCACGCGGTCTTCCCAGAGCGCGATGCCGCGCGTGCGGGAGGTGTTCCCCTCGTGCGGCACGCCGGGGTCCGCGATCCACACGAACTCGCCCCTGTTCGGATTCCTCGCGTCGATCTTGTAGACCGTGCCCCACCCGTCGCTCGTGTACATGAAGCCGTTGTCGACGAGGGGATTGACCTCGTTCTCCGGGCCGTTCTGCCCGGTGTCCTGCATGCCGCCGAGCGCCAGCGCCCAGACCATCCGCAGGTTCCTCACGTTCTCGCGGTTGATCTGCGTCAGCTTCGAGTAGCGCTGGGCGCCGTAGTCGCCGTTCATCAGGAGCCAGTTCTGCGGCTCGTTGGCGGCGTTGATCAGTCGATCCCGGTTCACCGTCAGCGAGTACTGGCCGGTCAGCGTCACGCCGGACGCGACGACGGCAAGCACGCACGCGAACGGAAGCAGCGGCCGCGACCGGCGATCCATCGTTCCTCCCTTCATACCGTGCATCACAGGTGTCATTGCGGCAGTGCCCAGGCGGTGAGGGTCGTGCCGGCCGGCACGAGCAGGTGCTGGCGGCCGTCGAGCATGTAGGTCACGGGCGAGGTGCCGTGCAGCGTCGCGCCCATCTGGTAGCGCCAGACCAGCTTGCCCGTGCGCGAGTCGAGCGCGATGAGGCTGCCCTCCGCGTCGCCGCTGAACAGCAGCCCCGAGGCCGTCGTCAGGATGCCCGAGGTGGACGGCGTGATCAGGCGGAACTCCCACTTGCGGTCGCCGGTCATCGGGTCGATCGCGCGCAGCGCGCCGTAGACGGGCAGCGTGGTCACGCGCTGGCCCGCGCCACCGGTGAAGCGCTCACCCGCCTTGTACTCCGGCTTGAAGGAGAAGTACGTCATGCACGACTCGCGCGCGTTGACGAAGAACAGCCGCGTCGCCGGGTCGTAGGACGGCGGCCAGAAGTTGGTGCCGCCGGTGAGGTCGGGACACGTCACGGTGCCCTTCTCGTCCGGCGTGTGGCCGGGCAGCTCCACGGGACGGCCGTTCGCGCCGATCTCCTTCGCCCACGTCGTCGTCACGAACGGCTTCGCGAGGATCACCCGCCCGTTGGTCCGGTCGAGGACGTAGAAGAAGCCGTTGCGGTTGGCGAAGAGCACGGTCTTGCGCAGCTGGCCGCCAATCGTCAGGTCCGCGAGGATCGGCACCTCGGTGGCATCCCAGTCGTGCACGTCGTGCGGCGTGAACTGGTAGTGCCACCGGAGCCTGCCGGTGTCGGCGTCGAGCGCGACGATCGACGCGCTGTACAGGTTGTCGCCCTTGCGCTCGGCACCGTAGTAGTCCGGGCCCGGGTTGCCGATGCCGTACATCACGATGTTCTGCTCGGGGTCGTAGGCCCCGGTGACCCACACGCTGGCGCCGCCGATCTTCCACGAGTCGCCGGACCACGTGTCGTGCCCCGGCTCGCCCGGACCGGGAATCGTGTAGAAGCGCCAGGCGCGCTTGCCGGTCTGCGCGTCGTAGGCGTCGATGAAGCCGCGGATGCCGAACTCGCCGCCGGCCACGCCGACGATGACCTTGTCCTTGATGACGAGCGGCGCGATGGTGGACGCGTACCCGTTCTTGTATTCCTCCATCGTGGCGTCCCACGCCACGGCGCCCGTCTTCATGTCGAGCGCGAGCAGGTGCGCGTCGAGGGTGGTCATGTACAGCTTGTCGCCGAGCACCGCGAAGCCGCGGTTGACGAGCCCGCAGCACGCGGTCAGGTTCTGCGGCAGCTCGCGGCGGTAGCGCCAGATCTGCCGACCGGTCCGCGCGTCGATCGCCCACGCGACGTTCTGCGGCCCCGTGACGTAGAGCACGTTGTCGCGCACGAGCGTCGTGGTCTCGAAGTTGCCCAGCGTGCCGGTCTGGAACGTCCACTGCGGCTGCAGGCGGGTGACGTTGGCCGGCGTGATCTGCGTCAGCGGGCTGTGCCGCTGGTTCGTGAAGTCGCCGCCGAAGGTCAGCCAGCGCGAGCCGTCCGCCGGCAGGCCGTCGAGCACTTCCTGCCACGTGACGAGCGGCGGCGGCAGTTGCTCCTGCGCGGCGGCAACGGTCGCCGCCACCAACGCCGCGGCCAGGGCCAGGACACGCATCGTGTTCGTGCGCATGAGAGCTCCTATTGAGCGACGGCCGGGTCGAACCCGCGCAACGTCGACAGATACCGGAGAAGATCGTCGAGGTCGCGATCGCTGATGCGCTCGGGCCCGAACGCGGGCATCGCCGACCGGATGTTGTCCTGCACCGACTTCATCTTGTCCTTCTCGAAGCCCTGGATCCGCTCGCGCGTGTCCATGATCTGCACCGAGAACGTGTCCTCGTTCTTCTTCACGCCCTGAATCGCCGGGCCCGACGGCGGCTGGATCGTCACCGGCGCGTAGCCGGCGCGATGGTCGCCTTCGGCGCTGCGGCGGATGCGCGTCGTGAGCGCCTCGCGCGTGCGCGAGACGCCGACGCGCGACAGATCGGGGCCGAGGCGGCCGCCCGATCCGTTCACGCGGTGGCAACC
The DNA here is from genome assembly GCA_016871375.1 of Acidimicrobiia bacterium. GTDB lineage: Bacteria > Acidobacteriota > Vicinamibacteria > Vicinamibacterales > UBA2999 > VFYY01. The sequence continues at coordinate 23,085 of VFYY01000008.1, forward strand.
GACGCAGTTGGCGCGGAAGACCTTCTCGCCATTGGCGGCATCGCCGCGGGGCGGATCGGTGGGCGCGGGCGCCGCCAGCGTGCGCAGGTAGGCGAGGACCTGCCAGATCTCGTAATCCTGCGTGCGCGGCGGCGGGAACGACGGCATCTCGGTGTTCGGGACGCCGTTGCGGATCGTGTTGAACAGGCCTTCATCCGTCCGGCCCGACGCCCACACCTGCGTGATATCGGGGGCGCGGACGCCCTTCGCGTCGGTGCCGTGGCAGTCGGCGCACCGGATGTTGAAGCCGGCCATGCCGGCGCGAATCCGCTCGGCGTTCCCCTGGAACGGGTTCGTCGTCGCCGGCGCCTGCGCGGCGACCGGCACGCTCAGCGCGGCGGCTATCAACGCGGCGTACGTCCACTTCATGACGGTCCTCGTTTCCCCATCAGCGCCTTCAGCGTGCGCTGGTATTCCGGATAGGCGGAGTCCTTGCCCCCGCGCGTGGACTCGAACGGCAGCCCGTTCGCCCGGGCGAACTCGTGCAGCCCTGTGTTGGCGCCCGGCAGGTGATGCGGCACCATGCCCTTCGCCAGCGGGACCTCGTTCGCGATCGTCCCGCTCGGCGACGCCGGCAGCTGGAGCGCCGGATCGATCTGCCACGTCACGGTCGTGATGAACGGCTCCTCGAGGTAGACCGGGTCGTGCACGATGCGCGCGAGCGTCAGGAAGGCGCCGTGGCGCATGAACTGCTCGGTGACGACGGCCGCGTCGCTCGAGGGGACGCCGTTGCGGCGGATGAAGCCGGCCTTGAGGTGCGTCGTCGTGACCGCCAGCATGTGGCCGCGCCACACGCCGGTCGAGAATCCCTGCCACGTGTGCGCGGCGTGCCGCGGCGGATGCGGCCGGCCGTCCATCCAGATCTCGCGGCTCGTGGCGCCCGCGAGCCCCGACCGGTAGAGCCGCAGCGCAATCAGCCGCTGCGACGCGTCGTCAACGAGGCTGGAGATGCGGATGCCTCCGGGAGAGAACGCCCAGTAGGCGCCGGGCTGGAGGATGGTCTGCCGCTCGGGCGCGCTCTCGAGGCGCGCATCCCAGCTGTCGGCCTTCAGGCGCGCGGCGTCGTTGATGGGCAGGCCGGTATAGTCGCCTATCCAGGGACCTCCGGCGCAGCACAGGCCCGGCGCGGCGCCCGCCTCGTCCAGGCGATGCCCGAGGTCCTCGTTCAGGATTGGACGCCAGGCACCCGACAGATCGACCTGCGCGGCGGCGGGCGTCGCCGCGATGGCGCAGAGCACGGCGGCCGCGGGGACGAACCGCATCAATTCGTGCTGCGCCCCCGCGCCATGAGCTCCTTCAGGCGCTTCTGGTATTCCGGGTACGCGGTCTCCCTGCCGCCGCGTGTCGCCTCGTACGGAAGCCGATAGGCCTCGGCGAATTCCTTCAGGTGCGGGTTGGTCCCGGGCAGGAAGTGCGGGACGAAGTTGTAGTGCTGCCCGCGAATCTCCTCGACGATCGTGCTCGGCGGCGGCGCCGGAAGCCGCTGCAGCGGATCCTTCCACCACGTGGAGCTCGTGACGAACGGCTCGTCGAGGTAGATCGGATCCTCGACGATCCTGAAGATGGTCATGTACGACCCGCGTCGCACCCAATACTCGGTGAGCGTCGCCTTGTCGCTGGTCGGCACGCCGTTGCGGCGGATGAACCCGGCCTTCAGATGGGTGGTCGTGACGACCAGCGTGTTGCCCTGCCACACGCCGGTGGCGAACCCCTGCCACGTGTGCGCGGCGTGCGCGGGCGGATGGGGCCGGCCGTCCATCCAGATCGTGCGCGCGGTGGTCCCGCCCTGGGCGGCGCGGTCGATTTCGAGCGCGACGACGCCCTCGGTGGTGTTGTCGGTGATCGTGGCGATTCGCGTGGCAGCGCCGGCAAACACCCAGAACGCCCCGGGCTGGAAGATCGTCTGGTGTTCGGCAGCAACCCACAGGCGCGGATCCCAGGCCTCCGCCTTCATGCGGGCGGCGGCGTTGATCGGCAGGCCGGTGTAGTCGCCGATGCGCGGGCCGCCCGCGCCGGGTCCGGCGCCGGGGCCGCCCGCCGACTGCTGATCGATGCGGTGCCCCACGTCTTCCTGCAGCAGCGATCGCCACTGACCCGAGAAATCGACCTGCGCGAACGCCGGAACGCTCGCCAGGAGCAACGCCGCCAGGACCGCCAGGGCCACCCTCATTGCCGGCACCTCCTCGGGCGCGCTTATCTTATGCGGGCAGACGGCTCGATGGAACAACCGACTCGCGAGGGACTGGTCCGGGCAATTCGCCGCTGGGATCTGGTGGCGATAGCCATCAACGCCGTGATTGGCGCGGGGATCTTCGGGCTGCCCTCCGAGGTGTTCGCGCGCATCGGCGTCTACAGCCTGCTGGCGTTCGCCGTCTGCGCGGCCGCGGTTGCCTTGATCGTGCTGTGCTTCGCCGAGGTGAGCAGCCGGTTCAGCGAGACCGGCGGCCCGTATCTCTACGCGCGCGAGGCCTTCGGGCCGCTCGCGGGGTTCGAGGTCGGCTGGCTCATCTGGATCTCGCGGCTCACCGCATTTGCCGCGAACTGCAATCTGCTGGTGGCCTATTTCACGTTCTTTGCGCCGTGGGCCGCGGCTGGCACCGGACGTGCGCTCACGATCGTCGTCGTCGTCGCGGCGCTGACGGCGGTGAACGTGGCCGGCGTGCGCGATGCGGCCGTCGTCAGCAACGTGTTCACCATCGGCAAGCTGGCGGCGCTCGGGTTGTTCATCGTGGCCGGCGTCTTCTTCATCGACCCGGCGGCGTACACGTTCGGCGAGCTGCCGTCGTTCGGCGACTTCTCCGCCTCGGTGCTGCTGCTGGTCTACGCCTTCACCGCGTTCGAGATGGCGGCCGTCGCCGCCGGCGAGGCGCGCAACCCGCGGCGCGACATGCCGCGGGCGTTGCTCGTCGCGATCGCGGTGGTCGCCGTCGTCTACCTGCTGATTCAGTTCGTCGCGGTCGGCACGCTGCCGGAGCTCGGCGCCGCGACGCGGCCGCTGACGGACGCGAGCAGCCTCTTTCTGGGACCGATCGGCGCCGCCGTGATCACCGTGGGCGCCCTGATCTCAATCCTCGGAAACCTGAACGTGACGCTGCTCGTGGCGCCGCGGCTGCCGTTCGCGATGGCGCAGCGCGGCGAGCTGCCGGCGTTGGTCGGCGCAACACATCAGCGCTTTCACACGCCGCACGCCGCCATCCTGCTGACGGCGGCCATCGTGCTGGTGCTCACGCTGACCGGCACGTTCGTCTACGCGGCGACGATCAGCGTGATCGCGCGGCTGCTCAGTTACGCGGCGACGTGCGCCGCGCTGCCGGTCTTCAGACGGCGGCGCGACGCGCCCGAGGCGCTCTTCGTCGCGCCCGGGGGCGTGGCCGTCTCGGTCGTGGCGCTGGCGCTGGTGGCGTGGCTGCTGTCCAACAGCACGGCGGCGCAGGCGCGAGACGCCGCGATTGCGGCGCTCGCCGGGCTCGCGCTGTACTGGGGTTCGCGGCGCTCCCGCTAACTTTCGGCGAACCTCGCGCGCCGCGAGACGCCCCGCGGGCGGCCCGGGCGCAGGCCGAATGCCCCGACGACGGGCTTCACGAGCTCGACGAAGTCGTTGTAGTGCATGCAGAGGCTTTCGGTGTGCGTCCCGGCGCTGAACACCATCTCCGGGTCGCCGCGGAAGCACTCCTCCACGAACACGCGGTGCCCGTGCATCATGCCGAACGGCGGCATCGCGCCGACCTCGAACTCGGGATAGAGCGCCGCCATTTCGTCCTCGCGCGCCAGGCGGATGGTGGCGGCGCAGGCCATCACGCGCAGCCGCTCCAGGTCCACCAGGTAGTGCGCGGGCACGACGGCCTGCACCGGCTCGTCGTCGGCAAAGCAGATGACGACCTTGGCGGAGGACTGGCCGCGTATGTGCGAGGCAGCGGCCTGCTCGAGGGCGGTATAGGCCGGCGGGTGGCGGAAGGCGAGGTACGGCATCCGCTCCCGTTTGAGCACCTCGGCGAGGCACGCGAGCAGCGCCATCGGACAGCCCTCCTGCAGTGACCGGGGACCGTGTGTGGGTCTCTGTGATATCACGGCCGCCGGGCCGCGTCCACCGGTTCTTTCGGCTAGAATGGCACTCTTACACTCGGTGGGCTCACGGGAGGTCCACAGTCCATGCAGTCGAGGCCGCGTTACCCCGGGATCCGCGTTACCGCGAACGGCAACCAGCTCGTCTCCTACCATACCGAGACCCGGATCGCCGATGCCGGCGTGTTCTATCCGATCACGCCCTCGACCGAGGGCGGTGAGCTGTACCAGCAGGCATACGCGGAAGGCAAGCTGAACGTCTTCGGCCGCAACACGCTGGCCATCGAGGCGGAGGGCGAGCACGCGGCCCAGGGGGGCGCCATCGCGCACTCCGTCTGCGGCAAGCGCGTCGTCAACTACACCTCGGGCCAGGGGGTCGTCTACGGCGTCGAGCAGTATTACCACGCGCCGGGCAAGTGCTCGACGATGGTGCTCGAGGTGGCGGCGCGGGCGCTCACCAAGCACGCGCTGAACGTCCACTGCGGGCATGACGATGTCTACGGCGCGCTCGACACGGGCTGGATCATCGTCTTCGGCAAGGACGCGCAGCAGGCGGCCGACCAGGCGCTCATCCTCCGCCGCGTGACGGAGCTGAGCCTGACCCCGGGCATGAACGTGATGGACGGCTTCCTCACGTCGCATCTCGAGCGCACGTTCTACAAGCACGAGTCCGCGCTGATTCGCGAGTACCTCGGGGCGCCCGAGGACATCATCCCGTGCCCGACGGAAAGCCAGCGGACGCTCTTCGGCCCGACGCGGCGTCGCGTCCCGAAGATGATCGATCTCACCAACCCGGTGCTCCTCGGCCCCGTGCAGAACCAGGAGCACTACATGCAGGGCGTCGTCGCGCGGCGGGACAACTTCACGGAGCCGATCCTCGAGTTCCTCGAGGCGGCATACCGGGACTTCGGCGAGCTGACCGGCCGTTACTACGGGCTCCTCACCGAGTACAAGACCGACGATGCGGATACGGTGTTCGTGTCGCTGGGCTCGGCGGCGGAGAACATCGAGGCGGGGGTGGACTATCTGCGCCAGCGGCCAGGCGTGACGGTCGGATCCATTCACATCAACGTCTTCCGCCCGTTCCCCGAAGCGGCGGTCGTCACGGCACTCGCCGGCAAGAAGAACGTGATCGTGCTCGAGCGCACCGACGAGCCGATGGCGGGCGACAACCCGATGGGGCGCGACATCCGCACGGCGCTCAACAAGGCGCTGCAGGGCGAGGCGGGGCTGCCGCACATCACGGCGGACCAGATGCCGCGGCTCTTCGGCGGCGTGTACGGCCTCGGCTCGCGCGACTTCCGGCCCGAGCACATCATCGGCGCGTACGAGTTCGCCACCGGGCAGCGCGCCCGCAAGGACGGCAAGCGCGCGTCCGACGGCGCGTCGTTCATGGTGCTCGGCGTCGATCACCCCTACGAGGTGAGATCGAACGACACGCCGTCGCTGCTGCCCGACAAGGCGATTGCCGTCCGCTTCCACTCGGTCGGCGGCTGGGGCGCGATCACGACCGGCAAGAACCTCGGCGCCATCATCGGCGACCTCAACGACCTGCTCTACGAGCGCGACAAGGTCGTGGACGAGTTCGGCAACCCGAAAGAGATCATCCACGTCAGCGCCAACCCGAAGTACGGATCGGAGAAGAAGGGGGCGCCCACCTCGTACTTCATGATCGCCGCGCCCGAACGCATCCGGGTCAACTGCGATCTCCGCCACGTCAACGTCGTGCTCTGCTGCGATCCGAAGGCCTTCACCCACACCAACCCGCTCGACGGCATGTCCGAGGGCGGATGCCTGGTGTGGGAGTCGGACGAGGAGGGCGAGGCCGCGTGGGAGCGGCTGCCGCTGTGGGCGCGGAAGCAGATCATCGACAAGCACATCCGCGTCTTCACGCTGCCCGGCTTCAAGATTGCGCGCGAGGCAACCGACCGCGGCGACCTGCAGCTGCGCATGCAGGGCAACGCGTTCCTGGGCGCGTTCTTCTCCGTGTCGCCGATGCTGCAGGACTTCCGCATCACGCCCGAGCAGTTCCGCGACGCGGTGCACAAGCAGTACGTGAAGAAGTTCGGCAAGCTCGGCGACGCGGTCGTGACCTCCAACATGGAAGTGATGACCAAGGGCTTCGAGCTGGTGCGCGAGATCAACGTCGGCGTGATCGAAGCACCCGACCGCTCGACGCTGCGCGGCAAGGCGCTGTTGCCGATGGCGATGCCCGACAGCCTGGCCGCGAGCGAGGGCTGCGGCACCGGGTGCCGGACGATTCCGCCGCCGCAGGGGCAGGACGAGCGCACGCCGCTGACGCGTGTCGCCGATTTCGATCGGATGTTCCGGGCGAAGCTCGGCTACAACCAGCCGGCCAACGCCTACGCGTCGCTCGGCATCATGGCCGCGGGCAGCGGCGACACCGCGTCCAAGTACGTCGCGCGCCGTGAAACGCCCCTCTATATTCCCGAGAACTGCACGCAGTGCATGGAGTGCATCGCGGTCTGTCCCGACACGGCGCTCCCGAACTGCTCGCAGGACCTGGGCACGGTCCTGCGGACGGCCGTCTCGAACTACGTCAGCGACGCGGGCGAGCGCCGCAAGCTGCTCGACCTCATGCCGGAGATCGAGAAGAAGACGCGCGAGCTGATGCGCGAGGGACTCGGCAAGGACGCCACGGCGCTGCCCATGCCGCAGATCGTCGAGCAGGCGACCAACGCCGTGGACGGCCACGTGGCCCCGGAGGCCAAGCGCGAGTTCTTCGACATCATGGCCAAGGTCCCGCTGGCCTACCAGAAGACCAACGCCATCTTCGCCACCCCGGAGAAGAAGACGCCCGGCGGCGGCGGCGTGTTCTCGATCTTCGTGTCGGACCTCTGTAAGGGCTGCGCCGCCTGCGTGACCGCGTGCGGCGAGCACGAGGCGCTGCGCATGGTGCAGGAGACCGAGGAGGTCAACGCCGAGCACGAGACCGGCACGGCCTTCCTGAACCTGCTCCCCGACACACCGCAGAAGTACCTCGGCCTGTACAACGACACGCGGCCGCAGGACTCGAAGACCGCCACGCTGCGCAACATGCTCATGGTGCGCCGCAACTACGACGCGCTCGTCTCGGGCGACGGCGCCTGCGCCGGATGCGGTGAAAAGAGCATCCTGCGCGCGTGTGCCGCGGTCACCGAGGCGTACATGCGGCCGCTCTTCCACGCCAAGGCCGATCGCTTCCGGCAGAAGGCCGGCGAGCTCGAGCAGGCGGGCGAACAGAAGCTCGCGGAACTGAAGGCGCGCAACCCGCAGGAATACGACCTCTTCCGCCAGGCGGTCGCGCACCTGCTCATGGGCCTCGGCGGCGAGGACGACAAGGACACCAGGGGACGCATCGCGGCGCACGGTCCGATCTCCGACAGGGACATCGTCGGCGCCATCACCGAAGTCCTGCGCCACGAGGCGTTCATCCACAAGAACCTGCAGGCCATCGACGGCCGCGCCGCCAACGGCATGTCCGTCATGGCCATGGCCGCGCACACCGGCTGCAACACCGTGTACGGATCGACGCCGCCGAACAACCCGCATCCCTATCCGTGGATGAACTCGCTCTTCCAGGACGGCATCACCGTCGGCTGGCTGCTCGGCGAAAGCTTCATCGTCGATCATGGCCGCCGGTCGGTGATCCCGGAACGGCTGCTCGACGCGCTCCTGCACCGCGACAGCGACGTCATCACGCCGCGCGAGTACTACGAGTACGTGCACTTCACCGACGCCACGATGACCGACCAGGAGATCCTCGAGATGCCGAAGGTCTGGGTCGTCGGGGGCGACGGCGGCATGGGCGACATCGGCTACCAGAACATGTCGAAGGTGATCCTGCAGAACCGGCCCAACGTGAAGGCCGTGATGCTCGACACGCAGGTCTACTCCAACACCGGCGGGCAGAACTCCGACTCGACGCCGATGCTGGGCGGCAACGACATGAACGTCTTCGGCGCCGCGACGCAGGGCAAGAACAACGAGAAGAAGACCGTGGCCGAGACGTTCCTCGCCGGGCACGGCTCGCCGTTCGTGGCGCAGGTCTCGATCGCCAACGCGCCGAAGCTGTACCGCGCCATTCTCGACGGCATCGAGTACCGGGGCACGGCGTTCCTGCAGTGCTTCACCACGTGCCAGCCGGAACATGGCGTCGCCGACGACCTGGCGCTGACGCAGGCGCAGCGCGTGCGCGATTCGCGCGGCGCGCCCGAGTTCGTCTTCAACCCGCGGCTCGGCGAGACCTACCCGGAGACGCTGGACGTGAAGGGCAACCCGTCCATCGACATGGACTGGTACGAGACGAAGTTCAAGGCCGGCAACGAGCCGTACAAGTACACGGTCGCGCACTGGTGCGCGACGGAAGCCCGCTTCCGCAACCACCTGAAGAAGATCAAGGCCGCGGACGCGGCGAAGCTGATCTCCCTCGACAACATGCTCGTGCGCATCACGCAGCAGGATGTCGTGTACCGCCGCTATCTGGTCGCGGATCACCGGTCCTACGTCCCCGACTTCGGCGTCTACATCAAGGTGCAGGGCGCCAACGGCGACGTCGAGTACCGCTCGATCTCACGGCAGCTCGTGCTCTTCTGCGTGGAGCGCCGCAAGGCGTGGCGCATGCTGCAGAGCAAGGCCGGGATCGAGAACCGCGAATACAAGGCGCAGCGCGCCCTGCTGGCGGACGTCGACGCGGGAAAGATCGAGCGCGACGTCTTCTTCGCGCACGCTGACATGTTGCTGAAGGAGCGGATGCCCGCGGCCGCGGGGCACAAGCCGGCGCCCGCGCCAGGCGCGGCCGCGCCGCCGATCAAGCCGCCGGCCACGACGCCGGCAGGCGCACGACCGGCAGCGACGACGGTGAATTAGAGCGGTTTCTGAAACGTCGTAGTGTCCGGCTTTAGCCGGACCAGACACGGCGGTGCCGATCAACTTGGTCCGGCTAAAGCCGGACACTACGAAGAAGTCGAAACCGCGCTAGAGGGCCTTGTTCACCTCGGCCCAGTTCACGACGTTCCACCAGGCGGCGAGGTAGTCGGCCCGGCGGTTCTGGTACTTCAGGTAGTAGGCGTGCTCCCACACGTCCACGCCCAGAATCGCCGTCTTCCCTTCCATCAGCGGGTTGTCCTGGTTCGGCGTGCTCGCGATGGTGAGCGCGCTCCCGTCCTTGATCAGCCACGCCCAGCCGCTGCCGAACCGGCCGACGCCCGCGGCGGCGAACTGCTGCTTGAAGGTGTCGAAGCCGCCGAAGGATGCGTCGATCGCGTCGGCAATCCTGCCCGTGGGCGCGCCGCCCGCGTTGGGCGCCATCCACGTCCAGAAGCGGCCGTGGTTCCAGTGCCCGCCGCCGTTGTTCCGGACAGCCGGGCGTATGGCTTCCGGCACCTTGCCGATATCGCGGCACAGCTCCTCGACGCTCTTGCCCTGCAGATCCGGATGCGCCTCGAGCGCCTTGTTCAGGTTGTCCACGTACGTCTTGTGATGCTTTCCGTGGTGGATCTGCATCGTCTGCGCGTCGATGTGCGGCTCGAGCGCGGCGGAGTCGTATGGAAGCGTCGGCAGTTCGTGCATGCGTCCATTATGTCTTGGCCGAGGGCGGCGTGGCGATGTCGGTTCCTGCAGAGGATGACTGGCCGATCGCCCACCAGATCGCCACCAGGCCGAGCGCGATGGCGACGATGGCGCTGACGATGTCGAAGCCGCCGAAGTGATTGGGCGCGAGCATGCCGAAGAGCATCGGGCCCGACAGGTACGCGTTGGCGCGCGACACCTTGAGCGCCCTCTTCGGCAGCGCGGGATCGACGGGCTGGCCGTCGCGGACCGCGGTCAGAATCTTCTTCTGCGCCGGCCAGATCACGAACCACACGTTCGCCCACATCCCGAAGCCGAGCAGCATGCCGAGCGAGATCCACATGGCGCGCCCGGTCATCCCGTCGGCGGTGCGCCAGAGATCGCTGGGGCCGAATCCGACGCCCGGCGTGTACATGTAGAGCATCGTGAACAGCAGGAACCCGGCGATGAAGGTCACCATCGCCGTCCACCGGAACCACCAGAAGGCGCGGCCGAGCAGCTGCGGGTTGACGACCTTCTTCATGTCCGCGCTGAGGACAGCCTGGAACGGCACGTTCACGAAATTGAAGAAATAGAGGTGACCGACCCAGATGATCCCGGCAAACACATGGATCCATCGCAGCAGGAGCTGCAGGCTGGTGTACACGTCTGTAAGCATCGCGCCTCCTCTGGCTGCGCGATGGTAGCAGAAGAGGCGCGGTTACCGGATGGAGAGCATGCGATCGAGGGCGACGCGCGTCCAGTGCTTCTGATCGTCGGAGACGGTGATGCGGTTGTGCACGCGGCCCTCGACCAGCTCCTCGAGGATCCAGAGCAGGTGGTTCGGCGACACGCGGAACATCGTCGAGCACAGGCAGCCGAAGCGATCGAGCGAGACCACCGTGCGATCGGGCGCGAGATCGGTCGCGAGACGGTTCACGAGGTGGACCTCGGTGCCGACCGCCCACACGGATCCCTGCGGGCTGTTCGTGACGGTCTTGATGATGTGTTCCGTGCTGCCGCTGTCGTCGGCGGCCTGCACCACGTCCCACGGCACCTCGGGATGGACGATGACACGGACGCCAGGATGCTGGCGGCGGATCGCCTCGATCTGCTGCACGGTGAACCGCGTGTGGACCGAGCAGTGCCCCTTCCACAGGATCATCTTCGCGCGCTTCAACTGATCGGGATCGACGCCGCCGACGATCTCGTTCGGATCCCACACGACCATCTCGTCGAGCGGAATGCCCAACTTGTAGGCCGTATTGCGTCCGAGGTGCTGGTCGGGCAGGAAGAGCACCTTCTCGCCACGTTCGAAGGCCCACTTCAACGTCGCGGCGGCGTTTGACGACGTGCAGACGGTCCCGCCGCGCTCGCCGACGAACGCCTTAATCGAGGCCGCCGAGTTGATATAGGTGACGGGCACAACACCCGCCTGCCCCGAGCTGCGTCGAGGGGCCACGCCCATCTGATTCAGCGCTTCCCAGCAGCTCTCGAGCTGGTCGGGCTCGGCCATGTCGGCCATCGAGCAGCCGGCGGCGAGGTCCGGCAGGATCACCTGCTGATGCGGCGCGCAGAGCACATCCGCGCTCTCGGCCATGAAGTGCACGCCGCAGAAGACGATGTAGGCGGCTTCGGGACGGTTGGCGATCTGACGCGCGAGGCGGAAGGAGTCGCCCGTGTAGTCGGCGAACTTGATGACTTCGTCGCGCTGATAGTGATGACCGAGGATGACCAGCCGATTGCCGAGCTTCCCGCGTGCCGCCGTAATGCGGGCGTCCATCTCGGCGTCCGGGAGGCCGAGGTACCTCTCCGGCAGCGCCTGCCGCTCGGCGATGCCTGCCTTCTCGACCTCGGTCAGCAGCGGAATGATTGAGCTCATCAGCCTTGGGCTTTCATCCCGCTTTGTGAAACTTTTCGCAAAGTGTGGAGATGAAAAAGGCCAAATTCCCACTGCCGGGCTATCGCCTCAGGGAATCTGGACCTGCGTCAATTATACAGCCTGAGGTATCGCGACGATGTTGTAGAAGGTGTCGCGTTCGAGCGGCTCGCGCCCCGCGGCGCGCACGAGGCGCGTGAGCTGGGCCGTCGTCAGCCCTTCCGGCGTCGGCGACCCGGCCATGTGGTAAATCTTCTCTTCCTGCACGGTCCCGTCCAGGTCATCCACGCCGAACCAGAGCGACGCCTGCGCCACGTCCACGCCCGTGGCAATCCAGAACGCCTTGATGTGCGGGATGTTGTCGCACATCAGCCGTGACACCGCGTGCACCTTCAGCGTGTCCGACGCGCTCGGCGCGGGCAGCTTGCGCATCTGGTTGTTGTCGGGATGGAACGCGAGCGGAATGAACGCCTGGAAACCGCCCGTCTCGTCCTGCAGCGCCCGGGCGCGCAGCATGTGATCGACGCGCTCCTCCATCGTCTCGATGTGGCCGTAGAGCATGGTGACGTTCGTCTTCAGGCCGAGGCGATGCGCGAGGCGATGGATGTCGAGATACCGGTCGGCGCCGCACTTGTCGTGGCAGATCTTGCGGCGCACCCGTTCCGCGAAGATCTCGGCGCCGCCGCCGGGCAGGGAATCGAGACCCGCGTCGATCAGCTCGCGCAGCACCTGCTCGTCGCTCATGCCGTAGAGATCGGCGAAAAACGCGATCTCGACCGCGGTGAAGCATTTCAGGTGGATGTCGGGACGGATCCGCTTGAAGCCGCGCAGCAGCTCCGTGTAGTAGCTGAACGGCAGATCGGGGTTCAGGCCGTTGACGACGTGCAGCTCGGTGAGCGGCTGGTGGGCGCGCTGCCGCAGCTTGTCCCAGGCCTGCTCGAGCGACATCGTGTACGCGGCGGCGTCGGTCGGCTTGAGCCGCGCGAACGAGCAGAAGAGGCAGCTCGCCGTGCAGACGTTGGTCGGCTCGAGACGCAGGTTGTAGTTGAAGTACGTGCGCGCGCCGTGGCGCTCCTCGCGCGAGCGGTTCGCCAGCCAGCCGACCGCGAGCAGATCCGGAGACGCGAACAGACGGACGCCGTCCTCGAGACTGAGGCGTTCGCGGGCCTGCAGCTTGTCGTCGATCTCCGCCAGCCCGGCGGCTGTGATGCGCGATTTCACCGGAAAACCTTCAGGAAATTCTATAGTGCTATACTCGCCCCAACAACCGACACCGCCCGGGTGTTCAGGGGAAGTGGGGTGAGAAACCCCCGCGGTCCCGCCACTGTGATCAGCCTGGTCCGGCTAGAGCCGGACGCTCCGTACGAGCTGAGAGTCAGGAAACCTGCCCCGGTGCTCTGTCCCCTTGCGCGGCGCGAAGGACGCCGGGAGCGGACGTGGCCCTTACCGTCACACATCTCGATTTCTCGTACTCCGCGTTTGCGCTGAGCGACGTCTCCGTGTCGGTGCAGCGCGGCTCGCTGACCGGCCTGCTGGGGCCCAACGGCTGCGGCAAGACGACGCTGCTGAAGCTGCTCTCCGGCGTGCTGCGGCCGCGTCACGGCGAGATCGCGCTCGACGGACGCCCGATCGCCGGCATCCCCCGGCGCGCGCTCGCCCGCCGCCTCGCGGTGGTACCGCAGGAAACACACCCCGCCTTCGACTACTCGGTGATGGAGATGGTGCTGATGGGGCGGCACCCGCATCTCGGCGCCTTTCAGCTCGAAGGGCCGGCCGACCTCGCCGTCGCGCGCGACGCGCTCGACGCCACCGGCACGCTGCACCTGGCGGAACGTCCCTACATGACGCTCAGCGGAGGCGAGAAGCAGCGCGTGATCATCGCCGCCGCCCTGACGCAGTCGCCCGACGTGCTGCTGCTCGACGAGCCCACGGCATCCCTCGACCTGGGCTACCAGCTCGAGGTGGCGGCGCTCCTCGCCCGCCTGAACCGCGAGCGCGCGGTCACCATGGTGCTGGCGACGCACGACCTGAACCTCGCGGCGTCGCTGTGCGACACGCTCGTGCTCCTGCGCGACGGCCGCGTGCTCCTGCAGGGGCCGACGCGCGACGTGCTCACCGGCGCGGCGATCAAGCAGCTCTACAACGTGGACGCGGACGTGGAGTTCCACCAGCGCGCGGGTCACCTGACCGTGGTCCCTGTGAGGCGGGCCTGATGGTGATTCGCGAGCGGCTCGCGGTCACCGTCGGCGGCTACGGCGCGCTGGCGCTCCTCACGTGCGCGGTGGCGCCGCTGGTCGGCAGCACGCCAATCAGCTTCTCGCGCGTGTTCGATCGGTCCATTCCGTTCGCGGACAACGTGGACGCGCAGATCTTCTTCATCGCGCGCATGCCGCGCGTGCTCGCCGGCGCCGTGGTGGGCGCGGCCCTCGCGTCGGCGGGCGTGGTCCTGCAGGCGCTGCTGCGCAATCCGCTGGCCACGCCGTTCACGCTGGGCGTGTCCGCCGGCGCAGCGCTCGGGGCCGTGCTCGCGATTGCCATGGGCGCCGCCGCCACGCTGGGCCCGCTCTCGCCGGTGCCGCTCGCCAGCCTGGCCGGCGCGTGCGTGGCGGCCGCGATCGTCTACGGACTGGCCACTCGCCCGGGCCGCCCGATCTCCACGTCGGTGCTGCTGCTCGCCGGCGTGACGCTGAACTCCTTCTTCTCCGCCCTGATCCTGTTCGCGCAGTACATGGCGGACTTCGCCGAGACCTACCGCACCGTGCGCTGGCTGATGGGGGACCTCGACGTCGGGAGCTTCGGCGCCGTCGGCGCCACGCTGCCGCTGCTCATGGGCGCGTTCGCGATCTTCGCGCTGCTGCCCTCGTCGCTGAACCTGATGAGCGTCGGGACGGACGTGGCCGCCACGCGCGGCGTGGACGTCGGCCGCGCCCAGCGGCTGGCGTTCCTCGGCACGTCGCTGGCCGCCGGCGCCGCCGTCGCGCTCGCCGGCCCCATCGGCTTCGTCGGCATCGTCGTCCCGCATCTCGTGCGCCTGATGGTCGGCGTGGACCACCGCATCGTGCTCCCGGCGTCGGCGCTCTTCGGCGCGGCGTTCCTCGTGGCGTGCGACCTCGTCGCGCGCACCGTCATCGCGCCAATCGAGCTCCCGGTCGGCATCGTCACGGCGCTCCTCGGGGGGCCTTTCTTCCTATGGTTGCTGGTCAGAAGAAGCTAGTCGCCGTCGCTCTGGTCATGCTCTGTGGGGCGAGCCTCGTCAGGCTCGTGCATGCACAGGCGCCCGCACCCGCGCGGCGCATCGTGTCGCTCGTGCCCGCGCTGACCGAGATGCTGTTCGCCATCGGCGCCGGACCGCAGGTCGTCGCGGTGAGCAGCTACGACGACTTCCCCGCCGAGGTGAAGAAGCTCCCGCGCGTCGGCGCGCTGCTCGATCCGGATCTCGAGCGGATCCTCGCGCTGCGGCCAGATCTCGTCGTCACCTACGGCTCGCAGACCGTGCTCGAGGCGCAGTTCGCGCGCACGGGCATCCGCGCGTTCAGTTACCGCCATGGCGGCATCGACACGGCGCTGCAGACGCTGCGGGATCTCGGCATGGCGACCGGGCAGTCGGCGGGCGCCGGGCGGACCATTCGCGACATTCGGTCGCAGCTCGACGGCGTCAGGGCCCGCGTCAAGGGACGGCCGCGGCCGAAAACGCTGCTCGTCTTCGAGCGGCAGCCGCGGACGCTGCAGGGGCTGTACGTCAGTGGAGGCGCCGGGTTCCTCAACGAGATGCTGACCATCGCCGGCGCCGACAACGTCTTTGCCGACGTCGCGCGGGAATCCGTGCAGCCGTCCCACGAGACGCTGCTGACCCGCGCGCCCGAGCTGATCGTCGAAGTCCGCGCCACGGGTCTCCTCGCGCCCGCTGAGGCGCGCGAGGAGCAGGGTACGTGGTCGGCGCTCGCGTCCATTCCGGCTGTGCAGAACGGCCGCGTCCACTTCCTCAACGCCGACTACCTCGTCGTGCCCGGCCCGCGGCTGGGCCTGGCGACCGAGGCGCTCGCGCGGGTCATCCATCCGGACGCCTACAAATGAAGATCCTCTTGTCCTGGAGCAGCGGCAAGGACAGCGCGTGGGCGCTCCACGCGCTGAACGAGACGCATCCGGGCGCGGTCGCCGGGCTGCTGACCACGGTGAACGAAGCCGTGGATCGCGTGGCGATGCACGCCGTGCGCCGTGAGCTGCTGGAAGCGCAGGCGGCCGCCGCCGGCCTGCCGCTCCTCGTCGTCCCGATTCCGCACCCGTGCCCCAACGAGATCTACGAGGCGCGGATGAGCACCGCGGTCCAGGCGGCCGTGCGCGACGGCTTCACGCACGCGGCGTTCGGCGATCTCTTTCTCGAGGACGTTCGCCGCTACCGCGAGGAGAGGCTCGCGGGCTCGGGCCTCGAGCCGCTGTTTCCGATCTGGGGCATTCCGACCGGCCAGCTCGCGGGCGAGATGCTGAACGGCGGCCTGCGTGCGCGGCTCGCCTGCGTGGACACGCGCGTGCTCGACCGCTCGTTCGCGGGGCGCGAGTGGGACCGCGCCCTGCTGCGCGAGCTGCCGCCCGGCACCGATCCGTGCGGCGAGAAGGGCGAGTTCCACACCTGCGTGTACGCGGGTCCCATGTTCAAGGAGCCCATCAACATCGAAGGCGGCGAGGTTGTCGAGCGGCCGCCGTTTGCCTGGCGCGATCTGTCATGTATCCATCCCGCATCGTCTGTCTGACCGAAGAGACGACCGAGACGCTGTACCTGCTGGGCGAGGGCGACCGCGTCGTCGGCGTCTCCGGGTACACGATCCGTCCACCCGAGGCGCGGAAGAAACCCCGCGTGTCGGCGTTTCTCAACGCGCGCTTCCCGAAGATCGAGGCGCTCTCGCCGGATCTCGTGCTCGGGTTCTCCGACCTGCAGGCCGAGATCGCGGCCGAGCTCATTCGCCGCGGCTACCCCGTCATGGTCTTCAACCAGCGCAGCGTCGCGGAGATCCTGTCGATGATCCGCGTCCTCGGCGGCGTCGTCGGCCGCGCCGACCGCGCCAACGAGCTGGCCTCGCGCTTCGAGCTGGAGATCGACGCGATACGCGCCGCGGCCGCGAGGCTGCCGCGCCGGCCGCGCGTCTTCTTCGAGGAGTGGGACAATCCGCTCATCTCGGGCATCCGCTGGGTCGAGGAGCTCGTCGAGATCGCGGGCGGCGATCCGATCTTTCCGGAGCTCCGGCGCGCGAAGCTCGGACGCGATCGCATCGTCACGCCCGAGGACGTCGTGCGCCGCGATCCGGAGGTCATCATCGGGTCGTGGTGCGGCAAGCCGGTGCGGAAGGACCGCATCGCGTCGCGCGTCGGCTGGAGCGACGTGGCCGCGGTGCGCGACGGCCACATCTACGAAATAAAGTCCGCATACATCCTGCAGCCGGGCCCGGCGGCCCTGTCGGAAGGCCTCCGGCAGCTGCACGAGATCATCGCGAAGGTCGTGTATAGTCTGCCGCATGAACACTGCGAGAGCTCTCATCTGCGCGGCGCTTCTGGTCGGCCTTAGCGCGACGGGATCGTCAGGGCAGATCTTCAACCTCGATCGGATCCCCACGATCTCGCCGGTGCCCAACGAGATGGTCGGCACCTGGGACTGGGCCACGCCCCGCCAGAGCTGCGGGACGACGAAGGACTCCTACGGGCAGGCGGGCACGTTCGACGGCAAGGAAGGCGGGCGCGCGCTCTGCCAGTGGCCGATCGATCAGCTCGAGAAGCTGATGAACGGACGCGGCCGCGCGTGGCGGCAGTTCACGCTCAACGGCGCCGACGACGCGATCTCGCCGCGCTGGACGTGCGTGGCGGCCGGGCTCGGCACCGTGCTGACGGAAGGGTACCTGCGCGCGTTCTACAAGCGCCCCGAAGGCGTGATGATGCACTTCGACCAGTCCAACTGGCTGCGCACGGTCTACACCGACGGCCGCAAGCACCCGCCGGCCACGGAGGCGTACTACCACGGCCACGCCATCGGCTGGATGGAAGGCAAGACGTTCGTCGTCGAGACCACCAACCTCACGTGGGATCCGGACGGCTACGACGACCACTCGCACATCGCCCGCTCGCACATGGCGACCTTCGTCGAGCGCTACACGATGAAGGACAAGGACACGATGGAGCTGGCGATCACGGTCACCGATCCGCTGTTCCTCAAGGAGCCGTTCACGTTCGTCGGCACGCTGAAGCGGACGACGGAACCGATGGTCGGGATCTGGGACTGCGATCCGGAGGTCGGCATCGCCGAGCTCTACCAGACGATGCAGAGCCCGTATCCGGACGACACGACGCCGGCGAAGTACAAGGAGCCTACTCGCTGAACTCGACCGTGATCTCTCTGGGGATGAGCCGTTTTTTCCACGCCTCGTCCATGAGCCGCTGAACGGCGGCCCGTCCCCGCTCCCCGTATTCCAGCGTCAGCTCGTTCACGTACATCCCCACGAACCGGTCCGCCTTCTGCCGGTCGAGCCCGCGGCCGAACTGCAGCGCGTAGTCGAGCGCTTCCTGCCGGTGAGAGAGCCCGTAGGCGATGCTGGCGTGCAGCAGGTGCGAGACGGTCCTGATCATGTCCGGCCCGAGGTCGCGGCGGATGACGTTGCCCCCCAGCGGCAGCGGCAGCCCGCCCGTCTGCTCCGCCCACCATTCACCCAGGTCGACGATCTTCTTCAGGCCCTCGCTCTCGTAGGTGAGCTGGCCCTCGTGGATGAGGAGGCCCGCTTCGACCTCGCCGTTCTTCACCGCATCCTGGATGCGGTCGAAATTCATCACCACGTACTTCACGTCCGGGTCGTAGAGCCGCAGCGCGAGGAACGACGTCGTCAGCGTGCCGGCGACCGCCACCGTGATGCCCTTCGTCGACGACGGGCCGTCGCGGCGCGCGACGAGGACAGGGCCGTAGCGGTCGCCCATGCTGGAGCCGTGCGGCAGCAGCAGGTACGTGTCCGTGAGATGCGTGTAGGCGTTGAACGAAACCGCGCTGACCTCGTACGTGCCCTCGAAGGCGGCGCGGTTCAGCGTCTCGATGTCGGCGAGAAGATGCTCGACCTCGATCCCGTTGGTCGGGACCTTGCCGCTGGCCAGGCCGTAGAACATGAAGGCATCGTCTGAATCGGGACTGTGAGCTACCGTGATCTTCATTGCACCCCTAGGTCACCCGCGCGCCGCGCATCACTCGCTCGCATTTCTGGCGGATTTCGGTGGCGACGGCAAACGGGTCGCCTTTCGCGAACTGCGGCAGGAAGAGCTCGACCGACAGCGATCCAGCATATCGCTTCTCCGCCAGCGCGCGAAGGATGCGGTTCACCGGCGCGATCCCGTCGCCGGGAATGATGCGCGTCTGCTGGCCGAGCTGCTCGCGCGGCACGTCGGGCACGTCCTGGAAGTGCACGTGGCCGATCTCGCCGTTGCGAATCAGATCGAGGTCCTCGAGCTTGTTGTTGCCCGACCAGAAGTGATAGAAGTCGAGCAGCGGTTTCATGTTCGGGTGGTTGGCCGCCCGCGTCACGCGCAGCATCGTCGGCAGCGTGCCGATGAGCGTGGAGGCGCGGGTGGCCTCCACCATCGCCACGAGCTTGAACTGCGCGGCGGCCTCGCCGACCTTGCGCATGTTGTCGGCGGTCGCCTTGTAATCGTCGTCGGTAAACGGCATCCCGGTCGCCGTGCTCGGCGCATAGATCTGCGTCAGGCCGAGCGTGGCGAACTGCTCGCATCGCCGCGTGAAGTCGTCGATCGCGGCGGCGTGCTTCGGGTTCGGCTCCCACAACCCGTTGACGCCGCAGGCGGCGCACACGGGCGTGATGCCGTTGTCGGTGAGCACGCGGCGCGCGGCCGCGAGCGTGTCGGTCTTCAGGAACTCATCGAGGAGGGCTGCGGTGAGCTCGGCGTAGCGGATGCCCGCCTTCGCCCATCCCTCGAGCGAGCCCCGGTACCCCGAACCCGACGAGGTGTTCTGGTGTATGGCGAGCGTCATCTTCCCCGCCTGCGCGAGGACGGACTTCGCGGCAAGCGCCGCCACCGGCGCCAGCAGCAGCGATCGTCTGGTCAGCATCGGCGATTACCTCGCAAGCGGGTTGGGCCGGACCTGGAAGTGAACGGCCTTGCTCGTCTGCCCCTTGCCGCCTTCGTAGTGCCACGGGTTGTAGCTGCCGTAGTTCGCCCATAGCCCGCGGCCCTTCCAGCCGGCTCTCGGATCGTCGATTCGGCCCTCGACGCCGCGGTGGTAGAACCCCATCGGATACGGAACGCGCATGACGACGAACGTCCCGTCGACCAGCGCGAGCAGCGCGTCGGAGTACGAACCGGTGGCAATCGGGACGTTCCGTCCGAGGCCCAGCGTGTCGAACTGATCGACCCAGTTGTAGTAGAGCATGTCGGTGTTCGCCTCGTCGGTGACCCCCTTGAACTTCGGTCCCGGCGTCATGTACAGCGTCCACCCTTCGGGACAGTGCTGCCCCGTCGCGGTCGGCCCGTTCAGCACCTTGCACTTGCGCCGATCGAAGCTCGCCAGGTGTCCGCTGCCGGCCAGCGCGGTCCAGATCACGCCGTTGCGATCGACGTCGATGCCGCGCGGCAGATAGGCGTTGACCCGCGACCTCGGGTTGTTGAACGGCGGCTCGTAGACCTCGGCCAGCGCGGTGGTCGTCGGGTTCTGGCCCGGCATCACGCGAATGATCGCGCCGGGCACGCCAGGCGCCGCCGTCCAGATCGATCCGTCGACGGGATTCGGAATCACGCCGTAGCTGCCCCCCTGGATCCGCATGTCCTTGGCCGGATCCACGGGCTGGTTGGGCTCGACGTAGGCGTCACGCCGGCCGTTGCCGTTCGTGTCGATGACGAAGGGCGTCCACCCCTGCGCGCGCTGCGCGTCGCCGGTCTGGTCGAACAGCTTCGTGTTGAACCACCCCAGCACCTGTCGGCCGCCGCTGCCGCCGCTGCTGAACCACAGCGTGTTGTTCGGGTCCTCGGAGAACTGGAGATGGTGCGTTCCGAAGCAGGTGTCGATCATCGTGAACTGCTTCGTCTTCGGATCGTAGACGGAGAGGTGGCGGCCTGCCGTGTCCAGCGGGAACGCCTGCGCGGAGGGATGACTCGACCCCTGTTTGCAGAACGCCGGATTGGCGTTCGCCCTGATCGTATGCGTGAGCCAGAGGCGTCCGGTCTGATCCAGCATCGGGTTGTGCAGGCTCGGCTTGCTGGACCAGATGATCTCTTCACCCCAGTACGGAGAGGGCTGCTGCACCTTCTGCGGCGTCGTGAACGGCGTGTCGGGATCGCGAACCGGCACGGTCACGCCGGTAAAGGTGTGACGTACGGGATCGAGGATGTTCAGCTCGGGCGCGCTGAACCGCGAAATGCTGTAGACGGGCCCGTTCGCATGCAGCGTGGGATTGCGCTTGTCGGTGGAAATCGTGTCGTGGACGAATCCCCGGTCGGTATTCCAGTCCCACAGGCTGATGACGACGTTGCGCTCGACGCCCTGCGGCCGCGGCGGCGCCGTCGGCACCTCGCCGGCCGCGATGCGATCGGTCCAATCGGAGTACATCGCCAGCGCCCGCTCACGGCCGAACCGGGTCAGCGTGGCGCTCATGTTGCCGCCCATCTGCCCCGACTGCAGGCGCCGCTCCCACGCGGCCGCGGACGAATCGAACACGCCGAGCGTCCCGGGCATCTCCCTGGTCGCTTTGCTGCCGATCTGGTGGCACGCGCCACACCGCATCTCGGCAAGCCAGTCAGCCTGCGCTTTCATCCCTTCCCCGATGCCGTTTCCCTTCGGGCCGGTGCCGGGGAACTCGCTCTTGGCGGGCACCTGGACGAGCGAATACCAGTAGCTGGCCGGGTAGTACTCCGCGGCCGCGCGCGCGCTCGGCGCCGGCGCCGCCGTCAGGTTGACCAGCCGGCCCGGCGCGGCCTGGACCTTCGGCGAGTCGACGAGCCCGTAGCCGCGCACCCACACGCTGTAGCCGGCTTTCGGCAGGTCGGGAATGACGTAGCGGCCGCGATCGTCGGTGACGACAATCCTGGCGAACTTCGTCGGCAGGTCGGTCGTCTCGGCAATCACCCAGACGCCCGCTTCCGCTCCGCGCGAACCCATGACGATGCCGCCGATGTCGTCGGGGTCGATTTGCACGGTTGCACGTGTCGTCTGGAAGGCATCAACCCCGACGAGCGTCGAGGCCAGCAACACGCAGAAACCCGCGCCCGCGAGGACAACGGACGCTCTCGTACTCATAAGCCCACCCTCCGGCGGGCCGAGATTACTACTTCCTGGCGCGCTCGGCGAGCCACCGGAACAATGCGGACAAATCCGCCGGCGGCGCGCGATATTCCCTCGGCGTGACGTGCTCGATCATGTCCCGGTGGGTGGGCGCACTGTCGGGGACAGGACCGGTGGTCAGACTCTCGCCAGGCGTAAACAGCTCCAGCGGCGGCGCCTGGCCGAAGACTTCGACCGTGTACCGAAGGTTGAGGCCGTCGCGCTCCTCGCGGACGGTGCCCTGCTTCAGGACCTTGTGAATGCGCTCGAGGTCCAGCGGCAGCTTGCTGACGTCGAGCGTCTCCTGAGCAGCCGCGGGAGCCGTCAGGGCCAGCACGAGCAGAACGC
>VFYY01000009.1 GCA_016871375.1 Acidimicrobiia bacterium
TCGCGGGCCGCGAGCTTCACCCGCAGCCGCGCGTCGAGCGTCCGCAGCCGCGACTCCGAGCGCTGCGCCCGCGCGCGCAGCGCCGCGTGCACGCGATGCGCCAGCCGGTCGATGCGGCCGTAGAAGTCGTCCTTGCTCTTGACGACGAGCTCCGCCGCATGCGACGGCGTGGCCGCGCGCACGTCGGCCACGAAGTCCGCGATGGTGAAGTCCGTCTCGTGGCCCACGGCGGAGATCGTCGGCACCGGACAGCCGCCGATGGCGCGCGCCACGACCTCTTCGTTGAACGCCCAGAGGTCCTCGATGGACCCGCCGCCGCGGCCGACGATGACGACATCGACGCCCGTCACCTTCGCGATCGCGCGCAGCGCGCGGGCGATGTCGAGCGCCGAGCCCTCGCCCTGCACGCGTGCCGGGCGGATGACGATGTGCGCGTTCGCGTAGCGGCTGCGGAGCACCGTGATGATGTCGCGGACGGCGGCGCCGTCGAGCGAGGTGACGACGCCGATCTTGCGCGGCAGCGCCGGCAGCGGCCGCTTGCGCCGCTCGTCGAAGAGCCCTTCCCTGGCGAGCCGCTGCTTGAGCTGGTCGAACGCGAGCTGCAGCGCGCCCAGGCCTTCGGGCTCGAGGTGCTCGCAGACGATCTGGTACTCGCCCTTCGGGTCGTAGACGCTCACGCGGGCGCGCGCGACGACGTGGATGCCGTCCTCGGGCCTGAACCGCAGCCGCCGCAGCGACGAGCGGAAGATCACCCCCTTGATCTGCGCCGCCTCGTCCTTGAGCGTGAAGTACATGTGCCCCGTGTTCCACACGCGGCAGTTGGAGAGCTCGCCCTCGACCCAGATCTCGACGAACGCCTCTTCGAGGACCGCGCGGATGTGGCCGTTCAGCTCCGAGACGGTGTAGACGCGCCGCCGCTCGGGCGCCGGAGGCACGGGATCCGGCTCGGGCTGGTCCGACTCTTCAAACGGCAGATCGAACAGAGACGTCATGGGCGAGGTGTGTCAGCTCACGCTCCGAGTAACTGAGGCGCGTGACGCGGGTCGCGAGACCCGTCTTGTCGTCGGCCTCCACGAGCACGCCGTTCAGCCGGGGGTTGCCGGTGGCCGGCTCGAACTTCGACGGCATGGCGTTGAGAAACCGTGCCATCGACGGCTCGCGCTCCATGCCGATGATCGAGTCGTGCGGGCCGGTCATGCCGGCGTCCGTCAGGTACGCCGTGCCGTGCGGGAGGATGCGCTCGTCGGCGGTCTGCACGTGCGTGTGCGTCCCGAAGACGGCGGTCACCTTGCCGTCGAGGTGCCACCCCATGGCGACCTTTTCACTCGTCGCTTCGGCATGGAAGTCCACCAGGATGATCTTCGCCCGGTGGCGTATCGCCTCGATTTCGCGCAGGACGACGGCGAACGGGTCGTCGATCGGCAGCATGAAGACGCGGCCCATGACGTTGATGACGCCGACGGAGCGGCCGTCGCCCGTCTGCGCCACGTAGGACCCGCGCCCCGGCACGCCGGCCGGATAGTTCGCGGGCCGCAGCAGCCGCGGCTCGCCGGGGATGTACTCGAGCACCTCGCGCTTGTCCCAGACGTGGTTGCCCGAGGTCATCACGTCCACGCCGCTCTCGAGCAGCGTGTCGCCGATGTCGCGCGTGAGGCCGAAGCCGGCGGCCGCATTCTCCGCGTTGGCGACGACGAAGTCGGCGCCGTGATGCTCGATGAGGCCGCGCAGCCCCTTCCGAATCAGCTCGCGGCCGGGCTTGCCGACAATGTCCCCGATGAAGAGCAGCTTCATCGACCCTGGACAGGGATGCGGTGCGGCCGTCCGCGGCGCTCCTCGAGCTTCGGCAGCAGGATGCGCAGCTCGCCGTCGCGGAGCGTCGCCGTCGTGCTGTCGATGTCGAACGCGCCGGTCAGGCGCACGGCGCGGGCGAAGCGCCCGAACTCGCGCTCGACGAGGTGGAAGGTCTGCGCGTCGCTCGTGGCGTAGGGCGCCTTCTCGCCCGCCACGACGAGCACGCCGCCGCGGAACAGGAGGCGGATCGCGTCGGGCGCCACGCCGGCGACGTCCACGATCACTTCGATCGTGCTGTCGCTTTCCAGCACGTCCAGCGACGGGTGGCACTCCCCCGAATACGCACGCTGGCCGTGCCGGAGCGTCCGCGACAGCTCCTCGAAGAGCTCGCGGATGTCGTCGGCCAGCTCGGTCGATTCCGTCGAGGGAATCAGGGAAAACGCCACCGAGCCGTATGTTCTCATAGTCGGCGTGGACGCGCTGAACCGCCGCATTGCGCTGCTGGCCTCGGATCGCGAGTCGGGAGCGTCGGACATCCTCGACCAGGTCGTCGCGATTCTGCGCGACGCGGTTGCGGCCGGGGTTCCGCTGCCGCCGGTGGCGCGCGCCCTCTGCCGGGCCCAGCCGTCGATGGCGCCGGTCTGGAACGCGGCGCTGGAAGTGCTGGGGCCGGACGGGCCCGCGCGGCTCGAGACGTTTGCCCGGCGCGCCGCGCGCGCCTCGGACGCCGTGGTCCGCGTGGGAACCGGCTTCTTGCTCGACGACGGGCAGCAGTCACTGAACGTCGTGACGGTGTCGTTCAGCCGGTCCGTGGCGATGCTGCTCGAGGCGTTGGCGGCACGGCGGCCCGTGCGCGTCTTCTGCAGCGAGAGCCGCCCGGCGCTCGAAGGGCGCCGGCTGGCGTCGCGTCTTGCGGGGGGCGGTATCCCGGTCACCGTCTATGGCGACGCGGCGATCGGACGCGCGCTTGCCCCGGCCGACGCCGTCCTCGTGGGCGCCGACGCGGTCGGTCCCGAGTGGTTCCTCAACAAGTCGGGCACACGGATGCTGGCGGCGGCCGCAGCTCAGCAGGGCGTCCCCTTGTACGTCGTCGCCACGAGGGAGAAGTTCGTCGGCCACGGAGTCGCCGCCCGTCTGGCGCTTCGCGACGGTGCTCCAGCCGAGGTCTGGGACGCGCCACCGGCTGGGGTCACTGTCAGCAACCCCTACTTCGAGGCAACCCCGCTCGAGCTCGTCGCGAGCCTCATCACAGACATAGGGGTCATCGGAGCAGCCTCTGCCGCTGAGGTGGGGACTGAATATGAGTATGTAAAACTCATATAAACTTCTTTACCAGCGCTCATATCGTGCTATTATCTGGGCATGAGCAAAGTCATTGGAATCGACCTCGGCACCACCAACTCCGTTGTCGCGGTCATGGAAGGCGGCGAGCCGGCCGTCATCGTCAACCAGGAGGGCGCGCGCACCACGCCGTCCGTGGTCGGCTTCACCAAGGACGGTGAGCGCCTGGTTGGTCAGGTCGCCAAGCGGCAGGCCGTCACCAACCCTGAAAACACCGTGTTCTCGGTCAAGCGCTTCATGGGCCGGAAGCACACCGAGGTCTCGAGCGAGATCGCGCGCGTGCCGTACGCGGTCGTGAAGGCGGACAACGGAGACGCCTGGATCGGCGTCCGCGGCAAGCGGTATTCGCCTCCCGAGATCTCCGCGATGGTCCTGCAGAAGCTGAAGCAGGCTGCGGAGGACTATCTCGGTGAGAAGGTGACCGACGCCGTTGTCACCGTTCCCGCCTACTTCAACGACGCCCAGCGGCAGGCGACGAAGGACGCCGGCAGGATCGCCGGGCTGAACGTCCTCCGCATCGTCAACGAGCCGACCGCGGCGGCGCTGGCCTACGGCCTGGACAAGAAGAAGGACGAGACGATCGCCGTCTACGACTTCGGCGGCGGCACCTTCGACATCTCGATCCTCGAGGTGGGCGAGGGGATCGTCGAGGTGAAGGCGACCAACGGCGACACGCACCTCGGCGGCGACGATCTCGATCAGCGCGTCATCGACTGGATGGTCGCGGAGTTCAAGAAGACCGACGGCATCGACCTCGGCAAGGACCGGATGGCGCTCCAGCGCCTGAAGGAAGCGGCCGAGAAGGCGAAGATCGAGCTCTCCACGGTGATGGAGACCGACATCAACCTGCCGTTCGTCACGGCGGACGCGTCGGGTCCCAAGCACCTGCAGATGAAGCTCACGCGCGCGAAGTTCGAGCAGCTCGTGGACGATCTGCTGCAGCGCTCGATGGGCCCGGTGAAGCAGGCGCTCGCCGACGCGGGCCTGAAGCCGTCGGACATCGACGAGATCGTGCTGGTGGGCGGCTCGACGCGCGTGCCGAAGATTCAGGAGATCGTCAAGCAGTACTTCGGCAAGGACCCGCACAAGGGCGTCAACCCTGACGAGGTCGTGGCCGTCGGCGCCGCGGTCCAGGGCGGCGTGCTGAAGGGCGAGGTCAAGGACGTCCTGCTGCTCGACGTGACGCCGCTGTCGCTCGGCATCGAGACGCTGGGCGGCGTGATGACGACGCTGATTCCGCGCAACACGACGATCCCGACGCGGAAGAGCGAGACCTTCTCGACGGCGACGGACGACCAGACGAACGTCGAGGTGCACGTGCTCCAGGGCGAGCGGCAGATGGCGCGCGACAACCGCACGCTGGGCCGCTTCCAGCTCGTCGGCCTGCCGCCGGCGCCGCGCGGGGTGCCGCAGATCGAGGTCGCCTTCGACCTCGACGCCAACGGCATCGTGAGCGTGAGCGCGAAGGACGTGGCCACGGGCAAGGAGCAGAAGATCACCATCGCCGGCTCGTCGGGCCTGAGCAAGGACGACGTGGAGCGGATGGTGAAGGACGCCGAAGCGCATGCCGCCGAGGACAAGGCGCAGCGCGAGGAGGCTGAAGCGCGGATCCGGGCCGAGCAGGACGCGTATGCCAGGGCCCGTGACGCACAGGCACAGGAACAGCAGACGGACGAGAAGGACGACGACGTGCGCGAAGGCGAAGTCGTCGCGTCATGAGGAGGAGAACGAACATGGCGATTGTGAAGGTCGATCCGTTCCGCGAACTCACCGCGATGCAGGACCGCATGGCGCGCCTCTTCGGCGACGTGTATCTCCGGGATGAGGACACCGGCTTCCGCGGCACGTGGACGCCCGCGGTGGACATCTTCGAGACCGACACCCACGACCTGGTGCTCAAGGCGGAGCTGCCGGGCATGGGCCGCGAGGACATCGAGGTCACCGTCGAGCACGGCACGCTGGTGCTCAAGGGGACCAAGCAGTTCGACGCGGAGGTCAAGGACGAGAACTACCGCCGCATCGAGCGCACCTACGGCACGTTCCACCGCTCGTTCACGCTGCCGAACACCGTCGATGCCTCGAAGGTCTCGGCCGACGTCAAGAACGGCGTGCTCACCGTGAAGCTGCCGTTCCGCGAGGAAGCCAGGCCGCGGACGATCAACGTCGAAGTGGCGTAACAGCCCCAAAGGCTGCTAGTCTGGTTCGTCTATGGACGAGACGAACGACGTGCTCGATCAGCCGGGCGAACCAGACGCCCCTCCGGCGCCGCGCCCGAAGGCGCCCCCCATTGAGAGCCGGTTTCTCTACGTCGACGTCGCCGCGATGCGCGCCAAGCAGCTGCGTCGCGGCGCGCTGCCGCGCCTCGAGGAAGGCGATCACCAGCCGCAGCGCGCGGTCCCGCACAAGGCGGAGCGCGTGGCGATGGAAGAGGTCAGGCGCTGTCTCGTGCTCTACGACGTGCCGCCCGTGAAGGGCGCCGAGCGCTAGCGATGGCGAGGCTGCGCGCGCTCTTCGCGCTCTTCGCGGTCGTTGTCCTGCTGGCGCCCGCCGCCGCGCAGCAGCGTCCCGCGCCGCCGCCGTACCGCATCCTGATCGCCAACGACGACGGCGTGCGCGCGCCGGGGCTGGCAGCCATCGCGCAGATCATCCAGTTGATCGGGACGCCGGTGATCGTGGCCCCGTCGGAGAACCAGAGCGGGAAGGGCCACTCGATCATCACGACCGAACCGGTCTTCCGCGAAGACCTGACGCTCCCGAACGGGCTCCGCGCAATCGGGCTGACCGCGACGCCGGCCACCACGGTCAACATCGCCATCCGCAACATCGTCAACCCGCGGCCGGACCTCGTGATTTCCGGCATCAACCGCGGCTACAACCTGGGATTCTCCGGCTACCTGTCGGGCACGGTCGGCGCCGCGCGCGAAGCGGCCATGCACGGCATCCCCGCGATTGCCGCGTCGCTTGCCGAGGCGGCCTCCCCGCAGGAGTTCGTGTCGGCCGCCGAGGAGGTGTTCGGTGCCGCGCGCCGCGTGAAGCAGTACGGCCTGCCGCCGAACACGTTCCTCAACGTGAACGTGCCGCCGATGCCGGCGGGCGGCTACAAGGGCTACACGATCACGACGCAGGCGCTGCTGCGGGGCGGGCAGGAAAGCTTTGCCGAGACCAAGCATCCCGGCTCCGGACGCACGATCTACTACAACGTCTACAAGGAAGGGATGCAGGCGCCGCAGGGCACCGACATCTGGGCCGTCGAGAACGGCTACGTCTCGGTCACGCCGATGACGCTCGGCGAGACCGATCCGTCGCAGTTCGACAACCTGCGCGCGATCTTCAAATAGCCGGGCTCTGCCGGCTCCAGTCGGTGACGCGCTCGTACGCGTCGGCAATCCGCAACAGCATCGATTCGTCGAAGAACCTCCCCGTCAGCTGCAGGCCGATCGGGAGGCCGTCGGCGAACCCGCACGGCACGCTGATGGCCGGCAGTCCCGCGAGAGGCGCGCTCACGGTGAAGATGTCGGCCAGGTACATCTGCAGCGGGTCGTCGGTCTTGTCGCCCAGCCGGAACGCCGGTGTCGGCGCGGTCGGCATGGCGACGACATCCACCTTCTCGAACGCCTGCTCGTAGTCGCGCCGCAGCAGCGTGCGCACCTGCAGCGCCTTCAGGTAGAACGCGTCGTAATAGCCCGCGCTCAGCACGTAGGTCCCGAGCATGATGCGGCGCTTCACTTCGGGGCCGAACCCTTCGTCCCGCGAGCGGCTGTACATCTCGCGCAGCGTCTTCGCGTCGTCCGCCCGGTGGCCGTATTTCACGCCGTCGTAGCGCGCGAGGTTCGAGCTCGCCTCCGCCGTCGCCACCAGGTAGTAGACCGGAATCGCGTACTTCGCGTGCGGAAGCTCGACGTCCACGACCGTGGCCCCGGCGCTGTTCAGCGTCGCCAGCGCGTCGTCGACGGCGCGCAGCACCGCCGGGTCGACGCCGTCGGCCATGAACGTGCGCGGCACGCCGATGCGGACGCCTTTCACGTCGCCGGTCAGGGCGGCGCTGAAGTCGGGGACCGGCTCGCGTGCGGTGGTCGCGTCACAGGGATCCGCGCCGGCAATCACCGACAGCACCAGCGCGGCGTCGGCGGCGGTGCGGCCGAGCGGACCGATCTGGTCGAGCGACGAGGCGAAGGCGAGCAGGCCGTAGCGCGACACGCGGCCGTAGGTCGGCTTCAGGCCGATGACGCCGCAGAAGCTGCCCGGCTGACGCACCGAGCCGCCGGTGTCCGACCCGAGCGCCACCGGCACGCAGCGCGCGGCGACGGCCGCCGCCGACCCGCCGCTCGATCCGCCCGGCGTGCGATCGGTCGCCCACGGGTTGCGGACGGGCCCGTAGGCGGAGTTCTCATTGGACGAGCCCATGGCGAACTCGTCGCAGTTGGTCTTGCCGAGGATGACGGCGCCCGCCGCCTCGAGCCGCTGCACGACGGTGGCGTCGTAGACCGGCACGTAGGTGTCGAGGATCTTCGAGGAGGCCGTCGTGCGCATGCCGCGCACGGACATGTTGTCCTTGAGCGCGATGGGGACGCCGGCGAGCGGCCCGAGCGACGCGCCCGCGGCCCGCTGGGCGTCGATGGCCTTCGCGCGCGCCAGCGCGCGGTCGGCCGCCACGTGGTTGAACGCGTTCAGCGTCGGGTTGAGCGCCTGCGTACGCTCCAGGAACGCGCGGCACACGTCGGACGCGGACGCGCGGCCCTGTGCGATGTCGTCGCGGATGGCGCGTGCCGTCTGCTGCACCACGCTGGTTGGCCTCACTGTCAGCCGCCAATCACGCGCGGCACGCGGAACAGACCGGCATCCGCGTTCGCATCGGGGGCATTGGCCACCGCCTCCTCGACCGGCAGGGAGGCGCGCGGCTCGTCGTCCCGTTCGGTGCGCTGGCCGGCGTGCACGTGCGCGGTCGCGGGCACGCCGCTCGTGTCGATCGCCTGCACCTGCTGCGCGTAGTCGAGGATGTCGGCGAGCTGGCGGGTGAAGAGCTGCTTCTCGTCGTCGGTGAGCTCGAGCAGCGCGAGCGCCGCGATGCGCTCGACGTCCGCCACGGTGAGCACGGCCATCCGCCGATGGTACCACTCCAAAACTCCCAACTCCCAACGCCCAACTCCCAAAGCGCTCGGACGTTGACGCCTTGGGAGTTGGGAGTTGGAGGTTGGGAGTTACGATCGGTCTTGTGACCGACGTGAGGCCCTGTGCCGTGTGCGGACGCTGGTATCCCGGCACGGAGGCGGAGCTCGCCGGGGCCGTGGATGCGCATCTGGCGCCCGTGGACACCGCGGACGCTGCGCCGTGTCCGCGCGCGCTCATCGCCCCGCACGCCGGGTTGATGTACTCGGGTCCCGTGGCGGCGTACGCGTACGCGCTCGTGCGCCGGTGCCGGTACGCCGCCGTCGTGCTGGTCGGCCCGTCGCACTTCGTCGGCTTCCGCGGCGTGTCGATCTGGCCGCGCGGGGCGTGGAAGACCCCGCTCGGCGACGTCGCCGTCGATGCCGATCTGGCGGCGGCGATCGCCGCCGGGTCGCGCGACGTTGTCGAAGCGCCCGACGCGCACGGCCGCGAGCACTCGCTCGAGATGCAGCTGCCGTTTGTGGCGCGGCTGCTGCCTGGCGTCCCGATCGTGCCGATGGTGATGGGATATCAGGAGCGCGGGACCGCGTTGGCGCTCGGCGACGCGCTGGCGCGGGCGCTCGCCGCGCGTCCGGCGGGCAGCGGCCCGGTGCTGCTCGTCGCCAGCAGCGACCTCTCGCACTACGAGGACGCGTTGACCGCGGCGCGGATGGATGCGGTCGTCCTCGACCGCGTCAACCGCCTCGATGCCGACGGACTCATGACCGCGCTCGAGCAGGAACCCCGGCACGCCTGCGGCGGCGGGCCGATGGTGTCCGTGCTGCGCGCGGCTGCCGCCGGCGGCGCCACGCGCGCCCGGGTCCTGCGCTACGCGGACTCCGGCGACGTGTCCGGCGACAAGTCCGCCGTCGTCGGCTACATGGCGGCAGCGATATGGTGACGGTGCGCGGGTGCGCCGATGCTGATTGACGAGGACGATCAGCAGCGGTTGCTGCGGCTGGCGCGTGAAGCGCTGGAGGCGCGGGTGCATCGGCGCGCGGCGCCGGCGGTCTCGCGCGGTGGCGCGCTGGACTGGCCGCGCGGCGCCTTCGTCACCATCCACGCCTACGGCGACCTGCGCGGCTGCCTGGGTCAGATCGATCCCGGCGCGCCGCTGGCGGAGACCGTCGCGCATCTCGCCGCGGTGGTCTCGGACTCCGACCCGCGGTTCGATCCGGTCACCCCGTCAGAGCTGAGTGCGATCGAGATCGAGATTTCCGTGCTCACGCCCGAGCGGGAGGTGGCGCGGCCGGAGGAGGTCGAGGTCGGGCGCCACGGCGTCATCATCGAGCAGGGAGGACGCCGTGGGCTGCTGTTGCCGCAAGTGGCCACCGAGCAGCGGTGGGACCGCGAGACGCTGCTCTCGCACGCGTGCCTGAAGGCCCGCCTGGTGCCCGACGCGTGGCGCCGCGGCGCGCGGATTCTCGTATTCGAGGCGCAGGTGTTCGGCGAAACCTAATGCGCGGACATGTAGCTGCACGCCGATGCCGCTGAGGTCGGCGACCCGCCGACGATGGCCGCCAGCCGCGACGCCATGTGCGCGTACCCCGCGTCGTTCGGATGGAACCCGTCGCGCGAGAAGTGCGCCGGCGCGTACATGCCCGCGTCGCACATCACGTCCATGACGACCACGCCGGGGCCGGCCTGGCGGTTGGCCTCGCGCGAGAAGGCGACCGAGATCGCCTGCAGCACGCGCCGGTGCTCCACCGGGTAGCGCGCCGCGTAGGGCAGCGAGGCGAGGTTCGGCACGTTGAGCACGATGATGAACGCCTCCGGCGCGCGCTCGCGCACGCCGCGGACGAGCCGGTCGAAGTCGGCGCCGAACGCGCGCGCCTGGGTGTCGATGTAGCCCTGGATGGTGCTGCCGGCGGCGCCCTTCTCGATCGCGTCGCCGATGGCGTTGGCGTCGTTGCCGCCGCCGAAGATCGTCACCAGCGTGGAGTCGCGCGGCACGAACGGCATCTGGCGATCGACGAAGTTGCCGGTGACCTCGCGGTTGTGCTGGCGCGCGATGGTCTCAACGGACGGGCTCAGCACGGACGCCGGCAGGCCGAGGTTCGTCAGCGTCACCCCGCGCGACGCGCGAAGCTGCCTCGCGAGCACGGGGACGTAGCCGGTGCCGTTATCGCACGCGGTGAACGGCACGCACGGCGCGGTGCTGCCGACGCCGTTCGCGTCGCTCGCGCCAATCGCCGTGTAGCGCACCGGGGTTGCGGCGGCCGGCGGCGCGGGCGTCGCCACCGGCGTGGGTGAGGTGGGCGACGCGGCCTTCTCGATGAGCTCGCAGCCGCTGATTACAATTCCGATCGCGCAGACACCGAGACCGTACACGAACGCCTGACAATGGGCATGATGCACAGGACGCAGCAAATTCGCTGACCTCATGGATAACGTCTGTCACACCCTGGCCGGCGCCGCATTCGGCAGAGCGGGACTCGCGCGGCGCACACAGCTCGGCAGCGTCACGCTGATGCTTGCGGCGAACCTGCCGGACCTCGACGTGCTGGTCTTCGCGACGTCCACGCCCGCCGTCGCGTTCCGGCGCGGCTGGACGCACGGGGTGCTCGCGCAGGCGCTGCTGCCGGTCGCGCTCGCGCTCGTCATGACGCTTATCGGCCGCCTGCGCCGGCGCGATCAGTCCGGCCCGCCGCTGAGCCTGCCGTGGCTGGTGGCGCTCTCGTACGTCGGCGTCATCTCGCACGTCCTGATGGACTTGCTGAACAATTACGGCATCCGCCTGTTCGCGCCGCTCGACTGGCGGTGGTTCTACGGCGACTCCGTGTTCATCATCGATCCCTGGCTGTGGCTGACACTCGGCGTCGGGGTCTGGGTCGGGCGCGGGCGAGGCACGGGGCGCCCCTGCCGGGTCGCGCGCGTCGCGCTCGTTGTCGCGGCGGTCTACGTCGCCGGCATGGTGGTGAGCGCGCGCGTCGCGCGCACGCAGGTCGTGAATAGGTGGCAGGAGGAGCGCGGCGGACCGCCGCCGGCGCTGATGGTCGGCCCCGTTCCCGTCACGCCGTTCCAGCGCGCCGTCGTCGTCGACGCCGGCGATCACTACGAGACCGGCGCCTTCCGGTTCCCCGCGGCTGTCACGTTCGACCCGGCCGTCATTCCGAAGAACGACGACGACCCGCGCGTCGTCCGCGCGCGCGCGGCGCCGAACATCAGGGCGTTCCTCGTCTGGTCGCGCTTTCCGTTCTGGACGCTCGAAACCGTGCAGGGCGGCACACGCGTGTCGGTCAGCGACGTACGGTTCATCACCCGGGGCGGGGGATTCACGCAGTCGGTCGTCGTGCCGGACCTGATCGCGCAGCCCGACTAGAGCGGTTTCTGAAACGTCGTAGTGTCCGGCTGTAGCCGGACCACGTTGATCGGCACCGCCGTGTGTGGTCCGGCTACAGCCGGACACTACGACGAAGTCAAAACCGCGCTAGGAGTCGCGCAATCGCCTGAGCGTCTCCAGGTTCCTGACGTCGTAGGGGTCCGTCACGATTGCTCCGGCCTTCTCGGATCCCCACTGCTTTTCCGTCTCAATCAGGATCGGCAGCCTGGAGAAACGCCGGTCGTGCAGCAGGCGGCGGAACGGTTCCGTTCCGAGACAGCCCTGCCCGATGTGCTCGTGACGATCGACGCGGCTGCCGCACGGCTTCTTCGAGTCGTTGCCGTGGAACACCGTCAGGCGATCGAAGCCGACGAGGCGGCCGAACGACCGGAAGGTGTCCGCGTAGCCCGAGTCGCTGACGATGTCGTAGCCGGACGCGACGAGGTGACAGGTGTCGAGACAGACGCCAAGACGCGACGAGCCGTCCATGTGCTCGATGATCTGTGCCAGGTGCTCGAACCGGTAGCCGAGGGTCCGGCCCTGTCCCGCCGTGTGCTCCAGGATCACCATCGTTTTTCGCCGCGGCCGCGCCGTGAACGACTGCCGGATTCCGTCGGCGACGAGCCGCAGCGCGTCGTCTTCGGTGCCGGCCGTGCACGTGCCCGGATGGATGACGACGCCGAGCAGGCCGAGGGCATGCGCGCGGTCGAGCTCGTCGATGAAGGCGGCGATCGACATCTCGCGCAGCGGCGGCATGGTGGTGGCGAGGTTGATCAGGTA
Source organism: Acidimicrobiia bacterium (assembly GCA_016871375.1). GTDB lineage: Bacteria > Acidobacteriota > Vicinamibacteria > Vicinamibacterales > UBA2999 > VFYY01. The sequence continues at coordinate 12,380 of VFYY01000009.1, forward strand.
ACTGGCGTGTGACACGACGGGCGTGATGCCGGTCTCGTCGACGCGCCGCCGGAAGCGGCGGACCTGCGCCGGGTCGAGCGGCGTGCCGCGCCACTGGTTGGCGTTCTTGCTGAAGATTTGCAGCGCCTCGCAGCCGTGCACGAGCGCGCGCTCGACCGCGTTGGCCACGCCGCCCGCCACCGACATATGTGCTCCGATACGCATCGGGCCCTGTCTATAATCGCGCAATGCGCCATTTCCTGATCGCGTTCGCGCTGCTCACGTGCGTTCCCCACACGGCCGGCGCGTGGGGATTCGAGCCGCACCGGTTCATCATGGACCGCGCGATCGCGCTGCTGCCGCCGCAGGTCCGGCCGCTCTTCGAGCGCGAGCGCGCGATGGTCGTCGAGCGCGCGATCGATCCCGACACGTGGCGCACGGCGGGGTTCACGGAGGAGGATCCGAACCACTTCCTCGATCTCGACTGGGAGGGGTTCGGCAAGTACCCGTATGCCGGCCTGCCGCGCGACCGGTCGGCGGCGCTGGCGAAGTTCGGCCGCGCGCGCATGCAGGATGCCGGCTACGTGCCGTGGCGCGTCGAGGAGATGCACGGCAACCTGCGGCGCGCGTTCGAGTCGTACGGACGCGGGACCGTCTTCGCGCGCCATGACGTGCTCGCGTTCTCGGCGTGGCTCGCGCATTACACGTCGGACGCGCACGTCCCGTTCCACGCGGTGGTGAACTACGACGGGCAGCTCACCGGGCAGAACGGGATCCACAGCCGCTTCGAGACGCAGCTCTTCGAGCGCTACCGCGCGCAGCTGACGATTGCGCCGACGGCCATCGCGCCCATCGCGGCGCCGCGTGATTTCATCTTCGACGCGATCGTCGAGGGCACGCAGCTCGTGCCGCCGATCCTGAAGAACGACCTCGACGCGATCGGCGCCCGCGATCTCTACGACGAGGCGTACTTCGCGGCGTTCTTCAGGTCCAGCCGCCCCGTGCTGGAGCGCCGCCTCAACGAGTCGATCGCGGCGGTTGCCGCGATGATCGCCGGCGCCTGGGAAGCCGCCGGACGCCCGGCCGTTCCCGCCGACCCGCCCACGCCGCCGCCCGCCCGCCGCCGCCGCTGACCTGCCCCTCGTCCTTCATCCGGGTAGTGCAGGACGGAGAGCCGCTCGGCCCACTTGATCGAGCGGACGCCGCTGTCGCTGGTGCGGATCGCCTGGAGGTCGTAGACGCCGGGCGCCAGCGGCGCCTCCCCGCGTTCGACATCGACCGCCGGCGCGTTACGACGACCAGCGGGCAGCACGCGCAGGCGGGTCGCGGCGGTGACTTCCTCGTCGCCGTTGAAGACGCGGAACTCCGTCTGGACGCTCGTCGGGCCCTGGGGCGCTGCGGCCTGGAGCGGCGCGGCGGCGACGAGCGCGGCGAGCCACGCGTGGCGCACTGCCGCGGATTATGGGCCGTCGGGAGAGCCTGTTTTGCTATCGTCAGTGTTGATGGACGTGTTCGTCATCCCGGTCGGCCGCGACCGCTACGAGCTCTATTGCGAATCGTGGTCGCACGTGCGCGAGGTCGAAGGCGAGCCGCAGGGCGGCCTGTTCGGCCGGCTGTGGCGCCGGTTCAACGACGTGCTGCACCTTGCCGAGGAGGAGTACCGCCGCGGCGACGTGACGCACGACGCGCTGAGCCTGCGCGGCCGGCTGCAGGGCCGTGCCGTGGCGTGGATGGCGCAGCGCATCGCGGAGCAGCGCCTGCTCTGGAACCTGCGCGGCGAGACGACGGCCATCGCGTCGCACCCGCAGGACATGGAGTTCGACCAGGTGCTCGTGCTGATCCGGCGCACGCTGCAGAAGGACTACGACCGCCACCGCAAGTGGATGATCATCGACGGCATCCTGTTCGCGATCACCGGCATCCTGCTCGGGCCGTTCTTCCTGCTCGTGCCCGGCATCGCGAACATCCCGGCGATGTACTTCGGCTTCCGCTTCTTCGGGCACTGGCTCTCGATGCGCGGCGCCGGGCAGGGGCTGCACCGCGTCCGCTGGACGGGGAAGCCGTGCCCGCCGCTCTCCGAGCTGCGCGACGTGGTCATGCTCGAGGCGCCCGCGCGCTCGGCGCGCATCCGCGACATCGCCGCCCGCCTCCGCCTGCAGCACCTCTCGACCTTCGTCGACCGGGTCGCGCTGCGGCATGCATGACCCTTCAGTGATAGATTCCTGGATACATTGAAGCTTCGGGAGCTCGCCGAGCGCCTCGGCTGCCGCCTCGAGGGCGACGGCGAGATCGACATCGTGCGCGTGGCCGGGATTCAGGACGCCCGGCCGGGCGACGTGACCTTCCTCGCCAACCCGAAATACGAGAAGACGCTCGGGCAGACGCAGGCCTCCGCGGTGATCCTGCGCGACGACACCAGGGGCGCGCCGTGCGCGGTGCTGCGCGCGCGCGACCCGTACCTCGCGTTCGCGCGCGCCGTCGGCCTGTTCGCGCCGGCGTGGCGGCCGTCGCCGGGCGTCCACGCGATGGCGGCCGTTGCCCCCGGCGCCGCGCTCGGCCGCAACGTCTCCATCGGCGCGTTCGTCTCGATTGGCGAGGGCGTGTCGGTCGGCGACAACACCGTGATTTTTCCGAACGTGACCGTCGGCCCCGGCTCGCGCGTCGGCGCCGACTGCGTGATCCATTCGAACGTCGCCGTCCGCGAGCGCGTCACGCTGGGCGACCGCGTCATCCTGCAGAACGGCGTCGTCGTCGGCAGCGACGGCTACGGCTTCGTCCGCCGCGGCGACGGCACGCACGAGAAGATCCCGCAGGTCGCCACCGTGGTCATCGAAGACGACGTGGAGCTGGGCGCGAACACCACCGTGGATCGCCCGGCGGTGGGCGAGACGCGCATCCGGCGCGGCACGAAGATCGACAATCTGGTGATGATCGGCCACGGCGTCACCGTGGGCCGCAACGTGCTGATGGCGGCGCAGGTGGGCATCGCCGGCAGCACCGACGTCGACGACGACGTGGTGTTCGGCGGGCAGGTGGGCGTGGGCGGTCACCTGACGATCGGCCGCGGCGCGGTGGCGGTGGGGCAGTCGGGCGTGACCAACTCCCTCGACCCGGGCGCGCTGGTCGCCGGCTATCCGGCGATCGACAACCGGGAGTGGCGCAAGGCGTCGGTGATCTTCAAGCGGCTCCCCGAGCTGAAGCGCCGCATCGAAGAGCTCGAAGCGCAGCTGGCGGCGTTGAAGAGGTGATTCGCCGCCTTCTCCAGGTGCTCGCGATCCTCGCGACCGCCACGCCCGCGTCTGCTCAGACGATCGAGTTCCTCTCGCGCTACGCGTTCTACGTCAGCTTCGAGTACCTCGCCAGCGACGAGCGTTCGAGTGGGACGGCAACTGGGGCGGCGAGCTCGACATCGTCGACTACGGGTTCGGACGGTTCAACTTCGTCGCCAACTACGAGACGATCCTCGGCGACGAGTTCCGCGAGTTCGATCCCAACCAGGGCAACTACGTCCTCGAGGGGTCGCTCTCGGTACGCCCGCCGCGCGCCGAGGTGTCGGGCGTGTTCCACCACGTCTCGCGGCACCTCAGCGATCGGCCCAAGCGCGGCGCCGTGGACTGGAACATGATGGGCGTCCGGCTCGCCGCGCAGGCGACGCGCGGGCGCCTCGAGCTGCGCAACCGCGCCGATCTGCGCGGCGTGATCCAGAAGACGTTCGTCGACTACACGTGGGAGCTCGAGACCGACAGCCGCGCGCGCATCGGCCTGTCGCCCCGCACCGCCTTCGTGGCGTCCGGCGGCCTGCGCGTGCTCGGCGTGGACGGCGCCCGCGACCGCGGCACGCAGGTCGGGTTCCGGGGCGAAGGGGCGATTCAGCTGCTCGGCCGCGGCGCGGCCCTCGATCTGTTCGCGGCGGTGGAACGGCGAATCGACCCCTACCAGCTCGAGTTCTCCACGGCCACGTGGGCGACGGCCGGTTTCAGGGTGTCGAGCCGGAACCGGTGAGATAATCAGGCGTGATGCCCTTCTCGACACGCGTCGCGTGCTTCGTGCTGGCGGCGTCCGTGGCGGCGGTGTCGCTGACGCCGGTCCAGGCCGCGGTCCGTCCACCGAAGCTTCCGTACCAGATCACGACGCTGCCGAACGGGCTGCGCGTCATCCTCTCCGAGGACCACTCGACGCCGATCGTGAACGTCCAGCTCTGGTATCACGTGGGCTCCAAGAACGAGCGCCCCGGGCGCACGGGGTTCGCGCACCTCTTCGAGCACATGATGTTCAAGGGCTCGAAGAACATGGAGCCCGAGGCGCACACGTCGATCGTCTCCAGCATCGGCGGCCGCGCCAACGCCTACACCACCGAAGACACGACGGTGTTCTGGCAGACGTTCCCCGCGCACTACCTGCCGATGGTGCTGTGGATGGAAGCCGACCGCATGGCGACGCTGCGGGTGGAGGACGAGTCGTTCCGCCGCGAGCGCGAGGTGGTCAAGGAAGAGCGCCGGATGCGCGTCGAGAACCAGCCCTACGGCCGGCTGCAGGAGATCATTCTCGACCACTCGTTCACCGTCCACCCGTACAAGCACCCGACGATCGGCAGCATGGCGGACCTCGAGGCCGCCTCGATCGAGGACGTCCGGGAGTTCCACCGCACGTTCTACGTCCCCGAGAACGCGACGCTGACGATTGTCGGCGACTTCGAGCCGGCGCAGGCGCTGCAGATGGTGACGCAGTACTTCGGCCGCGTGCCGAAGGCGGCCCGGCCCGTGCCGCGCGACATCCCGCGCGAGCCGCCGATGACGCAGGAGCGCCGCGCCGTGGTCGAGGAAGCCTGGCCGCTGCCCGCGGTGGTCGTGGCGTATCACATCACCTACGACGGGCATCCGGACTCGTACCCGCTGCACATCACCGCGAAGATCCTCTCTGACGGGCAGAGCGCGCGCATCCCGCGCGAGCTCATCTACAACAAGCGCCTCGCGCTGAGCGCGTTCGGCAGCGGCAACCTGATCGAGGATCCGAACCTCTTCTACGCGGTCGCCATCGTCCAGCCCGGCAAGACGGTGAAGGAAGCCGAGGCGGCGCTCATCGCGGAGTTCGAGAAGCTGAAGACCGAGGGCGTGACGGAGCAGGAGCTGCAGCGCGCGCAGAACCAGTTCGCGCGCGACTACATGCTCAGCCGCGAGACGAACGAGGAAAAGGCGATGCACCTCGCGCACGCCGCGGTCATCCACAACGACATCACGACCGCCGACGGCGAGTTCGACATCTTCATGAACACGAAGGTGTCCGACGTGCAGCGCGTGGCGCGCACCTACTTCAACGCCAGCAACCGCATCGTGCTGCACATCATGCCCAAGGGCGGAACGCGATGAAGTGCCGGGTTCCGCGTTCCGGGTTCCTGGTTCTGTTGGTGGTTCTGTGGTCGACGCTCGCGTCAGCGCAGAACGCCAACTGGCCTTCTGAGCGGCCGCCGCGGCCGCTCGCGCCGCGCGCGTCGACGTTCCCGCCCTACGAAGTCCGCACGCTGCCCAACGGCATGCAGGTCATCATCGTGCTGCACCACGAGCAGCCGGTCGTGACCATGCGCCTGCTCGTCCGCGCCGGCTCGCTGCAGGACCCGTCCGACAAGGTCGGCGTCGCGAACCTCGCCTCGTCGCTGCTGGACCAGGGCACCACGACGAAGAGCGCGCAGCAGATCGCGGACCAGATCGACTTCATCGGCGGCGTGCTCGGCGCCGGGTCGAATCCGGACCTGACGTTCATCAACGTCGTCGTGATGAAGGACTCGTTCAACGTCGGCATGGACATGCTGGCCGACGTGGCGCGCCATCCGGCGTTTGCCGAGGAAGAGATCGATCGGCAGAAGGAGCAGATTCTGTCGTCGCTGCAGGTCAACCGCGGCGACCCCGACTACGTGGCCAGCGTCGTCTTCGACCGGCTCGTGTACGGGTTCCACCCCTACGGTCTGCCGGACAGCGGCACGGCGGAGACGCTGTCGCGCGTCACCCGCGCCGACCTGCAGGAGTACCACAGGCGCCACTTCGTGCCGAACAACATGATCCTCGCCATCGTCGGCGACGTCACGAGCGGGGAGGCGTTTGCCGGCGCGCAGCGCGTGTTCGGCGGCTGGGCGCGCGCGGAGGTGCCGGCGTCGAAGGCGATCGATCCGCCGCCGTCCACGCGCCGCGTCGTCGTCATCGACAAGCCCGATGCGGTGCAGACCGAGATTCGCGCCGGGCAGCTCGCCATCGCGCGCAAGCACCCCGACTACATGGCGTGGGACCTGGCCGTGAAGATCCTCGGCGGCGAGGGCGCCAACCGGCTGCACCGCGTGCTGCGATCGGAGCGCGGCCTGACCTATGGCGCCGCCGCCGACATGCGCGCGTCGAAGTACGCCGGCGACTACGTCGCGGAAACCGACACGCGCACGGAAACCACGGGCGAGGTGCTGCGCCTGATGGTGGACGAGTTCTCGCGCCTGCCGCGCGAGCGCGTGTTCGAGCGCGAGCTCGCCGACGCCCAGGCCTATCTCGCCGGCAGCTTCCCCATCACCATCGAGACGCCCAACGACATCGCCACGCAGGTCCTCAACGTCGTCTTCTACGAGCTGCCGATCGAGGAGATCGGGACGTTCCGCGAGCGCGTGCAGCGCGTCACGCCGGACGACGTGCAGCGGGTGGCGCGCCAGTACGTGCGCCCGGACCGGCTGTCGATCGTGCTCGTCGGCAACGCGCGCGCGTTCGTGCCGCAGCTCCGCCAGGCCGGCTTCACCGACTTCGAGGTGATTCCAATCGAGGAGCTCGATCTCACCGCTGCATCGTTGCGCGCGGAACGTCGGACCGTGTTTGGCACTCCAGGCGCCCCGAGCACTGCAGGCGCCCTGGCTTTCTCACCCGTGCAGGCCGCCCGGACAGACACCCGCGCCGCCGACCTCCTGAAGCGCGTCATCGACTCGAAGGGCGGCCTCGACCTGCTGCGCAAGGTCAGCACCGTCGTCGCCGATGCCAGCACCGAGTTCCGGATGGAGCAGGGGACGATGCAGTCGGCGACGCGGACCTATGTCGGCTATCCCGACAGGTTCCGTGTGGACGCGACCGTGCAGGGCGCCGAGATCGTGCAGGTCTACAACGCCGGCGTGGCGTGGATGCGCGACCCCGGCGGCGTGCGTGATGCCCCGCCGCAGATGCGCGCCGAGTTCGCCGCCGCCGTCCGCCGCGACACGATTCCGCTGCTCATCGCCGCCGCTGAAGGCAAGGTGAACGTGCGGCTGCTGCCGGACGAAGGGCAGGACGGCCGCATCTTCCGCGTGCTCGAATTCAGCGCGGAAGGCCTTCCTCCGGTGAAGCTCTCCGTCGACGCCAGCCACCTGATCGCGCGGCAGGCGTTCACCATCGCCGGCCCCGACGGCCGTTCGCTGCAGGCGGTCGAGGTCTACTCCGATTACCGCCCGGTGGACGGCGTCCAGGTGCCGTTCAAGGCGGAGCTGCACCACAACGGGCGGCCGATCCTCTCGCGCGCGCTGACGAAGGTCGCCATCAACGGACCGCTCGACAACAGCCTGTTCTCGCGTCCGCAGTAACGATGCGGATCATGATCTCGTGCGGTGAGGCATCCGGTGATCTGTACGCCGGGGCGCTCGCCGCGGAGCTCCGGCGGCGGGCGCCGTCCGCGGAGATCTTCGGCTTCGGCGGCCAGCGGCTGCGCCAGGCGGGCGCGGAGGTCGTCGGCGACTTCGAGGGGCTGACCGTCACCGGCCTGACCGAGGCGCTGCGCGTGCTCCCGCGCTCCTACGCCATGCTGCGGCGCCTCGTCGCGCTCGCGCGCGAGCGCAGGCCCGACGTCTTCGTCCCCATCGACTTTCCCGACTTCAACTTCCGGCTGATGGCCGCGCTCAGGCCGCTCGGCATTCCCGTTGTCTACTACGTCAGCCCGCAGCTCTGGGCGTGGCGCCCCACGCGCATGGCGACGATGAAGGCGCTGGTCGATCGCGTGCTCGTCATCTTTCCGTTCGAGGAGACGCTGTACCAGGAAGCGGGCGTGCCCGTGCAGTTCGTCGGCCATCCGCTCGTGGACATCGCGCTGTCCGAGCAGCCGCGATCGGCGTTCCTCCGCGACCGCGGGCTCATCCCCGGCGCGCCCACGGTTGCGCTGTTGCCTGGCAGCCGCCCCAACGAACTTCGCCGCATCGCGCCGATCATCGTCGAGGCGCTGCCGCTCATCGGCGAGAAGCTGCCCGACGTGCAGTTCGTCGTCGCGTGCGCGCCCAGCCTGCCCGACGCCCTGTTCGCGCCGTTCCTCACCGAGCGCCGCGCGCGCGTTGTTCTCGTGCACGATCGGACCGACGATGCGCTGGCGGCGTCCGACGCGGTGGTCACGGCGTCGGGCACCGCGACGGTCCAGGCGGCGCTGCACGAGCGCCCGATGGTCGTCGTCTACCGGCTGTCGCCGCTGACGTACCTGATTGGCAAGCCGTTCGTGAAGGTGGACACCTACGCGATGACCAACCTCGTCGCGGGGAGGCGCGTCGTGCCCGAGTTGATCCAGTCGGACTTCACGCCGGAGCGCGTGGCGGCGGAAACCGTCGCGTTCCTGACCGACCGCGAGCGCCACGCGCGGACCCGGGAGGCGCTGCGCCGCGTGCGCGAGAAGCTGGGCACGCGCGGCGCCAGCGGCCGCGCGGCGGAGGCGATTCTCGAGGTGGCCCGAACGCGCCGCGGCGCGACTTCTGCATGACGCGAACCTCGACCATGCGCGTCCTCGTTTTCGTGTTGGTAGTTGGAAGTTGGACCTTGGGAGTTGGCGTTGCCGGCGCCACCGTCGTGCTCCCTGCGGATTTCGCGACGGTCGTCACCGAGTCAACGGTGGCGGTCCACGGCACCGTCGTCCAGGTCGCCTCCGGGCTGACCGGTCCGCGTCGGACCATCGAAAGCATCGTGACCGTGTCCGTCATCACGCCGCTGAAGGGAACGCCGGGGGCCACCGTGAGCTTCCGCGTCCCGAACGGGCAGGTCGGACGCTATCGCCGCGTCATGGTCGGCGCGCCGGAGTTCGAGGCGGGCGACGAGGTGGTGGTGTTCCTGCAGGGACGCGCGCCCGCGATGCCGTCGCTCTTCGGCCTCAGCCAGGGCGTCTACCGCGTCGTGCGCGACGGGTCGTCGCGCGCGCTCGTCACGCCGCCGCTGATGGCGCGCGGGCTGGCGGCCGAGCGCGTCGTGCGCGGCGATCCCGTGCGGACGCCGATGCCCGTCGATCAGTTCGCGCGGGAAGTGCGCTCCGTCCTCGAGCGCGTGCGATGAGGATCGTCGCCGTCGCGCTGGTCGCGCTGCTCGCGCTGCCGGCGCAGGCGCAGGCGTATCTGCGGTTCAGCGTCACGCTGGCGGGCCGCGCGGTGACGCTGAAGTGGCAGCGCATGCCGGTCCGCTGGTTCGCCACCGATCGCGGTGCTCCCGGCGTCACCGCTTCGGCATTCCAGTCCGCGATGGCGCGCGCGTTTGCCACCTGGGAGGCCGTCCCTACCGCGTCGATCGCGTTCCAGTTCGCCGGCTTCACAGGGGCCGAACCGTTTGACGATGATGACATCTCGGTGCTCGGGTTCCAGTCACGCCCGGAGATGGAGCGCGTGCTGGGCGCCACCGGGTTCGTCATCGACACGCAGACGGGCGAGATTGTCGAGTCCGACATCTTCTTCAACTCGGCGTTCGCGTGGTCGACCGCCGCGGACGGCGACCCGAACGCGTTCGACCTCGAGTCAGTGGCCGTCCACGAGATCGGCCACTTCCTCGGGCTCGGTCACTCCGCGCTCGGCGAGACGGAGGTCCGGCCCGAGGGCGGCCGCCGCGTGCTCGCCTCGGGCGCGGTCATGTTCCCGATTGCCTTCGGGCGCGGCAATACGCTCGACCGGCAATTGCAGCCGGACGACGTCGCGGGCGTGTCCGACCTGTATCCGGCGGGAGGCTTCCGGCGGGCCACCGGCGTCGCGCGCGGCCGCGTGCAGCGCAACGGCACGGGCGTCCTCGGCGCCCACGTCGTGGCGTTCAACCTGGACACGGGAGCCCTCGTCGCCGGCTTCACGCTGAACCGCGACGGGGACTTCGAGATCGCCGGGCTCACGCCGGGCGCGCACGTCATACGCGTCGAGCCGCTGGACGACGCGGATACCGAGAGCTTCTTCAGCGCGCGCACGCCGGTCGATCTGTCGTTTCAGGTGACGTTCTACGAACGGCTCTTCGTTGCGCCCGCCGGTGGCGCCGGAGAGCAGTTCACCGTCAACGTGAGGCCGAAGTGAACACGCGAAACTCCCAACGCCCAAGACTCCAACGCCCAAGCTGCTTGGGACTTGGAAGTTGGACGTTGGGAGTTCTGTTGTGCCTATGGTCGCCAGTGGAGGCACAGGATCGCCCGCGTCCGCGGATCGAGGTCGAGTTCGGCGGCGGCGTGCTCGGCGGCGCCGCGCTCGGCAGCAACGACGCGAACCTGAGGGCGAACAACCCGACGCGGCAGAGTTTCCGCCTGTTCAGCACCGACACCGACATCGGGCGCGCGCCCGCGTTTCACGCGCGCGTCGCGCGCGCGCTCGGCCGCCGCTTCGGCGCCGAGGGCGGCATCGTCATCGGGCACCCGGAGGTGCGGACCTCACTCACCGCCGACGCCGAGGGCTCGCCGCCGCTCACGGTCGTCGAGCGGATCGATCAGTACTTCTTCGAGGCCAGTGTCGTCGTCATGTTCGAGGAGTGGCGTGTGGGCGCGGGCACGGTGCCGTTTGCCGTGGCTGGCGGCGGCTATCTCCGGCAGCTGCACGAGGGACTGACGGTCATCGAGCACGGCGGCCTCTATCACGCGGGCGGGGGCGTGAAGCACTGGTTCGTCGCGCGCGGCACGGGCGTCATCCGCGCCGCGGGCGTGCGCGCCGACGGCCGGATCTACGTCCTCACGAGAGGACTGTCGTTCGACGCGGGCCCGAGACCGCATGCGGCGATCTCGGGCGGCGTCTTCGTCGGCTTCTGACGTACGTAGTGTCCGGCTGCAGCCGGACGAATACGCCCCGAACTCGATACACGACGCCGACATGGCCGGCTTTCGTCAGGAACGTCGTGTCGTCGACGAATCCCCAGAGCGCCAGCAAGCCGTTTACGCTCCCGGCGTCGCGGTAGTCACGCAAGATGCGGCCGACGCTCACCACGCCGTCACCTCCGCATCCACGCGATCGTGTTTTCCAGGGTCGTGCCTTCTCCGCGCCTTCGACGAAGCGAGTAGAATCCGCAGCATCTCCGGGTCGCGTGCTGTCGCCCACAGGGCAAACCCGTACAACCCGCCGGCCATGAGCAGTCCGGCGAGGAACGAGTAGAACAGGTTGAACGTCGCCGCCTCGAGCAGCAGTGACAGGAAGAACAGACGCCTGTCGACGCCCCAGATCGTCAGGGGACGATGCAGTGCCTCGTACACTGGTCGGTACGTCGTGATACCGAGCTTCTCACCGACCGATCGAATCGTCGCCCATTGCGACGGGTGCTCGGCGGCGTGGTCAAAGACCATCCGGACCGCGCGCTCACCTAACTCGGGGGAATACTTGCTAGGTCGGGCCATCGGAGCCATCCTCTCTCGGAATGGGCCCTCCGACAAACCCGGCGCGATTCACATGAGTATCGGCTCGTTCATTGACATGCTGGCGCTGCTTCGGAGCAATCGGCCTACGTTAGAACTGATCGTCTGGCACTTCGATGAGCGTCTTGCAACGGCACCGGTTATGCGATGAGTCAAAAGCTTGGAAACCGCTCAAGGGCCCTCCGATAGTCTTCCAGCAGTTCATAGACACCACGGTAAGTCGTCTGCGCATTCTCACCACTCCCATGAGTATTGACAGCTACGTGTGTGCATTTGGCTTCAAGAAACGCGAAGTCAGTGAGCGTGCGAAAGAGGTCTTCCCATTTCTCAGCGCCGTTCTGGTGGTACGGTAGTTCGCTGAGACCGCGGACGCGGTTCGTGCGCCAGTCTCTGTTTAGCGGGTCAGTGTCGCGGAGCGGACTGAAAGGCGTCGAGGACGACGGGCCTCGGCGCCTGCAGCGCCGCGACGAGGACGGCGGTCGAGTCGAGGCCGCGCTGCTGGGCGGTGCGGAGGATGGACGCGAGCACGTGTTGAGTCTGGGCGCCGTGGACGGTGCGGTTGCCGCCGCCGCAGGTCTTGCGGGCAATGACGGCCGGGCGCAGGGCGTGCTCGGCGCGCCAGTTGGTGGCGTCGAGCGTGGGATCGAAGAGGAAGCTGAAGATGGCCTCCAGCAGCGAGATCACACGCTTTTCCGCTGACGGGCCACTCTCGGCCTGCGCCGTAAGTGAAGATGAGAACGTCCTTGTGGCCGGAGAGGCGTCAGGTAAGATTCGTTTTCTCCGCGTTCAGGGAAATCGCTGAGTCGTGATGAAGTGCTGATCACTCATACCTCCTTCAGTCGCCCTGACGCGTACTTGTGCAGCAAACTGGAGATCAGCGTCTGATACGGCAGGCCCTCGGCGAGCGCGCGCTTCTGAATCGCCTCCAGATCCTTGCTCGACAACCGGATGTTCAGCCGCCGGTCCTTACGAAACGTGGCCTTCGCGTAGCGCGAGTACCGGGCACGCTCACGCTTGCCCCCCTTGGCGGACTTCCATTCGCCACGCTCGACGGAGTCAACCAACTCCTTCTCGTCGCCATCAAGTTTCATCGTCGGACTCCTCACCCAGGTACTGTTTCGTCGCTTTCCGGCTCGGGATGATCGTCTTCAGGAAGACCGTGTGCTCGACTTCGACGAACGGCACGAGGTACACGTACTCCTCGCGACGGACCACGAAGATGCGCTGGCCGGCGTAGCGGTCGGGGTTCGGGTGTTCCAGGATGTCGAGCAGGTCGCCACGCTCGATGTGGAAGACGACGTCCTCGAACCCGATGCCGCGCTCCGCCCTGAGCTTCGCGTTCTTGGCGTCGTCCCAGTCGAAGTACTTCACCGGCATTTCAGAGTATCACGATGTGTGTGCTTGATAGGCACACTGTGGCGTCAGCTTCAGTGTGCCCGCCAGTGTGCCCAAACTCGGTCCGGGATCGGTCAAACGGCAGCCAACGCCAACCAAGCTACCAACGACAAACGGGCCTGAAATCGTGAATTTCAGGTCCGTTCAGTGATCTTGGGCGACCTTAGCAAAGCGGACGCCGCGTGCTGTAGAGTCGCGGGCGGTGACCCTTCGACAAGCTCAGGGTCATCCCGAGCAAGGTCGAGGGATGATCGAGTTCGACGACGTGTGGTTCCGCCGCGGCGCGCATGAGGTGCTGCGCGGCATCAGCTTCTCTGTGGCGCGCGGCGAGACGCTGGCGCTCGTCGGCCGCAGCGGCGCCGGCAAGAGCACGATCCTGAAACTGATCAACCGCATGCTCGAGCCGCACGGCGGACGCGTGCGTGTCGCGGGACGCGACACGCGGGAGTGGGATTCCACGGCACTGCGCCGGCAGACGGGCTACGTGCTGCAGGAGGTCGGGCTCTTCCCGCACATGACGGTGGCGCGAAACGTCGGGGTGGTGCCGTCGCTGGTCGCCTGGCCGGCCGAGCGCATCGCGCAGCGCGCGCACGAGCTGCTCGACCTCGTCGGGCTGCCCGCGCGCGAGTTCGGCGAGCGCTGGCCCGATCAGCTGTCAGGCGGACAGCGGCAGCGCGTCGGCGTGGCGCGCGCTCGCCGTCGATCCCCCGGTCGTGCTGATGGACGAACCGTTCGGCTCGCTCGACCCCGTGACGCGCGCCGAGCTGCACGCCGAGTTCCGTCGCATCCAGGGGCAGGTGAAGAAGACCGTCGTGCTCGTCACGCACGACATGCGCGAAGCGTTCGCGCTCGCGGACCGCATCGGCGTCCTCGACGCGGGCGCGCTCGTGGCCTGTGACGCGCCGGCGGCGCTGCAGGCGTCCACGGTGCCGGCGGTGACGGTCCTCCTCGAGTCATGCCGCTAGTCGAGTTCTGGCAGTCGCACGCCTCCGAGCTGCTGACGCTCCTCGGCCAGCACCTCGCGCTCGTGCTCGTGTCCACGCTGGTCGCCGCGGCGGCGGGCATTCCCATCGGCGTCGTGGCGGCGCGCCGCCCGCGCATCGGCGGCCCGCTGGCCGCGGCCGCCAGCGTGCTGCAGACGGTGCCCAGCCTGGCGCTCTTCGGGTTCCTGCTGCCGCTGCCGTTGGTCGGCGGCATCGGCGCGCGAACCGCGCTCACCGCGTTGATCGTCTACGCGCTGCTGCCGGTCATCCGCACGACCTCCGCCGGCCTGCGGTCCATCGATCCGGCCGTCCTCGAGGCCGCGGATGCGATGGGCATGACGCCGCGCCAGCGCCTCTGGCACGTCGAGCTGCCGCTGGCGCTGCCCGCCATCGTCGCCGGCATCCGCGTCTCGGCGGTCATCGGCGTCGGCACGGTCACGATTGCGGCGGCGATCGGCGCCGGCGGGCTGGGCGAGTACATCTACCGCGGCCTGTCGATGGTGGACGCGACGGTCATCCTCGCCGGCGCGATTCCGGTCGCGGCGCTCGCGCTCGCGGTGGACGGTCTGCTCTTCGCCGCCGGGCGCGCGCTGTCCTGGCGCACCCACCGGCGCGCGGGTGCAGGGCCGGCCGTGGCGCTGATGCTGGCCGCCGCGCTGGCCGGTGTCACGGCAGCCGCCTGGCCCCGCGAGGAGCGCATCATCGTCGGCTCCAAGAACTTCACCGAGCAGGTCCTCCTGGGCGAGCTCATGGCGCAGGCAATCGAACGCTACACGGACCTGCCGGTCGAGCGCCGCCTGAACCTGGGCGGCACGTTCATCTGCGACCGGGCGATTCAGACCGGCGACATCGATCTCTATGTGGAGTACAGCGGGACCGCCCTGACGGCGGTGTTCAACCGCCCGGTGGAGCGCGACCCGCGCGCAGTCCTGCAGACCGTCCGCGAGCTCTATGCGGACACCGGCCGCACCATGCTCGAGCCGCTCGGCTTCAACAACACGTTCGCCATCCTCGTGCGCAGCGGCGACGCGCGGGAGCGCGGGTTGAAGACGCTCTCGGACCTCGCCGCGCACGCGCCCGGCTGGCGGGCCGCGTTCGGCTACGAGTTCCTCGAGCGCGCCGACGGGTACACAGGGCTGGCGGCTGCCTACGGCCTTCGCTTCCGCGAGGCGCCGCGCGTCATGGATCTCACGCTCATCTACCGCGCGCTCGCGGACCGGCAGGTGGACGTGATCGCCGGCGACGCCACCGCCGGGCTCATCGAGGCGCTCGACCTGGCCGCGCTCGAGGACGACCGCGCGTACTTTCCGCCGTACGACGCGGTGCCGATCGTCCACGCGCCCACGCTGCTGCGCCATCCCGAGATCGGCGACGCGCTGCGCCGCCTCGGCGGCCGCGTCACCGAGGCGGCGATGCGCCGCATGAACTACGCGGTGGACGGCGAGCGCCGCGACCCCGCATCCGTCGTGCGCGAATTCCTCGCCACGATCCCGTAACGGGCGACGCGTGCGTCGCCCCTGCACCGTCGTGTTAACGCGAACCACGCGGTGGACGGCGAACGCCGCGACCCCGCATCCGTCGTGCGCGAATTCCTCGCCACGATCCCGTAACGGGCGACGCGTGCGTCGCCCCTACACCGTCGTGTTAACGCGAACCGTTTTCGTAGGGGCGAGGCATTGCCTCGCCCGCACAGGCATTGCCTCGCCCGCACGGGGTATGATCATGAGTTGACATGACCACTCTGAACACGTTCGGGACGCGCTCCCAGATTCGCGCCGGGGGCGAGCAGGTCGAGATCTACAGCCTGCCCGCGCTCGAGAAAGCCGGCTTCAGCGGCGTTTCACGCCTGCCCTACTCGATGAAGATCCTCCTGGAGAATCTCCTCCGCCGCGAGGACAACGCGTTCGTCAAGGCCGACGACGTCAGGGCCGTGGCCGGCTGGAACGCGACCGCGGGCGCCGAGCACGAGATCTCCTTCATGCCGGCGCGCGTCCTCCTGCAGGATTTCACCGGCGTCCCCTGCGTGGTGGACCTGGCCGCCATGCGCGACGCCATCGTCTCGCTCGGCGGCGACCCCGATCGCGTGAACCCGCTCCAGCCGGTGGAGCTCGTCATCGACCACTCGGTGCAGGTGGACTACTTCGGCCGCGCCGACGCCTTCGCGCTGAACGCCGAGCTCGAGTTCTCGCGCAACCGCGAGCGCTACGCGTTCCTGCGCTGGGGCCAGCGCGCGTTCAACAACTTCCAGGTCGTCCCGCCCGACACCGGCATCGTCCACCAGGTCAACATCGAGCACCTCGCGCGCGTCGTGTTCGCCGAGAAGGCCGGCGGCAGGACGGTGGCGTATCCCGACACGCTCGTCGGCACCGACTCGCACACGACGATGGTCAACGGGCTGGGCGTGGTGGGGTGGGGCGTCGGCGGCATCGAGGCCGAGGCCGCGATGCTCGGCCAGCCGATCTCGATGCTCATCCCGCAGGTGCTCGGCGTCCGGCTGACCGGCGCGCTGCCGCAGGGCGCCACCGCCACGGACCTCGTGCTGATGGTCACCGAGATCCTCCGCAAGCACGGGGTCGTCGGCACGTTCGTCGAGTTCTTCGGCGAGGGCCTGCGCCACCTCACGATTGCGGACCGCGCGACGCTCGGCAACATGTGCCCCGAGTACGGCGCGACCATCGCCGTGTTCCCGATCGACGACATGACGCTCGACTACCTGCGGCTGACCGGCCGCGACGAGTCGCGCGTGCGGCTGGTGGAGGAGTACGCGAAGGCGCAGGGGCTGTTCCGGTCCGACGACAGCCCGGAGGCGATCTACTCGCAGACGCTGTCGCTGGACCTCTCGGTCGTCGAGCCCAGCCTGGCCGGTCCGAAGCGGCCGCAGGACCGCGTCTCGCTGCGCAGCGCGAACACCGCCTTCCGCAGCGCGCTGCCGTCGATGCAGGGCCCATCCAAGCCGATCAAGGGCGCGGGCGACGCCGGCGGCGCGCGGCAGGGTGTCGCGACGAGCACCGGCGCGGTCGCGCAGTCGGGCGTCGCGGTCGCCGACCCGGCGCTCGAGGAAATCGATCACGGCGCGGTGGTCATCGCGGCCATTACGAGCTGCACGAACACCTCGAATCCGAGCGTGATGATCGGCGCCGGCCTGCTGGCGAAGAAGGCCGTGGAGCGCGGGCTGACGCGCAAGCCGTGGGTGAAGACCAGCCTCGCCCCGGGGTCGAAGGTCGTCACCGAATACCTCGCCGCCGCCGGCCTGACGACGTATCTCGATCGGCTCGGCTTCAACCTGGTGGGCTACGGCTGCACGACCTGCATCGGCAACAGCGGCCCGCTGCCGGACGAGATCGCGGCGGTCATTCGCGAGCGGAATCTCGTGGTCTGCTCGGTGCTGAGCGGCAACCGCAACTTCGAAGGCCGCATCCAGCAGGACGTCCGCGCCAACTATCTGGCGTCGCCGCCGCTCGTCGTCGCCTACGCGCTGGCGGGGTGGATCACGACCGACCTGACCACGCAGCCGCTGGGCACCGACCGGTCCGGCACTCCGGTGTTCCTCGAGGACATCTGGCCGACCGGGCAGGAGCTGCAGCAGACGATGCTCGAGGCGATCACGGCCGACATGTTCAGGAAGAGCTACGCGGACGTGTTTGCCGGCGATGAACGCTGGCAGAACCTGTCCGTGCCCGAGGGCAACCGGTTCGCGTGGGAGAACGACTCCACCTACATCCGCAAGCCGACGTTTCTCGAGGGGATGACGATGACGGCCGCGCCGCTGGCCGACATCACGGGCGCGCAGGTGCTGGCGCTGCTCGGCGACAGCGTGACGACGGACCACATCTCGCCGGCAGGGTCGATCAAGGCCGACAGCCCGGCGGGGAAGTACCTGATCGAGCGTGGGGTGAAGCCGGCGGACTTCAACTCGTACGGGGCGCGCCGCGGCAACCACGAAGTGATGATGCGCGGCACGTTCGCCAACATCCGCCTGCGGAACCAGATGGCGCCGGGCACCGAGGGCGGCTGGACGCAGTATCAGCCCGGCGCCGAGGTGATGACGATCTACGACGCCTCGGTGAAGTACCGCGCGGCTGGCGTGCCGCTCATGGTCATCGCCGGCAAGGAATACGGCTCGGGCTCCTCCCGCGACTGGGCGGCGAAGGGCACGCAGCTCCTCGGCGTCCGCGTCGTCGTCGCGGAGTCGTTCGAGCGCATCCACCGCAGCAACCTCGTGAACATGGGCGTGCTGCCGCTGCAGTTCGTGGCCGGCGAGAGCGCCGCGTCGCTGAAGCTCACCGGCACGGAGTCGTTCTCGCTGGTCGGCGTGGCCGGCGTGAAGCCGCGCGGGCAGCTGCAGGTGGTGGCCACGGCCGCCGACGGCACGGAGAAGCGCTTCACCGCGGACGTGCGCATCGACACGCCCGAGGAGCTCGTCTCCTTCCGGCACGGCGGCATCCTGCCGTACGTCGTGAGGCAGCTTGTCGCAAAGTCGTAGCGTCGCCGGCGTCTTCGAGGGCAGCGAGCCGCACGTGGTCGGCGACGGCTTCCCGGTGCAGACGTTCTTTCCGCAGCTCGGGCTGGACGCCGAGATCAGTCCGTTCCTGCTGCTCGACTACGCGGGGCCGAAGGAGTTCTCGCCGTCGCGCGAGCCGCGCGGGGTGAGCGAGCACCCGCACCGCGGCTTCGAGACGGTCACCGTCGTCTACCAGGGTGAGTTCGAGCATCGCGATTCCGCGGGACACTCGGGCTCGCTCGGCCCCGGCGACGTGCAGTGGATGACGGCGGCCTCGGGGCTGGTGCACGAGGAGAAGCACGCCCGGGCGTTCTCGGAGCGTGGCGGCACGATCGAAGTGGTGCAGCTCTGGGTGAACCTGCCGCGGGCGCACAAGATGTCGCCGCCGCGGTATCAGGACATCCGCGACGCGGACATTCCGTCGGTGGCGCTGCCGGGCGACGCCGGGTCGCTGCGCGTCATTGCGGGAGAGTTCGACGGCCACGAGGGACCGGCGCGGACGTTCAGTCCCGTGCACCTGTACGACGTGAGGCTCAACGCCGGCGGCCGCGTCGAGATTCGGGTCGAGCCGGATCATCAGGCAGGCCTGCTCGTGCTGCGCGGCCGCGTCACCGTTGGCGAGCAGGACGTGCGCGACCGCGAGCTGGCGCTGCTCGCGCAGGACGGCGACGGCGTCACGCTCGCGGCGTCCGAGCCGTCCACGGTGCTCGTCATGTCGGGCGAGCCGATTCGTGAGCCGGTCGCGCGCTACGGGCCGTTCGTCATGAACACGCGCGAGGAGATCGTGCAGGCCGTCGAGGATTACCGGTCCGGTCGGATGGGGCGTCTTCACTAGGGCCGACCTGGAGGTCGGCCCCTACACGAGACGTCGGCCCCTACATGACCTCGGAAGACATCAAGCGGAAAGCCCGCGAACTCGGATTCGATCTGTGCGGCATCGCGCCCGCCGACAGCTTTCCCGAACTGTCATTCCTGCGCGACTGGCTCGGCCGCGGCTACGCGGGCGAGATGGCCTACATGTCGCGCTCCGCGGATCGCCGTGCCGACGCCCGCGCGGTCGTCCCCGGCGCGCGCAGCGTCATCGTCACCGGGACGATCTACAACACGGATCGCCCCTATTCGACAGAAGTGGGGTCAGACCCCGTATACGACCCGACTCAAGTTGCCCTGATCGCGCGCTACGCCTGGGGCGACGACTATCACGACGTGCTGACCGAGCGGCTCAACGCGCTGCTGGCGTGGATGCGCGCGGAGTCGCGCGAGCCGTTCGACGCCCGGGCGTACGTGGATACGGGGCCGGTGCAGGAGCGCGTCTACGCGCAGTACGCGGGGCTCGGCTGGATCGGCAAGAACACCTGCCTCATCAACGCCGAGCTCGGGTCGTGGCTGTTTCTCTCGGAAATCATCTGCACGCTGCCGCTCGAGCCCGACACGCAGGCGCTCGAGCAGTGCGGCTCGTGCACGCGGTGCCTCGAGGCGTGCCCGACCGGCGCGCTGGTCGAATCCGGCGTGCTCGACTCGACCAAGTGCCTGTCCTATCTGACGATCGAGCTGAGGTCCGGCATTCCCGAGGCCCGTCGCGCCGCCGTCGGGACGCACGTCTACGGCTGCGACATCTGTCAGGAGGTCTGTCCGTACAACCAGGTGCCGCCGCGGTCCGGCGACGCCGCCTGGCAGCCGCGTCCCGGACTCGATCTGCCGCGTCTCGCGGACCTGTGGCGGCGTCCCGACACGGAACTGCGCGCGCTCGTCAAAGGCAGCGCGATGACGCGCGCGAAGCTGACCGGGCTGCGCCGGAACCTCGCGGTCGCCATCGGCAACAGCGCCGACCCCGACGCGCTGGCCGCCCTCTCCGAGCGCAGCGACGCTCGTCCCTCCGCCGACGACGAAATGGTGCAGGAACATATCCGCTGGGCGGTACGGCGGTAAGATCGCGGCATGGCCGGCGGAACTGCTCCGATCCTCCTTCTCTCCATGCCCCAGATGGCGGATCCGAACTTCGCGCGCACCGTGGTGCTCCTCTGCGACTACACCGACGAAGGCGCGTTCGGGCTCGTGGTGAACCGTCCGATGGACGAGCCCGCATGGAGACTCGTGCGCACCGATCCGCCCGTGCGCGTCGATCCCGACCTCAAGCTGTGGATCGGCGGTCCCGTGGATCCGCAGCGGACGTGGGTGCTGATGTCGGAAGCGCAGGGCCCCGAGGACGAGCAGCGGGAGATCTGTCCCGGCGTGCTGCTGTCGGTGTCGCACGAGCTCACGCTGCAGCTCCTGCAGGCGCCGCCCTCGTCCCGCGCGCGGCTGATCGTCGGCTACGCGGGGTGGGCGCCGGGCCAGCTCGATCAGGAGATCGCGGCGTCGGCGTGGCTGTCGCTCGACGTCGATCCGCACCTGATCTTCGGCGTGCCGGCGGAGCAGATGTGGGAAACGGCACTGCGCCGCCTCGGCGCCGATCCGTCGGCGCTGCAAACCAGTTCCGGAGTGCACTAATCCGGCGGGCCGTACAGGCCCGCCCTCCAACTGTCATGACCAGAATCGCTGTTGCACTCGTTGCGGTATGCGTCCTCGTTGCCGGCTGCCGGACGCCGCCGCAGGCCACGACCACCGAGACCAGCGGGGACGAGGGAACCGACGCGATGGCGCAGGAGCTGCGCGACAAGGCGGCGCGCTTTGCGCCCGTGGACCTGACGGCCGACGTCGCCGCGCTGCCGGGGAACGAACGCCAGGCGCTGGCCAAGCTCGTGGAGGCGGCGAAGGTGTTCGACGCGCTCTTCCTGCGCCAGGTCTGGGCGGGCAACGAGACGATGCTGATGACGCTCGTCCGCGACGACTCCGAGCTCGGCCAGGCGCGGCTGCACAACTTCCTGATCAACAAGGGGCCGTGGTCGCGCCTCGACCACAACGAGCCGTTCATCCCGGGCGCGCCGCCGAAGCCGCCGCAGGCCAACTTCTATCCCGCTGGCGCGACGAAGGAAGAGGTCGAGGCGTGGATCGCGGGGCTGCCCGAGCCGCAGCGCCGGCAGGCCACGGGGTTCTTCACGACGATCCGCCGCGGCCCGGACGGGCGCTTCACCGCGGTGCCGTACACGATCGAGTACCAGGGCGAGCTCGCGCAGGCGGCCGCGCTGTTGCGCGAGGCGGCCGCGCTCACCACGCAGCCGACGCTGAAGACGTTCCTGGAGCGCCGCGCCGCCGCGCTCCTCAGCAACGACTACTACGACAGCGACGTCGCCTGGATGGAGCTCGACGCCAGCATCGAGCCGACCATCGGCCCGTACGAGGTGTACGAGGACGAGTGGTTCAACTACAAGGCCGCCTTCGAGGCCTTCATCACGCTCAGAGACGACGCGGAGACGAACAAGCTGACGCGGTTCGGCGGCGAGCTGCAGGAGATCGAGAACAACCTGCCGATCGACCCGAAGTACCGCAACCCGAAGCTCGGCGCGATGGCGCCCATCCGCGTCGTCAACACCGTGTTCTCGTCCGGCGACGCCAACCGCGGCGTGCAGACGGCGGCCTTCAACCTGCCCAACGACGAACGGGTGGTGCAGGAGAAGGGCAGCAAGCGCGTGATGCTGAAGAACAACCAGGAGGCGAAGTTCCGCATGGTGCTGCAGCCGATCTCGACGGTCGCGCTGTCGGCTGCGGACCAGGCCAACGTCTCCTTCGACGCGTTCTTCACGCACATCCTGATGCACGAGCTGATGCACGGCCTCGGGCCGCACAACATCACGGTCGGCGGGCGCGCGACGACCGTGCGCCAGGAGCTGCGCGAGCTCTCGAGCGCGATCGAGGAAGCCAAGGCGGACGTGTCGGGCCTCTTCGCGCTGCAGTTCCTCGTCGATCGCGGCACGCTCGACAAGCGCTTCGACCAGACGACGTACACGACCTACCTGGCGTCGATGTTCCGCTCGATCCGCTTCGGCATCAACGAGGCGCACGGCCGGGGCGTCGTCATGCAGCTCAATTACTTCCTCGACAACGGCGGCGTGACGGTCGCGCAGGACGGCACCTTCGCGGTGAACGCCCAGCGCATCAGGCAGAACGTCATCGGCCTGACGCGCGACATCATGACGCTGCAGGCGGTCGGCGACTACAACGCCGCGAAGCAGATGATCGACACGCTGGCCGTCATCCGGCCGGACGTGCAGAAGGTGCTGGACCGGCTCACTGATGTTCCAGTGGACATCGAGCCCCGTTTCGTCACCGCGGAGCAGCTGCTGGTAGAATCCGGCCGGTGAAAACAATCTTCCCGGTCGTATCTGCTCTGACACTCGTCGCCGTCACAGCCGCCCAGGGCAACCGCACGGTCTGGGACGGCGTGTACACCGCCGACCAGGCGACGCGCGGCGAGAAGCTCTACGCCACGCACTGCACGCGCTGCCATGGCGACAACGCGCTCGGATCGGAAGGCCCTGCGTTGACCGGGCCGCTCTTCGCCGCCAACTGGGAAGGCGTCACCCTCAACGACCTCCACGACCGCATCCGCCAGACGATGCCGGCGGACAACCCGAGCAGCCTGCCGCGGCAGGAGGTCAGCGACATCATTGCGTATCTGCTGCGCCTCGGGAAGATGCCGGCCGGCACGACGGAGCTCGCCGGCGATGCCGGCGTGCTTGCGCAGATCAAGTTCGTCAGCAACCGTCCGTCTACCGGAACGCCTTAACGGCGTTCCTTGGGTGTAGGGGCGACGCATGCGTCGCCCGTATCGAGGAGATCAGATGAGACGCATCGGCCTGGTGTGCGCCGCCGCGCTGCTCGCGCTCGCGGTGTCTGGCTCATCCACGCTCGTGGCGCAGACGCCCGCCGACTGGGAGTGGCCCACCTACGGCGGCAACCTGGCGAGCCAGCGCTACGCGCCGCTCGATCAGATCAACCGGGACAACTTCGCGAAGCTCGAGGTGGCGTGGCGCTTCAAGACGGATGCGCTCGGGCCGCGGCCGGAGTACAACCTGCAGTCCACGCCGCTGATGGTGGGCGGCGTCCTCTACAGCACCGGCGGCACGCGCCGCGCCGTGGTCGCGCTCGACGCCGCGACCGGCGAGCTGCTGTGGATGCACGGCCTCAACGAGGGGGAGCGGGGCGCGAAGGCGCCGCGGCTGCTCTCGGGCCGCGGGCTCGCGTACTGGAGCGACGGCAAGGAGTCGCGCATCATCTACGTCACGCCCGGCTACCAGATGGTGGCGCTGAACGCGAAGACGGGCGAGCGCGTCGCCGGTTTCGGCCGCAACGGCATCGTCGATCTGAAGCAGGACTTCGACCAGGCCGTCGCGCCCGACGCGCCCGTCGGCCTGCACGCCGCCCCCGTCATCGCCAGGAACGTCGTCATCATCGGCGCCGCGTTCGAGACCGGCGCGAACCCGCGCAGCAAGTCGAACGTGAAGGGCTACATCCGCGGCTTCGACGTGCGCACGGGGCGGCGGATCTGGACCTTCCGCACGATTCCGCGGCAGGGCGAGTTCGGCTACGACACCTGGCAGAACGAGTCCGCCTCGTACACCGGCAACACCGGCGTGTGGGCGCAGATGAGCATCGACGAGGAGCTCGGCCTCGCCTACCTGCCCGTGGAGCTGCCGACGCACGACTACTACGGCGGCGATCGTCCGGGCCACAACCTCTACAGCGAGAGCGTCGTCGCCGTCGAACTGCAGACGGGCAAGCGGCGCTGGCACTACCAGCTCGTGCATCACGGGCTGTGGGACATGGACATCCCGTGCGCGCCGATCCTGATGGACATCACGGTGAACGGCAAGCCGATCAAGGCCGTGGCGCAGGCGACCAAGCAGGCGTTCCTCTACGTGCTGAATCGCGAGACGGGCGAGCCCGTGTGGCCGATCGAAGAGCGTCCCGTGCCCAAGGGCGACACGCCGGGCGAGTGGTACTCGCCGACGCAGCCGTTCCCGACCAGGCCCGCCGCCTATGACGGCCAGGGGCTGACGATCGACGACCTGATCGACTTCACGCCGGCGCTGCGCGCGGAGGCGATCAAGATCGTGCAGCCGTATCGCCTCGGCCCGATGTTCACGCCGCCCGCGGTCAGCCGCCGCGAGGGACCGATCGCCACGCTCACCATGGGCGCGCAGGCGGCGGCGACGAACTGGCCGGGGGCCTCGTACGACCCGGAGACGCACACCTTCTACGTGATGTCGCAGACCTCCGTCGCCACGCTGGGCCTCGTGGCGCCGGCGCCGGGCGTCTCCGACATGCCGTACCACCAGGGCACGGTGCTCTCCGGCGCGCGCACCTCGGGGGGATCCGGCGCCGACGGCGGCGGCCCCGCGGTGGCCATGGCGGACGTGCTCTCCGCGAACCTGAGCGTGCAGGGGCTGCCGCTGATCAAGCCGCCGTACAGCCGCATCACCGCCATCAACATGGACACCGGCGACTTCCGCTGGCAGGTCCCGTTCGGCGCGACGCCCGACAACATCCGCAACCACCCGGCGCTGAAGGGGCTGACCCTGCCGCCGCTCGGGCGCCCGGGCAACAACAACGGCACGCTCGTCACCAGGTCGCTGCTGATTGCCGGCGAGAAGAACTTCGGTCCGACCCCGTCCGGCCAGCGCGGCGCGATGCTGCGCGCGTTCGACAAGATGACGGGCGCCGAGGTCGGCGCCGTCTCCATGCCGGCGCCGCAGACCGGCTCCCCGATGACCTACATGCTGAACGGCCGCCAGTACCTCGTGGTGGCGATCAGCGGCGGCACCTACAGCGGCGAGCTCGTGGCGTTCGTCGCGCCGCGGGCGGCCACGCAGACACGATAAGGAGGGCGTCATGCGCCGTTGCCTGTCATCCCTGGTTGCGGTTGCATGGTTGACGTGGGGCGCGTCCGGCATCACCGCCCAGGGCGGCACGCCGAACGTCGAGTGGCGCACCTACGGCGCCAACCTGCGCAGCCACCGCTACGCGCCGCTCGACCAGATCAATCGCGACAACTTCTCGACGCTCGAGGTGGCGTGGCGGTTCAAGACCGACGCGCTCGGCCCGCGGCCCGAGTTCAACCTGCAGGCGACGCCGCTCATGGTGGGCGGCGTGCTGTATTCCACCGCGGGGACGCGGCGCGCCGTCGTGGCGCTCGACGCGGCCACCGGCGAGCTGCTGTGGATGCACAGCCTCAACGAGGGGCCGCGCGGCGCGGCGGCGCCGCGCCAGCTCTCGGGGCGCGGGCTGGCGTACTGGACCGACGGCACGGACGCGCGGATCGTCTACGTCACGCCCGGCTACCAGCTCGTCGCGCTCGACGCGAAAACGGGCGCGCGCGTCCCCGGGTTCGGCCGGCAGGGCATCGTCGATCTGAAGCAGGAGAACGATCAGGTGACCGATCCGATCACGGGTGAGATCGGCCTGCACGCGACGCCGCTCGTCGCCGGCGACGTGATCATCGTCGGCGCCGCGCACCTGCCGGGCGGCGTGCCGAAGAGCCGCGCGAACGAGAAGGGATTCATCCGCGGCTACGACGCGCGGACGGGCAAGCGGCTGTGGATCTTCCATACCATCCCGATGCGCGGCGAGTACGGGTTCGACACGTGGGAAGGCGACTCGGCGTCCTACACCGGCAACGCGGGCGTGTGGGCGCAGATGAGCGTGGACGAGGAGCTGGGGCTCGCGTATCTGCCCGTCGAGCTTCCCACCGGCGATTACTTCGGCGGGCATCGTCCCGGCAACGGCCTGTTCGGCGAGAGCCTCGTGGCCGTCGAGCTCAAGACCGGCAAGCGCCGCTGGCACTATCAGCTGATTCATCACGGCATCTGGGACTACGACATGCCGTGCGCGCCGATCCTGGCCGACATCACCGTGGACGGCCGGCGGATCAAGGCGATCGCGCAGCCGACCAAACAGGGCTGGGTGTACGTGCTGGACCGTGAGACCGGGCGGCCGGTGTGGCCGTTCGAGGAGCGCCCGGTCGAGGCGTCCACGGTGCCGACGGAGAAGGCGAGCCCGACGCAGCCGTTCGTGACCAAGCCGCCCGCCTTCGACCGCCAGGGCGTCTCCATCGACGATCTGATCGACTTCACGCCGGAGCTGCGGGCGGAGGCGATCACGCTGGTGTCGCGCTACAAGATCGGTCCGCTGTTTACGCCGCCGGTCGTCAGCACCTGGCCCGGACCGCTCGCGACCCTGATGCTGCCGTCCGCGGGCGGCGGCGCGAACTGGCCGGGCGGCGCGCTCGACCCCGACACGAACATCATGTACGTCCACTCGACGACGACCGTCACCGACCTCGGGTTGGTGCGGTCAGACGGCACGCGCTCGGACATGTTGTACGTGCGTGGCACCGCACCCAACCCGAACGCGGCGCCGCCGGCGCCGGGCGCCGCGGCCGGCGGCGGGGAAGGCGGCGGCCCGGGGTTGAGCGTCCAGGGACTGCCGCTCATCAAGCCGCCGTATGGACGCATCACCGCGATCGACCTGAATCGCGGCGAGATCGTGTGGCAGATCGCGCACGGCGAAACGCCCGACAACATCCGCAACCACCCGGCGCTCAAGGGCCTGGCCATTCCGCGCACCGGACGCCCGGGCCGCGTCGGGACGCTGGTGACCAAGTCGCTCGTCGTCGCCGGCGAGCCCGGCTTCTTCACGCTGCCCTCCGGCCAGCGGGGCGCGATGCTGCGCGCCTACGACAAGGCGACCGGCGCCGAAGTGGGCGCGGTCCCGATGCCCGCGCCGCAGACCGGCTCGCCGATGACCTACATGCTGAACGGCCGCCAGTACCTGGTGCTGGCGATCAGCGGCGGCACCTACAGCGGCGAGCTCGTGGCGTTCGTCGCGCCGCGCGCGGCGACGCCGACCAACTGATGCCGCGGCGGCTGCTGGCGGCGCTGGCCGCGGCGCTCCTGCTGGCGCCGGCGGCCGTCCGCGCGCACGACGTCCCCAACGACGTCGTCGTCAACGCGTTCCTGAAGCCTGAGGGGCAGCTCCTTCGTCTCGTGATCCGCGTCCCGCTCGAGGCGATGCGCGACACGGACCTGCCGATGCGGGGACCGGGCTATCTGGACCTCACGCGCGCCGAGCAGGCGCTGCGCGACGCGACCACCGTCTGGATCGCGCGCGAGCTGGAGCTGTACGAGGGTGACACGCGGCTGACGCCGTCGGCGCTTGCCGCGGTGCGCGTGTCGCTGCCGTCCGACACGTCCTTCCGCGAGTACGAGACGGCGCTGGCCCACGTGCACGGGCCGCCGCTCGCCGTGTCCACCGACCTCTACTGGAACCAGGGGATGCTCGACGCGCTGATCGAGTACCCGATCCAGTCGGACGCGTCGCGGTTCTCGATCCGGCCGCGCCTCGAGCGCCTCGGCCTGCAGGTCACGGTGGCGCTGCGGCTGGTGCGGCCCGACGGGGTCGTCCGCGCG
Source organism: Acidimicrobiia bacterium (assembly GCA_016871375.1). GTDB lineage: Bacteria > Acidobacteriota > Vicinamibacteria > Vicinamibacterales > UBA2999 > VFYY01. The sequence goes on from VFYY01000009.1 coordinate 40,180, forward strand.
TTCGAGATTCACGGCGACCCGGGCGTGCTGCGCCTCGACCCGACGTGGGGGCAGGCGGCGTGGAGCTTCGTGGTGCTCGGGTTCGAGCACATCCTCAGCGGCGCCGATCATCTGCTCTTCCTGCTCTGCCTCGTGATTCCGCTGCGCCGCGTCCGCACGCTCGTCGCCGTGGTGACCGCGTTCACCCTTGCGCACTCGGTCACGCTCATCGCGTCGGCGTACGAGCTGGCGCCGTCGGCGCTCTGGTTCCCGCCGCTGGTCGAGACGCTGATTGCGACCTCGATCGTCTACATGGCGCTGGAGAACATCGTGGGCGCGCGGACCGAGCGGCGCTGGCTGATCACGCTCGCCTTCGGGCTGGTGCACGGCTTCGGCTTCTCGTTCGCGCTGCGCGAGACGCTGCAGTTCGCGGGCACGCACCTGCTGGTGTCGCTCCTCGCCTTCAACGTCGGCGTCGAGCTCGGGCAGCTCCTCGTGCTCGCGATCGCGCTGCCGGCGCTCGCGGTCCTGTTTCGCGCGGTGGTCGCCGAGCGCATGGGGACGATCATCCTGTCCGCGTTCGTCGCGCACACGGGCTGGCACTGGATGACGGAGCGCGGCCAGCAGCTCATGCAGTTCTCGTGGCCGGGGCTCGATGCGGCCACGCTCGCGGACATCGTGTGGTGGGTGATGGTGGCGGTGGCGGTGATCGCGGTCGCGTGGCTCGCGCGCGCCAGCCGGCAGTGGAAGGAGAAGGAGGCGTGATGGCCCGACGGAACCTGCTGGTGGGGATGACGTTCGTGATCGCGCTCGGCACGCTGGCCGCGGTGCAGGCGCGGCTGCAGCGCGCGGCCGACGCGCAGGGCGGGATGGTGCGCGCGCCGATGTTCGAGGTGGACCCGCTGTGGCCGAAGCCGATGCCGAACCACTGGCTGCTCGGCTCGACGATCGGCGTCTTCGTCGATCCGCAGGACACGCTCGAGGAGCTCACGGCGTTCGGCGACGGCGGCCGGCAGCCGGGCCAGTTCTTCGGCGCGCACGGCATCGCGGTGGATTCGAAGGGCAACATCTATACGACCGAGACCTACGAAGGAAAGCGCCTCCAGAAGTTCGTGTACAAGGGAATCGGCATGGTGCCGCGCGCGCAGGGCGTCATCTGGCCGAGGCGCTAAGTGCCTGATCTGGAGTCATTTAAATTCTGACGAAGAATTCAGGTACTTTTCAGGCGTTGCACGGCGAAGGTTCGGCTATTATCGTCGGCGAGAATTCTCAGCTCGGTTCTGTCAGGGAGGAACCTCTTATGAAGCGTTTTCTGGTTGTTCTGCTTGCTGCCGCCGCCATCGCGATCGGCGCGCAGGCATACGCCCATCACTCCTTCGCGGCTACCTACCTGGAGGACCAGTCGGTGACCATCGAAGGGGAGCTGGTGCAGTTCCTGTTCCGCAACCCGCACTCCTTCGTGCACGTGATGGTGAAGGAGAAGGACGGCAGCCAGGTGCGGTATGCCGTTGAGTGGGGCGGCGCCGGTCAGCTCGGAGGCCAGGGTGTTACCAGAGAGACCCTGAAGCCGGGCGACTTCGTCGTCATCACCGGCAGCCCCGGCCGCAACCCGGCGGATCACCGCGTGCGCATGGTCAGCCTGCGTCGTCCGAAGGACGGCTTCGGCTGGGGCCAGCGTCCGGGTGAGGTTGTCGACTAGTAAGGTCGGGCGACGCGGGCGTCGCCCCTGCCGAACAGATCAAGGGCGGGTCTTCGGACCCGCCCTTTTTTCGTCTACGGGAGCTACCGGAGCGACGCGGTCGCCGTCCGCACCGCGTAGGTGGGGTCGCCCTCGTCGCCCATCGTCTCGGTCCACGCGAACAGCAGCTCGTCGCCGCGCAGCGCCACGCGCGGGTAGCCGCTCGTCGGCGTGCCGGCGACGTCGGCGATGGCCAGCGGCGCCGACTTCATGCCCGAGCGCTCGATGCGCCGCGCCTTGAACTGACCGCGGCCGCTCGCATACTCCACCCACGTCGCCACCGCCGAGCCGTCCTCGAGCAGCGCGAGCCCGACGCGGCCCAGCGATGCGGCGTCGTCGAGCCGGATCGGCGCGCCCCAGGTGCGGCCGGCGTCGCTCGAGAACGCCGCGAACGCCTGTCCCTGGCCGCTCACCGCCGTGAACCAGGCGACGACGACGTCGCGGCCGCGGGCGGCAAGCATCGGTCCGTTCACGGGACAGGCTTCGATCTCCCAGTTGTCGTGGTGCACGGCGACGGGCTGGCTCCATGCGCCGTTCTCGAACCGCGACACCGCGATGTCGCGTACCTCTTTCTCGCTGCGGTCCCGATAGGCGGTGAGAATCCCGTCCGCGGTCATCACGGCCGTCGTCGGGCAGCACTCGCAGACGCGCGCGTCCACCATCGTGTCGCTCGTCTGCTTCCAGTTGCCGTCGAACGTCGCGAAGCGCAGGTTCATCGCCGCCCTGTTCGGGTCGTCGAAGTCGAATTCCGTGTTCCGCCCGTCCAGCCAGAGCACGCCCACGCCGCCGCCCGGCATGTCCACGAACGTCGGGAACCCGTGCTGGACCTTCTTGCCGTCGTCGTGCGGCAGGAACGACGGGGCCCACGTCTTCCCGCCGTCGGTGGAGTAGGTGAGCCGCAGGTTCGTGGCCTCGATGAACGGGTCCGTCTGCTGCTGCCACGTGGCCAGGAGCGTCCCGTTCGGCATCCGGTGGACGTTCGGCACGTCGGCGTAGCTGAGGAACCAGTCCTCGCCGGAGGCGATCTCGATCGGCGTCGTCCATCCGCCGTCGGTGCGTTCCGCGAACTCGAGGCGCGACGTCCTGCCGGCCACCTCGACCCAGCTGAGGATGATGCCTCGATCCGAGGCCGTGAGCTGCGGCTCGAAGCTGTTTGCGCCTGCCGGCGATGGCAGCGCCGTGACGGTTGACGGCCACGACACGGTGCGCGTGCGGCCGCAGGCGATGGTTGCGGCCACGGCGGCCGCGAGCACGATCAGGACAGACCTGCGCATAGAGCTCCCTTCGAGGAATAGTTCGCGCCGGGCGCGGATTTGTCCGCGCCGCGCGGGCGGCGTGTCCCCGCCTGAACCGCAATATACCTGCACTTTGACGGGTCCCGCTGGCTGGCGTGGTGGCAAGACCGTTGCCCAGAGCCGCGGGTGGAGAAGCATATGAATCGAGAGTCCGTAGCGCAGTTCGTGATCCTCGCGGCGGTCGTCCTGGTGCTGTTGCCGCTCTTCGTGGCGGCCGCGGCGATGGCGTCGCACTTCGTGTTCGGCATGACCGGGATGACCGGGGCGTTCGCCGTCGGCGGCGTGCAGGCCGTGGCGCTGGGCTGGGCCGCACTGGCCATCATCATCGTCGGCGCGCTGATCACGCTCGTCGTCGGCGAGTTCAGGCACGCCTAGGCCGGCTGCACACTCCGGCACCCGGGATCTGCGACAATAGCGGCAGTTCGCCATGTCACACAGGCTCGTGGCTCTCGTGCTCGCCGGGTTGTTCCTGACGTCGGCCGCCTCGGCCGCCTGGGCGCACTGCGTGGGCTGGTCATCCTCGGTGGCGGATCGCCACGCGTGCTGCCGCGGCGGCGCGATGGCGCCTGAGGCACGCGCCACGGCGTGCTGCGCGATGTCGCAGCAGTCCGACGAGTCCGGGCCTGTCGAGGCGCGGGTCGCCGCGGCGCCGGTGAAGATGGTTCGCCACGCCCCGCAACCCGTCGCGCTCGTGGTTCCCGGCCCAGCTCCGGCGTTCCATGCGCCAGTCGCCGTTCCCGCCTTCGACTCCGTCCCGCTCTATCTCCGACAGTCTGCTCTCCTGATCTGATCGCCAGAGTGTGGTCCGGCCAAAGCCGGACACTACGCACGTAGTGTCCGCCTTCAGGCGGACCAGGCGCGGCGTGCATCAGATGAAGGAGAGATCCATGCGTTCGCTCGTATATTCGGCGTGTTTGTCGCTCGTACTCGTGTCGCCGGCGTTCGCGCAGGCGCCCGTGCCCACCCTGTCGCAGGGCGAGGAGGGCACGCTCACGCTGCGTGATGCCCTCGACGAGGCCTTCGAGCGCAACCCCGAGCTCGTGGCGCTGCGGCGCGGTTTCGCCGTCGCGGCCGCGCAGCCGGCGCAGGCGCGCTATCTCGAGCCGCCCATGCTCGAGACGCAGATCTGGGAATGGCCGCTGACGACGCTGAACCCGGCGCGGACGGGGATGTACATGTTCATGATGGAGCAGCGGTTGCCGGGACGCGGGAAGCGCGCGTCGCGCGCGGTGGTAGCCGACCGCGAGGCCGACCTCGTGCGCCACCAGGTGGGCGTCCGCACGAACGAGGTGCTCGAGGAGGTCCGGCAGACGTTCGCGGAGCTGGCGCTCGCGCGTGACGTGGTCAGGCTGTTCGACGGGCAGATGCCGCTGCTCCGCGACATCACCGACGCCGCGACCTACCGCTATGCCGCCGGCCACGCCGGACAGCACGACTCGCTCTCGTCGGTGCTGGAGCTGTCGCGCCTGCAGGCGAATGCGGTGACCTGGCGCGCCCGCGTCCAGCGCGCCGAGGCGGTGCTCACGCGGCTCATGGGCCGCGCTCCGGGCACCGCGGTCGAGGGGCTCGTGCCGCAGGCGCTGACGGTCATCCCCTTCGACCCGGCCGGCGTCGCGCTGGAGCGCCACCCGGACATGGCCGTCGCGAACGCCACGGTGGCGCGCGAGGAAGCGGAGCTGGCCCGCCTCAGCGGCGAGCGCCGCCCCGACTTCGTCGTCGGCGGCGGGTACATGCTCACGCCGGGCAGCGCCGGCGCATGGACGGCGCGCGGCGGCATCATGTGGCCCAGCGCGCCGTGGTCGCGCGGCGGTCTCGACA
>VFYY01000010.1 GCA_016871375.1 Acidimicrobiia bacterium
CGGACACTACGACGTTTCAGAAACCGCGCTAGCCGGGTCCGTGCCGCGATGGATCGCGTCGCGTCACGGAACCCGGCCTACGTACGTGGGGCGGGTCCCGCTGAGCGCGACGGCGATGCGAAGCGGACCCGCCTATTCCGTGAGCAGCTGGCGGTCGATCTGGTACTCGCCGATCTTCACCCAGGTGCGCGAGCCGTGCTTGCCGTAGATCTCGACCTTCGCGTCCACGAACTCGCGGTTCTGCAGCATCTGCACGCGCGGCTGCGTGCCGGTGTAGCCGAGCGGTGAGCGGAGGACGAGCGCGTTGCCGGTGGCGCCGGCCGCGAGCCCGGTGCGGTCGATGGCGTTGATGAAGTGCTCGCCCCACGACTCCTGCTCCCCCACGCGGCGGAACACGGCGTTGAGCTGCACGCTGGAAATGTCCTCGGGGGAGATGTTCTTCAGGCGGAAGGTCGCGCTCGGGACCAGCTTGTTCTTGCCGGCCTCGACGATGCCCGCGTCGTACCAGCCGGTGCGGACGTCGGTGATCTGCAGGTCCTTCTCGACCTCGCGGGCCTGACACCCGGCCGCCAGCAGGACGGCCAGGAGCGGAAGAGCCAGACGGCGTCTCATGCTCGAATTGTAAGACACCGTTCCACGTTCCCGGTTCCCGGTTCCAGGTTCCTGTTCGTGGTTCGTTGAACCCGGAACACGGAACCTGGAACGCGGAACTTCAGAATTCCTGAACTTCCACGCGCGCGCGGGTTTCCTCGAGCGTCAGGCGGCCGGCGCGGTGGGCGGTCAGATCGCTTCCCTTGATGCGCAGGAGGATCGTCATCACCTCCGGGTCGCTCTGGGTCAACGGGTTCGTGGGCTCGTTGTCGCGGGCGGCGACGGTCAGCCACTCGTTCGGGCCGACGCTGAGCGCGCCGCTGTACTGGATCATCGCGTCGACGAGCGCGGTCTTCACTTCTTCCGTGTAGAGCTCGCTCGGATCCGGCAGCGGCGCCGGGTCCTGGGCGGCAGCGGCCGCGGCGGCCACGGGTGCGCCAGGCGCGGTCAACGCCGCCGCCTCGACGCGCCCCGGCTCGGGCTGCGACGCGGCGGCCGGCGGCACGGGGCCGATGCCGCGCTGGATGCGCTGGAGCGTGCGTTCGAGCTCGGTGCGCATGCGCGCGTCCTGGACCGACTGCACGTAGCGGCGCATCTGCGCGAGGTCGCTCGCCAGCCTGCGCCCGGTGTCGTTCATGGTCTGGATCGTCCACGCCATGCTCGGCCGCAGTCCGGGCACCTGCACGGCGAAGAAGACGCCGTAGCCGTCGAGCCGGAAGCCGTGCACCTGCGGGAACCCGCCCTGGAGCAGCGCATCGTCGGGCATCACCTCGCGCACGCGGCGGCGCAGGTTGTTGACGCCGTTCTGCACCGCGCGCACGAGCACGCCCTCCATCATCGAAACCTGCTCGCGTGCCTGCCGCGCCTGCGGGCTGTCGGCGCCCGGCGCGGCCTGCGCGGCGATCCGCTCGGATGCCGCCGCAGCCAGCCCGACGACAATCGCGACGACGAGAATCGACCCCTTCATCTCTCTGTTTCTCCCCTATCGAGCCTGTTGAGACGCGCGAATGAGGTAGTTGAGCATGTCGCGCTGCTCGCGCACCTGGGCGCCGGTGACGCCCTCGATCTGCCGGAAGCTGCCCTGGATCTGCGCGAGGTCCATGCGGCGCTGCGTGTCCACGTCGCGCATCACCTGGGTCACGCGCAGCGCGAGCTCGCGCTGCTGCCGCTGCTCGCTCTCCTCGATGAGCGCGCGCACGCGGGCGAGGACCTGTCCATCGGACCCCTCTGCGGGCGCGGCGCTCGCCGCCGACGCGTTCGTTGCCGACACGGTGCGCATCTGCGCCATCTCGGCGCGCAGGCGGCGCTCGAGGGCGGCGAGGTCGTCCGCCGAGACGGCGCGCACGGGCGCCGTCGCCGCAGCGGGCGCCGACGCCACGGTCCCCTCCGCCGGGGCGGCCGGCGTATCGGTTCCCTGCGTGATCCCGAGCGCGAGCCCGGCGCCGAACAGGACGACGGCGGCTGCCGCCTGCGCCCATGCCGGCAGCGGCTGGCGCCACCAGACCCAAGGCGCAGGGCCTCGGGCCTCAGTCTGAGGCCCTGGGCCTGAGGCCTGAGCCCTGACGATGGCGAAGCCAAGTTCCGTTTCAGGAGGCGCCCAGGAGGACAGGCTCAGGCGCGTCGAGCGCAGCGCCGCGACTTCCGCGGCGCAGGCGCCGCACACGGAGAGATGCGCGTCGATGGCGCGCCGCTCGTCCAGCTCACACTCGTCATACAGGTAGCCGACGAGCGCGGCGTTGTCCCCACACTGAAAGGTCTCACTCATACGGCGTTCCTTGATGTCTACCGGAACGCCTTCAAGGCGTTCCTTGATTGCGGCGCCATGCGCCCGTTCTTCTCGAGATGCCGCCGCAGCACGCTCAGGCCCTGATAGAGCCGGGTCTTCACCGTGCTGAGCGGAACGCCCTGGAGATCGGCGATCTCCTGGAACGTCAGCCCGTGGTACTCCTTCAGGATGATGGCGGTCCGCTGTTCCTCGGGCAGTACCTTCATGGCTTCCTCGACGATCCCGCTCAACTCCTGTCGGGCGACCAGATCCTCGATCGACTCGGCCGGTTCGGTCTGCGCCGCAAGCTCCGTCGGGTCAACGCCTTCCGGGATCTCCACCACCGGCGCGCGGCGCTGGCGGCGGATCCAGTCGCGGCACAGGTTCAGCGCGATCCGGTACAGCCACGACGAGAACTTCGCCTGCCCCTTGAACCCGGGAAGCGCGCGATACGCGCGGAGGAAGGCTTCCTGGCAAACGTCCCGCGCGTCCTCCTCGCGGCCGATGACGCGGTAGGCGAGGGCATAGATGGGCCGCTCCCATCGGAGGATGAGCTGGTTGAAGCTGTCGACATCACCGCCCTGGGAGCGGGAGACGAGCTCCTCGTCGCTAACCGTCATTGCGGAACCTGGAGGCCTCCGGTTCGTTCACCAGATAGGACGGCGACGCCCGGCAGATGGCCTTCCACCTGCCATGATACGACGTAAGTTCCGGCCCCTCTGGAAGTTAGGCGGTTGGACAGCGAAAGCGTTAGAATGTGCAGGACTTGTCCCGTAATCTCCCGACCGACGAAGTCTTTCTGACGACGGAAGAGGTGCTGGAGTACCTCCAGGTGAACCTCCGTACGGTGTACCGCCTCATCAAGGCGGGAAAGATTCCCGCTGTACGCGTCGGCCGGCAGTGGCGGTTCCGCAAGCGTGACATCGACGCGTGGCTCGACAGCCAGCGCACGCAGGGCGGCGGAGGCGCCACCGCAGCGGCCGCGCCGGCGCGGCACGGCCGCGCGCGCATCCTCGTCGTCGACGACGAGGCGAGCATCCGCGACCTGCTGTCGAAGACGCTCGCGCTGGCGGAGTACGAGGTGGACACCGCGTCGGACGCGAGCGCCGCGCTCGACCGCGTGCGCGGCACCGCGTACGATCTGCTCATCGCCGACATCAAGATGCCGGGCATGGACGGGCTGACGCTCATTCGCCAGGTGAAGCGGATGCGCTCGGACCTGCCCGTGATCATCATCACCGGCTACTCCACCGAGTCCAGCGCCATCGAGGCGGTGAACCTCGGTGTCGCGGGGTACCTGACCAAGCCGTTCCGGGTTCCGCAAGTGCTCGCCGCGGCCGCCAAAGCACTGGGCGCCTCTGCCGCGTAATTGATCCAGCTTTCAGAACTCACGAAATCGTACGGCGACCGCAACCTGCTCGATCACGTCACGTGGCAGATCGACGACGGGGACCGTGTGGGCCTGTGCGGGCCGAACGGCGCGGGCAAGACGACGCTGCTGAAGATGCTGGCCGGGCTCGAGGAGCCGGACGGCGGCGGCATCATCAGGCCGGCGGACCTGACGATCGGCTACCTGCCGCAGGACGGCCTGACCCACTCGGGCCGTACGGTGTTCGAGGAGGCGGCGAGCGCCTTCCGGCCGCTGCTGGACATGAAAGCGGAGATGCACGACATCGAGCATCGCCTCGGCGACACGTCGGTGCCGCAGGCCGAGCACGACGCGATGCTCGTCCGCTACAGCGAGCTGCAGGACCGCTTCCGCCTGGCGGACGGCTACAGCATGGACCTGCGGATCGCCAGCGTGCTGCGCGGGCTCGGCTTCAGCCAGGACGACGCGGCGCGTCCGGCGGAGACGTTCTCGGGCGGATGGCAGATGCGCATCGCGCTCGCCAAGCTCCTGCTCGGGCGCCCGAACCTGCTGCTGCTGGACGAGCCGACCAACCACCTCGATCTCGAGGCGCGCAACTGGCTCGAGGAGTACCTCGCCGGCTACCCCTACGCGGTGATTCTCGTCTCGCACGACCGGTATTTCCTGGACACGGTCGTGACGCGCATCACGGATCTGAACCTGCGCCGGCTGACCGACTACGTCGGCAACTACAGCACGTACGTCGAGCAGCGCGACGCGATGCTCGACCGCCTGCGCCAGATGAAGAAGGAGCAGGACGAGGAGACCGCGCGCATCAAGATGTTCATCGACCGGTTCCGCTACCAGGCGACGAAGGCGGCGCAGGTGCAGAGCCGCATCAAGCTCCTCGAGAAGGTCGTGCCCATCGAGGTGCCGCCCGAGCGCAAGCGCATTCACTTCACGTTCCCCGCGTGCGCCAGGAGCGGGCGGACGGTGCTCGAGGCGAAGCACGCGCGCAAGGCCTACGGCGCGCTCACGGTGTTCCGCGACCTGAACCTGCACATCGAGCGCGGCGACCGCATCGCGCTCGTCGGCCCGAACGGCGCGGGCAAGTCCACGCTGATGCGCATGCTCTCGGGCGAAGAGGCGCCCGACAGCGGCACGCGCGCGGTCGGCCATCAGGTCGTCATGCAGTACTTCGCGCAGGACGAGGCCACGCGCCTCGATCCCGCGCTCACCGTCTACGAGACGCTCGAGGTCGGCTCCTCCACCGACATGGTGCCGGCGATTCGCAACATCCTCGGCGGCTTCCTCTTCTCGGGCGACGACGTCCACAAGAAGGCGGGGGTGCTGTCAGGGGGCGAGCGCACGCGGCTGGCCGTGGCGCGCATGCTGCTGCGTCCGTCGAATACGCTGCTGCTGGACGAGCCGACGAACCACCTCGACCTCGACTCGAAGGACGTCCTCCTCGAGGCGCTCGAAGACTACGGCGGCACGCTCGTCATCGTCTCGCACGACCGCTACTTCGTCGAACGGCTCGCGACGAAGATCATCGAGATCGGCCACGGGGAAGGGATCGTCTATCCGGGCACCTACACGGAATTCCTGTGGCACAAGGAGCATCCGCAGGAACCTGTCAAAGCCCACATCCCAAAGCCCACATCCCAGGCTCCAAAGGCGCCCACGCCCGATCGCTCCCGTGAAGAACGCAAGCGGGAGGATGCCGAGCGGAAAAAGAGACAGCGCGCGGCGGATTCGCTGCAGCGCCGCATCAGCGATCTCGAGGGGCGGATCGCCGAGAAGGAAGCGCAGGTGAAGGAGCTCGAGGCGCAGATGGCGGCACCCGGGTTCTACGACGATCGCGACGCCGCGAAGGCCGCCGCCGACCGGCACCAGGCGCTCATGTGGGAGGTCGGCGACCTCATCTCGCAGTGGGAAGGCCTCCAGGAACACGCCGCCTCCGAATCGTAAGTAGACCCCTTTCCGGCACACCAAAACTGCGCTAGAATTACAGAAGTGTAAGTTCTGGCGTGCGGCCGATACACAACGAAACGCCGCATTTCCAGTCATTTATGCGCTCATCCAGGACGGTGCGGGCGGGCATGGGCTTTGCCCTCTCGACCGTGGCTTGCGGAGCTCCCCACACACGCTTTCGATGAAGAAACCGCGTCGCGTTCCCGTCCGCCGGCGGTCGAGCGCGCGGCCTGCGGCTCGTCCCGCGCGGCGGCCCGCGGGCACGGCGTCGCGGAACCGCGTGATCGATGAGGCGTTCTTCCGCCACATCGTCGCCGGCATGCGCAACGGGGTGCTGGCGTATCGCCGTGACGGGTCGCTCGCGCTCATCAACGACGAGGCGTATCGCATCTTCGGCGTGACGGCGACGGACGCGGACCTGGGGCGTCCGATCGCCGACGTGCTGCGCGATCACCCCGAGGTCGTGCGGGTGCTCGTGAGCGTGTTCGACCTGCACATGCTGCCCAACCGCGCGGAGCTGCGGCTGCGGCCGTCGGGCAAGGTGATCGGCTACACGATGGCGCTCGTCCGCGACGACGCGGGGACGGTCATCGGCGCGGCGATGTTCTTCAAGGACCTGACGCGCGTCGAGCAGCTCGAGGAACGCGAGCGGCTGCGCGATCGGCTGGCGGCGGTCGGCGAGATGGCGGCGGCGATTGCCCACGAGGTGAAGAACCCGCTCGCCGGCATCGAGGTGATGGCGGGTCTGCTGCGCCGCAAGATCGCGGACGCGCCCGAGGCGCACACGCTGCTGAGCGACATCATCACCGAGGCCAAGATGGCCAACGCCATCGTGCAGGAGGTGCTCGAGTTCGTGCGCCCGATTCGCCTGCAGGTGGAGAGAACGACGATCCGGCAGGCGGTGCACTCGGCGCTGCAGCTCGCCGACTCGAAGGCGCGGCGCGGACACATCGAGGTGGACGTGCGGGTGCCGGAGGCGCTGCCGGAGATTCGCGGAGACCAGCACCAGCTGGCGCAGCTCTTCACGAACCTGCTGACCAACGCCTACGAGGCGATGAACGGCAAGGGGCACGTGACGATCACCGCGTCCACCTCGCACGCGGACGACGGGGCCGAGGGCCGCGACGTGGTGATCGTCGAAGTGGCCGATCGAGGGCCCGGGATGCCGCGCGACATCGCCGAGCGGATCTTCGCGCCGTTTTTCACGACCAAGGCCCAGGGGTCCGGACTGGGGCTCGCCATCGTGCGCAAGATCGTCGACGCGCACGACGGCGGCATCGACCTGCGGACGACGCCCGGCGAGGGCACGATGATTCGCGTGACGCTGCCGATTAGAGGAATCGAGGAATAGAACGATGGGCCGCATTCTTGTCGCCGACGACCACGACTCACTCCGCCGGGGCCTCGCCCAGGCGCTGGCCGAAGCCGGACACGACGTCGAAGAGGCGCCGAACGGCAACGCCGCGATCGAGAAGCTCCACGAGGGCTTCTTCGACGTGGTGGTGAGCGACCTGAAAATGGGCGGCAGCACCGGGCTGGACGTGCTCAAGACCGCGAAGACGCTGCACCCGACGACGGCGGTCGTCCTGATGACGGCGTTCGGGTCGGTCTCGACGGCGGTCGAGGCGATGAAGGCCGGGGCCTTCGACTACGTGCAGAAGCCGTTCGAGATCGAGGAGATGGAGCTGAAGATCCAGAAGGCGCTCGACATGCGCCGGATGCAGCACCAGATCGACTACCTCCGGCACGCGCAGGGCGACATCTACGACTTCGACCGCATCATCGGCTCGAGCGGCGCGCTCGAGAAGGTCCTCGCCGTCGTGCGCAAGGTGGCGAAGAGCAACACCACCGTGCTCGTCCGCGGCGAGACCGGCACGGGCAAGGAGCTCATCGCCGGCGCCGTGCACCACAACTCGCACCGCTCGCCGCGCAACTTCATCAAGGTCAACTGCGCCGCCCTGCAGGAGAACCTGCTCGAGTCCGAGCTCTTCGGCCATGAGAAGGGCGCGTTCACCGGAGCCGACAAGCAGCGCATCGGCCGCTTCGAGCAGGCCGACGGCGGCACGCTGTTCCTCGACGAGATCGGCGACATGAGCCCGAACACGCAGGCGAAGATCCTGCGCGTGCTCCAGGAGCACGAGTTCGAGCGCCTCGGCGGCACGCGGACGATCAAGGTGGACGTGCGGCTCATCGCCGCCACCAACCGCGACCTGCCGTCCATGGTCGAAGCCGGCCTCTTCCGCGAAGACCTCTACTACCGCCTCAACGTCGTCACCATCGAGATGCCGCCGCTGCGCGAGCGCAAGGAGGACATCGCGGCGCTGGCCAACTTCTTCATCCGCCGCTTCTCCGGCGAGCTGAAGAAGAAGATCGAGGGGCTCGAGCCGGACGCGTCGAAGCTCCTGATGCGGTACCACTGGCCCGGCAACATCCGCGAGCTCGAGAACGCGATCGAGCGCGCGATGCTGCTGGCGGAGGGCAGCCACATCGGCATCGACGACCTCCGCCTGGGCGACACGGGCGCGGCCGGCTCGCCGCGCGAGGCCGCGTCGATCATCAGGATTCCGCCGACCGGCATCCCGCTCGAGGAGATCGAGCGGCTGGCGCTCGTCGAGGCGCTGAAGATGTCGAACTGGGTGCAGAAGGACGCGGCGGAGCTGCTGGCCATCAGCCCGCGCGTGATGAACTACAAGATCAAGGTGCTCGGCATCGACTTCCCGCGCAGCCGCCGGGCGAACGTCCAGGCCGACGACAAGGTCGCGGTCTAGGTGGTAGGTGGTAGGTGGTAGGCGATAGCCGGTAGCGTGTAGGGGCCGACACTTCGGGTCGGCCTTTCGCTCATCGGTCCCGCGTGACCGCCACTTTCAGCCGTCCGAACGACGTGCAGACGTCAGACCATGCTGCGACGTGCCGCTGAATCGTTTTCGAGATCAGCAGATCGATGTCCTCCGGCTTCAGATCCCGATCCAAGTAAGCGAGCACGGCACTCGCTGAAGACTGCGGCAATGACGGCTCACCCGACGGGAAGTATCGAACGACCGCCTCGACGAAGTCCTTCTCCTCGTCGCCCAGTTCCTGGGCGGCCAGGCCGTCCGACACGCCGCGAGTCTTCTGGCGTACGGGCCCGAACTCGAGTCGCCTTTTCCTGAGAACGTCTCTCGCATTCTTCGCCCGGTCGATGAGCTCTATCTCTCCTCCCGTCCGAGGCGCTCCGAATACCCGCAGGTCTTCGAACATCTTGAGGTAGTCGCCGTGAATCAGCAGGAGCTCGTTGAACGTCGGTTCGAGGATTTTGTCGAACAGCTCCTTGCGAGCGACGACGCGCCCCTGCCGGATGGCGATCAGCCTCTCAATGATCTTCAGCAGGGCGTCGAGCACGGCTCTACGTCTCCTTGGCGGTGAGTTCCGCGAAGTCTGCCAGCTTGCCGCGGATCCGTAGCGCACATTGCCGGTACTCTTCGGGGTCTCCTTCCCACGGATCGTCTATATCCCAGGCGATGACCTCACGCGCGGTGAGTCTGCGAAGCGCAGCTGCGATGTGTTCGTCCATGGCGATCACATGCGTGAATCCATCCAGCTCCAGGTTACGTACGTCTGTCTGGCGGTGCTCGCCGAGAGCTATCCCGAAGTCACGACCCAGCGTTGCTAATGCCGCTCTCGAATCGTATTCCGGCAGCGGATTCAATCCCGCGGATCTCGCCGTCCACCCCGGTAGCTTCTGTGTGGCGAATGCCTCAGCCATCACGCTTCGGCACGAATTGCCTTCGCAGACGAACAAGACCGAGGGGCGGAGCGGCCGCATGACGGTAGCGGATGCTACCACTCCGCTACGAAAGCAGGGACCTCGCTGACGCTCCCCAGAACACGGTGCGCGCCGGAAAATGTCTGCCGGCGCGTGAGCCCGCTGGGCACGACGACGCATCGCAGGCCGGCGGCGAGCGCCGCGGCCAGGCCGCGCTCGGAGTCTTCGATCGCCAGGCACTCCTCGACCGCCACGCCGCTCCTGTCGACGGCCAGCAGATACGGATCCGGAGCGGGCTTCGAGCGCGCGTAGTCGCCTGACGCGACCACGAAGTCGAAGTACTTCAGGAAACCGGTCGCCTCGTGGATCACCGCGAAGTGGTCCTTCCGCGAGCTCGTCACCACGCCCATCACGTACTTGCCGTGCAGCGCGGCGAGCACGTCCTCCACGCCGGGCAGGCCGCGCGGTTCGAGACGAAGCAGGCGCGTATACCGCGCATTCCGTTCGTCGCGCAGCCGCTCGATCTCCGCGGGCGGAAGTCCGCGCTGCTCCGCCAGGTGCCACGCGCCGCAGCCCTGGACCATGAAGAGGTCCAGATACTGTTCCTCGGCCAGGTCGATGCCAATCGACGCGAGCACGTCCCGGTTGGCCTGGAAGTAGAGATGCTCGGTGTCCACGAGGACGCCGTCGTTGTCCCAGAGGATCGCGCGGATCACTGCGCGGTACGCGTCGCGGCGACGATCTTCGTCACCGTGCCCCAGGTTCGCGCCGTCGTCACGATGTCGAGCTCCTTCTCGATCCACAGCGTGGGGAACCCGTACCACCCGTTCGGCTTGCGGCGGCTGACGATGAAGACGTCGCCGTTGCGGGCGCCGATGGCTTCCAGGCGCTCCTTCGGCAGCGAGAGCGGAAAGCGCGGCCGCCGCCTGGACTTCTCGACGGCGAACATGACGTAGAGCTTCAGCGTCCTGTTGGTGGCGAGGCGGCCGAATGGGGCATCGGCCACGAGGCGCTCGAGCCCGCGGACCGTGCGGTACATGATCACCGGCTCGACGCCGAGGACGGCCGCCACCGTCTTCGCGATGCGGGCCCGCTGCGCGGCGGTGGCGTCGCCGTCGAACAGCACGTTGCCGCTCGCGATGAGCGTGCGGACGTTGCGGCAGCCCGCCGCCTCGAAGGCCGCGCGCAGCGCGTCCATCTTCAGCACGCCCTGCCCGCCGACGTTGATCGCCCGCAGGAACGCGACCTGCGCTACCATGACGGACCCATGAAGAAGAATCTCTCTGTCCTCGTCACCGTGTTCTCGCTGGCCGCCGCCGTCTACGCGTTCGCGCAGGCGGTCACCGTGCGGACGCCGTCACCGGCCGGCGCGAAGGTCTATTTTATCGAGCCGCGGGACGGCGCCACCGTGAAAGGCCCCGTGCACGTCGTCATGGGCCTGGCCGGGATGGGCGTGGCCCCGGCCGGCGTGAACGCCGAAGGCACCGGCCACCATCACGTCATCGTCGACCTCGAGAAGGTGGACCTGAACGCGGTGATGCCGATGGACAACAACCACCGGCACTTCGGCAGGGGCCAGACGGAAACCATGCTCGATCTGCCTCCCGGAAAACACACGCTGCAGCTCGTGCTCGGCGACCGCAACCACGTGCCGCACGATCCTCCGGTGATGAGCCCGAGGATCACCATCACCGTCCAGTAGGGCGGGCCTTGTAAGGCCCGCCGTTATTCGCGCCGCGCCCTCGGGTGTGCCTTGCGGTACACCTCGAGGAGCTGCGCCGCGTTCACGTGCGTGTAGCGCTGCGTGGTGGAGAGCTGCACGTGGCCGAGCAGCTCCTGAATGGCGCGCAGGTCGGCGCCCTGCTGCAGCAGGTGCGTGGCAAAGGAGTGCCGCAGCGCATGCGGGCTGATGCCGAAGCGCGTGCTGCAGGCGGTCACATACCGCGCGACAAGACGCTCGACGCTGCGCCCGGTCAGCCGGCTGCCGCGCGCGTTCACGAACAACGGATCGCGCTGTGACTTGGGTTTTGGGCTTTGGGCTCCGGGATTTGCGCGAAGCGCAGCCCGGTCCTTGTACCAGGCGCGCAGCGCCTTCTGCGCGCTCGTGTTGAACGGCACCAGCCGTTCCTTGCCGCCCTTGCCCATCACGCGGACCATGCGCCCCTGCAGATCCACGTCTTCGAGGTCGAGGCCGACCAGCTCGCTGAGACGCAGACCGGACGCGTAGAACAGCTCGAGGATCGCGCGATCGCGGCGCCCGAGCGGATCCGAGGTGTCGGGCACGTCGAGCAGCCGCGACATCTCGTCCACCGAGAGGTGCGCCGGCACCTTCTGCTCGCGCTTCGGCGACACCGCATGCGCGGCCGGGTCGTCCTCGATCCAGCCCTCGCGCCTGAGGAAGCGCCCGAACGTCCGCAGCGCCGACAGCTTGCGCGCCACCGACGCGCGCGACTGGCCCTGGCGGTACAGCTCCGCCATGTAGGCCCGAATGGTTCCGAGTTCCAGGTTTCCAGGTTCCAGGTTCGCGGCGGGCACGCCAAGATGGCCCGCCGCAAACGCGACGAACTGCGAGAGGTCGCTCTCGTACGCCGCGACCGTGTGGGCGGACGCGTTGCGGTTCAGGCGGAGGTGATCGAGGAAGTCTCGAAGTTGATCCACTCGTCCAGGTCCCGGAGCGCCCGCTCAGCCAAGGCCGTCTTGCGCTCGAGCTTTCCCGTACGGCGCGCCGGCTTGCCCTGAGCGAGCGCCTGCGAGTCGAGGGGTGCGGCCATGATACCGAACGTGATGTTCGTCGGCTGGTAATTCCGCGGGTCCGCGTGCGAGACGTAGTACGCCAGCGCGCCGATGGCGGTCGTGCGCGGCGGTACGCGCGGCTCCTCGCCGCGGACGAGCGCCGCCGCGTTCCGGCCGGCGATGAGCCCCGACGCCGCCGACTCGACGTAGCCCTCCACGCCCGAAATCTGCCCGGCGAAGAACAGATCCGGACGCGCCTTCGTCTGCCACGTCTCGCGCAGCACGGTGGGGCCGTTGATGTACGTGTTGCGGTGCACCATCCCGAAGCGCACGAACTCGGCGTGCTCCAGGCCCGGGATCATCTTCAGCACGCGCGCCTGTTCGCCCCACTTCAGCTGCGTCTGAAAGCCGACGAGACTGAAGTGATCGCCCGCCAGGTTGTCCTGCCGGAGCTGGACGACGGCGTACGGCGCGCGCCCGGTGCGGGGATCCACGAGGCCGACCGGCTTCATCGGACCGAAGCGCAGCGTGTCGCGCCCGCGATGGGCCATGACCTCGATCGGCAGGCACCCCTCGAAGAACTTCTCCTTGTCGAAGTCGTGGACGGTGGCGGACTCTGCGGAGGTGACGGCGTCGTGGAACGCCTCGTATTCCTCCTTCGTCATCGGGCAGTTCAGGTAGTCGCCATCAGCCTCGCCGGGCGCGAGGCTTCTGTCCCAGCGCGACGCGCGGAACACCCTGGGCATGTCGATCGTCTCGGCAAGCACGATCGGGCTGATGGCGTCGTAGAAGTACAGGTGATCGCCGCCGACGAGCGCGGCGATGTCGGCCGACAGCGTCTCCGACGTCAGCGGGCCCGTGGCGATGACGAGCGGATACATCGCCGGATCGGCAGGCACCCGCGGCACCTCTTCGCGCGTCACCGTAATCAGGGGATTCCCGTGGATCGCGTCCGTGATCGCCTGCGCGAAGCGCTCGCGATCGACGGCCAGCGCCGCGCCCGCGGGCACGCGGCTGGCGTCGGCTGCGCGCATCACCAGCGAGCCGAGCCGGCGC
The DNA here is from genome assembly GCA_016871375.1 of Acidimicrobiia bacterium. Lineage (GTDB taxonomy): Bacteria > Acidobacteriota > Vicinamibacteria > Vicinamibacterales > UBA2999 > VFYY01. The sequence continues at coordinate 13,210 of VFYY01000010.1, forward strand.
ATCTCCTCTTTCAGCAGGCCGACGGCGTTGTCCAGCTTGTCGCCGCGCAGGGAGTTCGAGCACACGAGCTCGGCCAGGCGGTCGGTCTTGTGAACGGCGGTGGGACGGACGGGCCGCATCTCGTGCAGGACCACGCGCACGCCGAGCGCGGCGGCCTGCCAGGCGGCCTCGGTTCCTGCCAAGCCGCCCCCCACGATGTGAATCATCAGGCGCCCGCGGCTTTGCGGCCGGTGGACGATCGCGGTGTGGCTCTCGCGGTGCGCCTGCGCGCGCCGCCGCGGCGGGGGACCGGCGCCGCGTCGCGCCGCGCCTCGAGCAGGTTCATCGCCTGCTCGAACGTCAGCGTTTCTGGCGCGGTGCCGCGCGGGATCGAGGCGTTGATGCCGCCGTCGGTGACGTAGGGACCGAAGCGGCCCGACAGCACCTTCAGCGTCTGGCCGTCCTTGCTCAGCTCGTGCAGCACCTTCTTCTGCGCCGCCGGCCGGCGCCGCGACTGCTTCGGCGCGCGCAGCAGCGCCAGCGCCGCGGCGAACGAGATCCCGAACACGTCGTCGTCCGACTCGAGCGAGCGGAACTCGTCGTTGTGCTTCACGTACGGCCCGAAGCGGCCGAAGTTGGTCACGATCGGCTCGTGGTCGTCCGGGTGCAGGCCGAGCACGCGCGGGAGCGAGAGGAGCCTCAGCGCTTCCTCGAGCGTGATGGTGGACTCGGTCATCCCCGACTGCAGCGAGGCACGCTTCGGCTTCTCGACCGGAGCCGACTTCTGACCTTTGCCTTGTGACTTCTGACTGGCGTCCGGGGTCTCCCCAAGCTGCACGTACGGGCCGTAGCGGCCGTTCATCACGTAGACGTTCTGCCCGGTGGCGGGATCGACGCCGAGCGTGCGCGGCCCCTCGGCCTTCGCGCGCACCAGCTCGAGCGCCTTCCCGGTGGTGAGGTCCGCCGGCGCGATGTCCTCAGGCAGCGACGCCGTCCGCCCGGGGCCGCCGTCCGCGACCTGCACGAACGGGCCGAAGCGCCCGATGCGGATGCGCACCGGTTCACCCGTCTCGGGATCCTCGCCGAGGTCCAGCACCGGGTAGTCGGCCTTCTGCGCGCCCTTCTCCACCGCCGGCAGCAGCCCGCGGTGCTTCTTGTCGCCGTAGTAGAACTGCTTCAGGAACGAGACCCACTCGCGCTCGCCGCGCGAGATCTCGTCGAGGTCCTCTTCCATCTCGGCGGTGAAGTCGGTCTCGACGAAGTCGCCGAAGTGCTCGCGCAGCAGCTTCGTCACCGCGAACGCGGTGAAGCTCGGCACGAGCGCCTTCCCCTGGCGGAACACGTAGCCGCGGCGGACGATCGTGGCAATCGTCGGCGCGAACGTGGACGGCCGGCCGATGCCGAGCCGCTCCAGCTCCTTGATGAGCGACGCCTCCGTGAACCGCGCGGGCGGCGACGTCTCGTGCGCCTTCGGCTCGATTGTCTCCGGGGTCACCTGCTGTCCGACGGTCAGGTTCGGCAGGATGGACTCCTGCTCCTCGAGCTCCGCCGCCGGATCGTCGCTGCCTTCGACGTAGGCGCGGCGGAAGCCGGCGAACTCGATCGCCTTGCCCGACGCCGTGAGCACGGCGGTCTCGCCGCTCCCGGCGTCCGCCGAAATCTCCATCGTCGTGCGCAGCACCCGCGCGTCCACCATCTGCGACGCCATCGTGCGCTTCCAGACGAGGTCGTAGATCTTCAGGTCGTCGGGGTCGAGGATGCGCTCGAGCCGGCTCGGCGCCAGGCGGAAATCGGTGGGCCGGATTGCCTCGTGCGCCTCCTGCGCGTTCTTCACGCGCGTCTGGTAGCGCCGCGGCCCGTCGTAGTACTCACCGCCGAACATCTCGCGAATCACGCGCGCCGATTCCCCGAGCGCCTTGTCCGACAGCGTCGTCGAGTCGGTGCGGTGATAGGTGATGAGCCCTTCCATGTCGCCGTTGCCGATGTCCACGCCCTGGAACAGCCGCTGCGCCGCCTGCATCGTCCGCTCGGTGGAGAACCCGAGCTTGCGGCTCGCTTCCTGCGTCAGCGTGGACGTCGTGAAGGGCGGCGCCGGGCGCTCGACGCCGGGCTTCTGCTCGACGGAGGTGACCGTCCACGGCACGTGCGCGCGCACCGCCTGCACGAGGCGCTGCGCGGCGGCCTCGTCCAGCAGGCGGACGTTCTGCGTCTTGAGCGTGCCGGTCGTCGAGTCGAAGTCCTTGCCGCTGGCGATGCGCTGGTCGTTGATGCGCGCCAGCGTGGCGACGAACTCGCGTCCCTCGCCCTTCAGCGTCGCTTCGAGATCCCAGTACACGGCGGTGTGGAACGCGCGCCGCTCCTCTTCGCGTTCGACGATGAGGCGGACGGCGACGCTCTGCACGCGGCCGGCGCTCAGGCCCGTCTGCACCTTCTTCCACAGCAGCGGCGACAGCGTGTAGCCGTAGAGGCGGTCCAGGATGCGGCGGCTCTCCTGCGCGCGGACCAGGTTCTCGTCCACCTCGGCGGGATTCGACAGCGCCTCCTTGACCGCGTCTTCCGTAATCTCGTGGAAGACGATGCGGCGCACCGGGACCTTCGGCCTGAGCACCTGCGTGAGGTGCCAGCTGATCGACTCGCCTTCGCGGTCGGGGTCGGTGGCGAGCAGGACTTCGGAGGCTTCCTTCAGCGCCGTCTTGAGGTGCGCCACCTGCTTCCGCTTCCCGCCGGGAACCACGTAGTACGGCGTGAAGTCGCTCTCGACGTCCACGCCCAGGCGGCCCCAGTCCTTCTCCTTGATCTCCTTCGGCACGTCGGCGGCCGACTCGGGGAGATCGCGGATGTGGCCGTAGCTCGCCTCGACGCGGTACTTCCCTCCGAGGAAGCGTCCAAGCGTTTTCGCCTTCGCGGGCGATTCGACGATGACGAGGGGCTTACCGGCCATGACCTGCAATTGACACTAGCACGTTCATATCCGGCGCAAGAAACGGCCGCCCTCGATTCGGTGCACCCGCCCCGCCAGCTCGAGGTCGAGCAGCCGCGGCAGGAGACGCACGCCGTCCACGCCGGACAGGCCCGCCAGCGCGTCGAGATCGTAGGGCTCCCCGGCCCGTATCAGCCGCAGCAATGGATCACCGGAAGTCGTTGATTCTGCGGATGCTACCGGCGCACCGGCGCACCCGAGCGCGAGCTCCTCGACGATATCGTCCGCACGCTCGACGATCTTTGCCCCGTCGCGGATGAGCGCGTGCGCGCCGCGGTTCCGGCCGGTCAGCACGTTCCCGGGAACTGCCATGACTTCACGTCCCTGCTCGAGCGCGCACGACGCGGTGATGAGCGAGCCCGACTTCTCGGACGCCTCGATCACGACGACCGCGCGCGACAGCCCGCTGATCAGCCGGTTGCGCTGCGGGAACTGAAACGGGAGCGGGGCGGTGCCGGGCGGGTACTCGCTGAGGACGAGCCCCGCGCGCGCGATCTCGAAGGCGAGGTCCTCGTGCTCCGGCGGGTACATGCGATCGATCCCCGAGCCGAGCACGCCGATCGTTCGTCCGGCGCGCAGCGCCCCGCGATGCGCGGCGGAGTCCACGCCGCGCGCCAGCCCGCTCACCACCGTGATGCCGCGCTGCGCCAGGTCCCCGCCGAGCTGCGTCGCCGTCTCGAGGGCCATCGGCGACGCGGCGCGCGAACCGACAATCGCCACCGCGGGCGCGTCCAATGCATCGAGGGTCCCGCGGTACCAGAGCGCCGGGGGCGGATCCGGAATGACGAGCAGCGGCGCCGGAAACCGCGGGTGATTCCACGGGAGCACGTGAATGTTCACGGCGGCCGCGCGTTCGCGCACGGCGCGCGCGGTGTCGGTCAGGCGGCGGGCGGCCTCGGTCAACGACGGGTCGCCGGCGCGCAGCCGATCGATCAGTCCGCGGCGGGGAAGGTCGGGAATGAGCGACAGCGCCACAGCCTCATCCAGGGTCATACGCGACTCCTCTGCCGGGCCGGGCGCCACAAAACACAAGAGGCCGGGACCCCGCGTGACGCGAACGCCAGCGGTGCACCCGACCTCGATTGTCCTGATTATAGGCAGCGGTGCATCCAATTCGCAACGCAGCGGTGACGCAATCGGAAAGCGGTCACAACGGGTTTCACTCAAAACCGGCCGCTTTTCGGGAGATCGCGCCGCACGGCGCTGGTACACGGCTTGCTCGACCGTACGCCTGACCCCGCGGGACGGTCGACATGGGCGTAACCCATTGACCTGCAAAGCCCTTGCGCCTCCCGCGAACGAGTGACTATAGTTGGGCGTCTCCATGCGCATTTCGTCCCTGGCGATCGCGTTTCTGCTGACGATCACGGCCGGCCACGCGTTCGCGGACGTGCGCGACGACGCGAAGAAGCAGGTGGAGTTCGGCATCGCGGTGGCGCAGCGGGGACTGTGGCGGGAGGCGATCTACCGGTGGGAGCGCGCGGCGCAGATCGACCCGTCGTATGCCGCCGCGCACAACAACCTCGCCATCGCCTACGAGCACGAGGGAGAGCTCGACAAGGCACGCGCCGCGTACGAGAAGGCGCTGGAGATCGAGCCGAACAACACGTTCATCAAACAGAACTACGAGCTCTTCAAGGAAATCAATGACCGCACGACTCGCCAGGACACTCTGTAGCGCACTCGCGGTCCTGGTGACTGCGGCGTGCAGCAGTTACTACGAGATCCCCATCGAGACGCCGATCCGTCCCAAGCTCGACGTCTCGGCGTTCCAGCGCGTGCTCGTGGCCGGCTTCATCTCCGGCGGCACCGAGGACGTGGACGGAAATCTCGAGACGACGCGGCTGCTGCGCAGCCAGTTGCGCACGCGGTCGGAGCTGCGGGTGATCGACGCCGACGTCCTGCCGCTGATGGAAGTCGCGGCGGACGGCCGCACCGAGGAGCGTCCGGCCGCTGAAGCGCCCGCGAACGTCGCGGCGGAGCCCGCGTCGGACCTGCCGGCGGTCATCAAGGAAGACAAGGACCTCGAGGCGTTCGAGCACGTCTTCGCTGACGTCGAGTACTGGAAGCGCGTCGGCGAGGAGTACCAGCAGCCGCTCATCGTCACCGGCACCGTGATGTTCGCGCCGCAGGCGCGCTCGGGCATCGTCCAGCGCGATCAGGAGGTGTTCGACTCCCTCGGACGACGGCGCGTGATCCCGACCCGGACGTACATGGAGCGGAAGGGGTTCGTCCTGAAGCCCCGGTTCATCTTCATCGACGGCCGCACCGGGACGGTGCTCCACTCGGAGAACTTCCGGGAGGAAATCCTCTACAACGCCAACCAGACGACCCCGGCGCTGTCGTCGTATTTCGAGCTCATGGACCGCCTGCTGCCGAGCTTCCTGAGCACGCTCAGCAGCCAGCGCATCAAGGGCACACGGGTCCTTCTTCAGTAGGGGCACGGCGGCGCCGTGCCCCTACTGCCTGTGTTAAACTGAATCCTTTGTGCTGGCTGGTTTCCAGCCCATAGAGGACTTCCATGTACGCGATTATTCAGACCCGCGGGCACCAGCTGCGTGTGGCGCCTGGCGCCGTGGTCGAGGTCGACGGCCCGGCCGGCGAGCCCGGCTCGGAGTTCACGTTCGACCAGGTCCTGCTCGTCGAGAAGGACGCCGGGGACGTCGTCGCCGGGGCGCCGTTTGTCGCCAACGCGCGCGTGCTGGGCGTGGTGGACGGCGAGGCGCGCGGGCCGAAGCTGCGCGTGTTCAAGAAGAAGCGCCGCAAGGGCTTCCGCAAGACGCGCGGCCACCGCAGCGTCTTCACGCGCGTGCGCATTACCGACATTCAGGTGTAGCAATGGCTCATAAAAAAGGTCAGGGCAGCTCCCGCAACGGCCGGGACAGCAACTCGCAGCGGCTCGGGGTGAAGCGCCACGACGGCAACCTCGTCACCGGCGGCTCGATCCTCGTGCGCCAGAAGGGCCGCCGCTTCGACCCGGGTCTGAACGTCGGTCTCGGCAAGGACCACTCGCTCTTCGCCAAGATTGACGGCAAGGTCCGCTTCGAAGACCACGGCAAGCACGGCCGCCGCATCTCGGTCATTCCCGTCGAATAACGCGTAGGGGCACGGCGGCGCCGTGCCCCTACCTCTATACTGATTGAGATGTTCGTCGACGAGGTGGACATCCACGTCACCGCCGGCGACGGCGGCCGGGGCGCGCTCAGCTTCCGCCGCGAGAAGTTCGTCCCGCGCGGCGGTCCCGACGGCGGCGACGGCGGCATCGGCGGCTCCGTCTACATCGCCGCCTCCTCCAGCAAGAACACGCTCGTCGACTTCCGCTACCATCCCGAGTTCGAAGCCCGCCGCGGATCCCACGGACAAGGCTCCAACAAGACAGGACAGAGCGCGGACGACCTCGAGATTCAGGTCCCGGTCGGCACGCTCGTCTTCGAAATCGAAGTAGGGGCGACGCATGCGTCGCCCGCAAACCTGCTGGCGGACCTGACCGAGGAAGGCCAGCGCGTGCTCGTCGCCAAAGGCGGACGCGGCGGACGCGGCAACGCGCGGTTCGTGTCGTCGACGAACCGGGCGCCGCGGCGCACCGAGCCCGGTGAGCCGGGCGAGGAGCGGCACCTGCGCCTGCAGCTCAAGCTGCTGGCCGACATCGGGCTCGTCGGCTTCCCGAACGCCGGCAAGTCCACGCTCATCTCGCGGATCTCGTCCGCGAAGCCGAAAATTGCGGACTACCCCTTCACCACGCTGACACCGCACCTCGGCGTCGTCGATCTCGGCGACGACAGGACGTTCGTCGTCGCGGACGTGCCGGGGCTGATCCGCGGCGCGCACGCCGGGCAGGGGCTCGGCGATCGGTTCCTGCGGCACATCGAGCGGACGAAGGCGCTCATCCACCTCGTGGACGTGTCCGGCGCGTCGGGGCGCGATCCGGTCGACGACTACGACACGATCGCCGAGGAGCTGCGGCTGTTCGACCCGAAGGTGGCGGCGAAGCCGCAGATCGTGGCCGCGAACAAGATCGACGCCCTGGACGATCCGTCCCGCGTCGATCGGCTCGAGAAGCACGTGAAGAAGCTGGGGCTGCCCTTCCACCGGATCTCCGGTGTGACCGGGGAGGGCGTCGCCGCATTGCTCGAGGCGGCGTGGCGACAGGTGGTGGCGGTGCGCAGCGCGGCATGAGACGTCTCGGCGTGCTTGGCGGCACGTTCGACCCCGTCCACTTCGGCCATCTCGACGCGGCTGACGCGGCACGCGGCACGCTCGGCCTGGACGGCGTCCTCTTCATCCCGCTCCACGATCCACCGCACCGCCCGGCCGATCCGCAGGCCAGCGCGTTTCACCGCTTCGCCATGCTGTCGCTGGCCGTCGCCGAGCGCCCGGGGGACCGCGTATCCGACATGGAGCTGCTGCGCGCGGGAACTTCCTACACGTGGGACACGCTCGATATGCTGCGCGATCAGGGCTGGAACGCGGGCGAATTGTTCGTGATTCTGGGTGGGGACGCTTTCGCGGACATCGCGACGTGGCATCGCTACCCGTCCGTGCTCGACTGCGCGAACTTCGTCGTCGTCGCGCGGCCGGGAACCACGGCGGACTCGGCGATCGCGCGGAACCCCGAGCTGCGCTCGCGCTCCAACATCACGCTGATTGAGGCGCGTACGCGCGACGTCTCGTCCACGACGATTCGCCGGCGCATCGCGCAGGGGCTTCCGATCGACGATCTCGTGCCCGCGCCCGTCGCGCGGCACATCACCACGCATCACCTCTACGAGCCAAGGGCCGTCTCTTGAGAGTCCCTTGGCTGGTAGGCAGTATCTTTTGGCGCGCTTCGCGCGCGACGGAAAGACGTTTGCATGCGCAGAACTCAAGCCACGAAGGCCGTTAAGCCGCGCGCCACGAGAACCTCTCGACCTGGCTCGGGGCACGTCAGCCGCCCCGCGAAACCGAAGCTGCCGAAGTCGGTGGCCGGCGCCGTGCGCGCCGCGCAGGACAAGAAGGCCAGCGACGTCGTCGTGCTCGATCTGCGGAAGGCCGGCGGGTTCACGGATTACTTCCTGATCTGCACCGGGCAGAACGCCCGGCAGATCAGCGCGATTGCGGACGCCGTGGAGAGCACGTTGCGCACGGAGTACGGTGAGCGGCCGGCGCTCACCGAGGGCGTGCAGAAGTCGGAGTGGATCCTGCTCGATTACTTCAACTTCGTCGTGCACATCTTCAGCCCCGACTGCCGCGCCTTCTATGGCCTCGAGCGGCTGTGGGGCAACGCGGAGCGGCACGAGTTTGCCGACGAGGGGTAAGGCCGCCGCCTCCCTTTTCGCGCGGAGCCGCGCCATGCGCGCGCTCGTCCAGCAGGCGCGGCGGTACGCAGCCGTTGACGCCACCGTCCTCATCACCGGCGAGACCGGAGTCGGCAAGGACGCCCTCGCCCGCTTCATTCACGGCGCGGGGCCCCGCCGTCAGGAACCGTTCGTCGCCGTGGACTGCCCGGCGCTCGCGGAGACGCTCGTCGAAGCCGAGCTCTTCGGCCACGAGCGCGGCGCCTTCACCGACGCCACGACCGCGCGGCCGGGACGGTTCGAGCTCGCCGGTCACGGGACGCTGTATCTCGACACGATCACGGGCCTCAGCTCCTCGGCGCAGGGCGCGCTGCTGCGCGTCGTGGAGGAGCGCCGGGTGACACGGCTTGGCGCGACGACGGCAACTGACGTGCGTGCGCGGCTGATTGCGTCCGCGAATACCGGCCTCGAGCAGGCGGTGCGGGACGGCGTGCTGCGGGCGGAGCTCTTTCACCGCCTGCACGTGCTGCCGATGCACATCCCGCCGCTGCGCGAGCGGCCGGAGGACATCGTGCCGCTCGCGCGTCTCTTCCTGGCGGAGAGTGCGGCGTCGCTGCAGCGGCCGGCGCCCGAGCTGTCGCGCGGGGCCGAGGACGCGCTCCTGCGCTACCGGTGGCCGGGCAACGTGCGGGAGCTCCGGCACGTGCTCGAGCGCGCGGTCGTCGGCGGCGCCGTCGAGCGCGTGGTCACGCCGGACGCCCTGCCGGCGGAGCTGCTCGAGGACGGCGAAGCGTACCTGGCGCCGGCCGGCCGCTCCCGGCCGACGCTCGAGGACGTCGAGCGGCGCTACATCGAGATCACGCTGCAGCACGCGAAGGGCAACCAGACGAAGGCCGCGTCCATCCTCGGCATCAGCCGGAAGGCGCTATGGGAAAAGCGGAAGCGCTACGGGCTGCGGTAGCAGGCGCGGTGGCGGGCGGCGCGAACGCGCTGCTGGCGGTCACGCTGGCTCCGCGGTGCGCGGCGTGCGCGAAGGTGCTGGACGCGCCGCTCGCCGGACCCGTCTGCCCCGCCTGCTGGGGTCTCGTCCGGAGGCTTGCGCCGCCGCTCTGCCGGCGATGCGGCGATCCACTGCCGTCGTGGCGCGTGGTCAGCATCGCGCTGGAGCAGTGCCCGCGCTGCCGCCGCCGGCCGCCGCTGGTGGACCGCGGGTGCTCCGCCGGCGAGTACGAGGGCGCGCTGCGGGAAATCGTGCACGCGTTCAAGTACGAGGGGCGCCGCTCGCTGGCGCGGCCGCTCGGCGGGCTGCTGCGTTCGGCGGGCGCTGATCTGTTGAAGGACGCGGACTGCCTCGTCCCGGTACCCCTCCACCCGTGGCGGCGCGTCCGCCGCGGCTTCAATCAGGCCAGCGAGCTCGCACACCACCTCGACCTCCCCGTCATCCACGCGCTCTGGCGCTGGCGGCCGACGCCGGCGCAGACCGGGCTGTCCGCGCCGGCGCGCCGGCGGAACGTCCGTGGCGCCTTCGGCATCGCGCCGCTGCGTTCGCGCGGGGTCCACGCGGCGCTCGACGGTCGCGTGGTCGTGCTGGTCGATGACGTGCGGACGACGGGCGCGACGCTCGACGAGTGCGCGCTGGTGCTGAAGGATGCGGGCGCGCGTGACGTGCGCGCAATGACGGTGGCTCGCGCGTTCTACAAGCGCGACGCGACGGCCGTATAGACGTCCGCCGCGACCGCGTCGCGGTCGCGATCCGCATCGAGCCTGACCCAGCCACCGGCCGTCGCCTGCTGCAGATAGCTGTCGCGCACGCGCGCGAGCAGCGCGAGGTCGCGCTCGTATTTGTCGCGCTCGTGGCGCTTGCGACGCGCGGACACCTCGGGCGGGATGTCGAGCAGAAACGTGATGTCGGGCTGCGGCAGGTACTTCTGCGTGTCGCGCAGCCATGCGCCGTCGAGCCCCTGCGCCTCGCCGTAGGCGATGCTCGACGCCAGGTAGCGGTCGCAGACGAGGATTGTCCCGGCCTCGATCTCGCGCAGGATCTCCTTCTTGTACTCGTAGCGGTTGGCGACGTAGAGGAGCTGCATGACGTCGGCGGTGTAGTCGCGCTCGCCGCGCAGCGCGCGGCCGATCTCCGCGCCGATCACCGTCTCGTAGTCGGGGAACGAGAGCAGCCGGACGGTGCGCCCGGCCGCGATCAGCCGGTCGCGCAGCGACTCGGCCTGCGTCTGTTTCCCGCTCTGATCGAGGCCTTCGAAGGCAACGAGGAGGCCGATGGGGTCGGGAGTCATTTTTAGAGGACACTTTCGCTGAATAAGAGGACCCGATGAAAGTGTCCTCTAAAAATGACTCCCGACCCCATTTTCCAGCGCCAGCATGTCGTCGATCGTCTGACGCCGCCGGATGACGCGCCACGCCCCCTCGTCCACCAGCACCTCTGCCGGCAGCGTGTGGCGGTTGTAGTTCGACGCCATCGCGGATCCGTACGCGCCCGCGTCGAGGATCGCGACGAGGTCGTCCACCTCGAGCGGCGGCAGCAGGCGTCCATGCGCAAACGCGTCGCTGCTCTCGCAGATCGGGCCGACGATGTCCCACGAGGTCTCGACGTCGCCGCGTGGCTTCACCGGGACAATGCGGTGATACGACCCGTACAGCGCCGGCCGCATCAGCTCCGTCATGCCGGCGTCGAGGACCGCGAACTGCCGGCCGTCCGGGTACCGCTTGGTGTCCACCACGCGCGCGACGAGCGCGCCCGCGCGGCCCACGATGGAGCGTCCCGGCTCGAGGATGACGGGCAGGCCGATGCGCTTCAGGACGGGAACGACCGCCTCCGCGTGGTCGGCGACGGTGACGATCGGCCGCCCTTCGTACGCGATCCCCACGCCGCCGCCCAGATCCAGGTGCTCCAGCTCGAACCCGTCGTCTCGCAGCTCCAGCGCGAGGCCGACGAGCGCTTCAGCGGCGCGCTGCAGCGGCTCGACGGTCGTGATCTGCGAGCCGATGTGCACGTGGACGCCGACCAAGCGCAGCCCCTTGCGGCCGCGGCGCTCGCGATAGAGCGCGCGCGCCTCCCGCAGCGGCACCCCGAACTTGTTGCTGCGCAGTCCCGTAGAGATGTTGGGATGGCTCCCGGCGTCGATGTCCGGGTTCACGCGCACCGCCACGCGCGCGTCCCTGCCCTGCGCGCAGGCGATGGCCGCGATCCGATCGAGCTCGCCGGCGGATTCCGCGTTGATCGCCGCCACGCCGCTGGCGATCGCGTACTCGAGCTCGTCGCGCCGCTTGCCGACGCCGGTGAACACGATCTCGCCCGCCGCGAAGCCGGCGCGCTGCGCGATCTGGATCTCGCCGATCGAGTTGGCGTCCACGCGGCTGCCGAGCGACCGCAGCAGCGTCACGATCCCGAGCGTGGAGTTCGCCTTGAGCGCGTAATGGATGGCGTGCGGGTAGCCGGCGAACGCCTCGTCGACGGCGCGGTAGGCCGCGCGGATCGCGCGCGCGCTGTACACGTACACCGGCGTGCCGACGCGTTCGACGATCGACTCGATGCTGACGCTGTCACAGGAAAGGCCGCGATCGGCGGGCTGGAACGACTGGTACACGAGCGACCGCATGTTATCATGCGACGCATCGATACCACGGCGACGAGCGCCATCGACGACATCATCCAGCGCTGCCTCACCGGTGATCAGGCCGCGTGGGACGAGATCGTGCGCCTCCACTGGCGCCGCGTCTTCAACATCGCCTACAAGTTCGTCGGCCGCCACGACCTCGCCGAGGACCTCACGCAGGACGTCTTCCTCAAGCTGTTCAAGTCGCTCGACACGTTCGACCGCCGCGCCAACTTCCAGACGTGGCTGATCAGCGTCAGCCGCAATCTCTGCATCGATCACTACCGCAGCGTCCGCAAGGAGCGCGAGACGATGAACCGCGACGTCGATCCCGCCGCGCTCACGCCGGTGGCGACGACGCGCAGCCCGCAGATGGAGCTCGAGCAGCGCGACCGCGTGCGCCTGCTGCGCGCGGCGCTCGACACGCTCGCGCCCTCGCTGCGCACCGCGGTGATGCTGCGCGACATCCAGGAGCTGACCTACCAGGAGATCGCCGACCGGCTGCGCCTGCCGGAAGGCACGGTGAAGTCGCGCATCAACCGCGGGCGCACCGAGCTGGCCCGCCAGATCCAGAAGCTGCGCGAGCAGCAGGACGCCGTCCCTCGACCCGGAGTGTAGGATGAATCTCACGACCGACCGCAGCCAGGGGGTCTCCATCGTCCGCGTCAACGAGGCGCGGCTGATGTACCCGCTTCTCTCCGAGTTCTCGGGCACGATCAGCGCGCTCATCGGCGCGGGCGAGCGCAAGCTGCTCGTGGACCTCTCCACCGTGACCTACGTCGACAGCGCGACGATCGGCTGCCTGATGGACCTCTACCGCCAGGCGCACGCCGCCGGCGGCACGCTGAAGCTGGCCGGCGTGCAGAAGCGCGTCGAGACGATGCTGACGATGACGGGGGCGCAGAACTTCCTCGAGATCCACGCCGACGAGCCCTCCGCCCTCAAGAGCTTCGGAGCCTAGCCATGCGCACCATCAAGACCTCCACGGGCGCGGACGTCACGCTGGACGGCGACCTGCTGGCCGTCATGGAGACGCTCTATCGGGAAGTCACGGCGAAGCGGGAGCTGGAGCGCTCCTTCGAGGACATGGTGCGCGAGATCCGCCACCTCATCGACCAGATGACCGACGAGGAGCGGAAGGCCTACCTGCTGGAGAGCCTGTTTCTCAATACCGTCAAGTACGAGAACGACAAGCTCGAAGCGTACATGCGGAAACTGGCGAAGTAGGCCGGGGCGTTACGCCCCGGCGGGACGCGTGACCGGAACGGCGCCGGGCGCCGCCGCGGGCGCCACCGGCGCCTCGACCAGCGTCCACGCGTCCTGTTCCTCGAGCAGCTTCGCCGCGAACTCGGTATGCAGCGCGTGCCCGCCGCGGTGCGCGACCAGGTGGCCGATGAGCGGGTGCCCCACCAGCGCCATGTCCCCGATCACGTCGAGAATCTTGTGGCGGACGAACTCGTCCTCGAAGCGCAGCGCGTTGTTGAGGACGCCGGTGTCGCCGATGACGACCGCGTTCTCGAGCGACCCGCCGAGCGCCAGCCCCTGCTGACGCATCATCTCGACCTCCTTCAGGAAGCCGAACGTGCGCGCCGGCGCGATCTCGTCGACGAAGCTGTCCTCGGTGATGCGCATCGTCCGCGACTGGTGGCGCAGCAGCGGATGGTCGAAGGCGATGCTGTAGGTGACCTTGAAGTGATCCGACGGGTAGAGCGCGATGCGCTTGTCGCCGCGTGAGAGCGAGAGCGGGCGCTGCACCTTGAGGTACTTGCGCGCGGCCTGCAGCGGCTTCAGCCCGGCTTCCTGAATGAGGTAGATGAACGGCGCGGCGCTGCCGTCCATGATCGGCACTTCCGGCGAGTTGAGCTCGACGATCGCGTTGTCGACGCCAAGGCTGACGAACGCGGCCAGCAGGTGCTCGACGGTCTCCACGCGGACCGCCTCGCGCGCCAGGCCGGTGGCCAGCCGGATGCCGCCGACGTGCTGCACGGTGGCGGGCACTTCGAGGCCGCCCAGATCGGAGCGCCGGAACCGGATGCCTGAATTTGCTGAAGCGGGCTTGAGGGAGAGCGTGACCTTGCTGCCGGAATGGAGGCCGATACCTGCACAGGAGATCGACCGTCGAATTGTCCGTTGTACGTGCATCAGGCTCCCTGCGCCGTTTTGGGGACTACCCGCTGGAAGCAATCAAAATGCCGTGAAGATCAGTGCTCCTTGGTGTCGTGTAACCGCTTGCTGCTGATGACTTTGGAGACCGACACTCGGGTTTCGGGCATGCAACCGCAGATCCGTTTGTTGCGAAGCAGCCACGATGCAAAAGAGCGAAACCGTGGCGAGTTTACCACACTGCCTTGAGGGGGGGGCAGACCCCATGGTACGGACCGACTCATGGGGTCTGACCCCCGATCAGGGGCTCCAGGAAGCTGCCGGTGACCGACTCCCGCTTCGCCGCGACCTCCTCGGGCGTGCCGCTCGCAATCACGCGGCCGCCGCCCTCGCCTCCTTCCGGGCCGAGATCGATCAGGTAATCCGCGGATCGAATCACGTCGAGATTGTGCTCGATGACGACGACCGTGTTGCCCTGATCGACGAGCTTGTTGAGGACGTCGAGCAGCTTCTTCGTGTCCTCGAAGTGCAGCCCGGTCGTCGGCTCGTCGAGGATGTAGAGCGTGCGGCCCGTGCTCCGGCGCGACAGCTCGCGCGACAGCTTCACCCGCTGCGCCTCGCCGCCGCTCAGCGTCGTCGCCGACTGCCCGAGCTCGATATAGCCGAGACCCACGTCCTGCAGCGTGCGCAGCTTGTTCGCAATGGGCGGGAAATTCTCGAGAAGCGGAAGCGCCTGGTCCACGGTGAGGTCGAGTACTTCGGCAATGGACTTGCCGCGGTAGTGGATCTCGAGCGTCTCGCGGTTGTAGCGCCGTCCCTTGCACTGCTCGCACGTGACGTAGACGTCCGGCAGGAAGTGCATCTCGATGGCGATCACGCCGTCGCCCTGGCAGGCCTCGCAGCGCCCGCCCTTCACGTTGAACGAGAAGCGCCCCGGCTTGAAGCCGCGCGCCTTGGCCTCGGGCATCATCGCGAACAGCTCGCGGATGAACGTGAACATGCCGGTGTAGGTAGCGGGGTTGCTGCGCGGCGTGCGCCCGATCGGCGACTGGTCGATCTCGATCACCTTGTCGATCAGCTGCACGCCTTCGATCGTGTCGTGCGGCCCGGGCTCCGCGGCCGCGCGGTAGATCACCTGCGCCAGCGAGCGATAGAGGATGTCGTTGACGAGCGTGGACTTGCCGGAGCCGCTCACGCCGGTCACGGCCGTGAACGTCCCGAGCGGAATCGCGACGTCGATGTTCTTCAGGTTGTTCGCGCGCGCGCCGCGGATGACGACCTCGCCCTTCAGCGGGACGCGCCGCGCCTTCGGCGTCGGAATCGTCTTTTCGCCGCGCAGGTACGCGCCGGTCAGCGATCCACGTGCCCCGAGCGCAGTCGAGGGGTGGCCATCGTTCAACAACTCGCCCGGCAGGCCCTGGAAGATCACGCGGCCGCCGTGCTCGCCGGCGCCCGGCCCGAGGTCCACCACGTAGTCGGCCGTGCGGATCGTCTCCTCGTCGTGCTCGACGACGACGACCGTGTTGCCGAGGTCGCGCAGGCGCGCCAGCGTCGAGAGCAGCTTGCGGTTGTCGCGCTGGTGCAGGCCGATTGACGGCTCGTCGAGCACGTAGAGGACGCCGGACAGGTTGGCGCCGATCTGCGTCGCCAGGCGGATGCGCTGCCCTTCCCCGCCGGACAGGGTGGCGGCGCTGCGGTTCAGCGTCAGGTAGCCGACGCCGACGTCGTGCAGGAAGCGCAGCCGCTCGCGGATCTCGCGCAGCACGCGCGACGCGATGAGCGACTCGCGCTCGCTCAGCTCGAAGGCGTCGAACACGTGGAGCGCCTCGCTGATCGGGAGGCTGACGTAGTCGGCGATGCCGCGCTTCTTCACGCGCACCGCCAGGCTCTGCGGCTTCAGCCGGTGCCCGTGGCAGGCCGGGCACTCGCGCAGCGTGCGATACGGCTCGAGATCCTCCTGCACCACCCACGACGCCTCGTCGTAGCGGCGGCGCAGGTTTGGAATCACGCCCTCGAAGCCCTTGCCGAACGGATCCTCCTCGCGCCCGCCTTCGCGGCCGCGCCCGCTTCGGCGCGGCGGGAGCTCGAACTCCTCGTCGCCGTCGTCCTCGTCCTCGTCATCGACGACGACGCGGACCACGGGAGGCGCCGGCTTCGCCGCCTTGGCGCCGCCCGGCCCGAAGAGGATCACGTCGCGATGCTTCTTCGGCAGCCTCGAGAACGGCGCGTCCGGGTCGAGGCCGAACGTCTGCGCGAGCTTCATGATCGCCTCGCGCACGAGCTTCTTGTCGCCCCTCACCCAGGGCACGATCGCCCCGCCGAGCAGCGACTTCGACTCGTCCGGCACGACCAGGCGCGGGTCGAAGTCGTAGGTCGCGCCAAGGCCCTGGCAGTCGGGGCACGCGCCGTGCGGCGAGTTGAACGAGAACGCGCGCGGCGTCATCTCCGGCATCGAGATGCCGCAGCTCACGCACGCCAGCCGCCGGGAGAACAACTGATCGCCGCCCTCCAGCGTGTTGACGACGACGATGTCGTCGGCGAGGTTGAGCGCGACCTCGAGCGAGTCCGACAGCCGCCGCTCGATCCCGGACCTGACGATGAGCCGATCGACGACGACGTCGATCGTGTGGTTGCGGCGGCGATCGAGCTTGATCTCCTCGTCGAGCGAGCGGAACTGCCCGTCGAGGCGCGCCTTCGTGAAGCCGCGCTGCCGCAGCGCCTGCAGCTCCTTCCTGAACTCGCCCTTCCGGCCGCGGACGATCGGCGCCAGGATGTTGATGCGCGCGTCCTGCGGGTAGAGGAGCACCAGGTCGAGAATGCGCTCCAGCGACTGCGACGCGATCTCGCGACCGCAGTTGTAGCAGTGCGGCACGCCGATGTTGGCGAAGAGGAGCCGCAGGTAGTCGTAGATCTCGGTGACGGTGCCGACCGTGGACCGCGGGTTGGAGCCGGTGGTCTTCTGCTCGATGGAGATGGCCGGCGACAGACCTTCGATCAGGTCCACGTCGGGCTTCTCCATCTGCTCGAGGAACTGCCGCGCGTACGCGGACAGCGATTCCACGTAGCGCCGCTGCCCTTCGGCGTAGATCGTGTCGAAGGCCAGCGACGACTTGCCGGAGCCTGACAGGCCGGTGATCACCACCAGCTTGTCGCGCGGCAGGTCGACATCGATGTTCTTCAGGTTGTGAACGCGGGCGCCGCGCACCGCGATCCAGTCGTGGGCCATAGACCTACTGCGGAGAATTTCCCGGATTCCCGAATTCTCTATTTTACACGCAGCCGGCTGTGGCGATATCCGTAGGCGACGTAGATGGCCGCGCCCATGGCGAGCCAGATGCCGAAGCGCTCCCACGCCTGCGCGGGGAGGCCGATCATGATGAAGAGGCAGGCGGCCACGCCGAGCGGCGCGACGACCCAGACGAGGGGGACGCGGAACGGCCGCGGGCGGTCGGGCTCGGTGACGCGCAGGACCAGCACGCCCGAACAGACCAGCGCGAAGGCGAAGAGCGTGCCGATATTGGTGAGGTCGTAGGTCTCCGCGGCGTCGCCGACGAGCGACCCCGCCGCGACCAGAATCCCGGTGACCAGCGTGGTGGTGTACGGGATGCGCGTCTTCGCATCCACGCGCGCCGCCCACTGCGGGAGCAGGCCGTCGCGCGCCATGGCGAAGAAGATGCGCGGCTGCCCGTACTGGAAGACGAGCAGCACGGCGGCCATCGACACCGCGGCCCCGAGCGCCACGATCCAGCCGACGCCGGTGTAGCCCGCCAGCTCCAGCGCCCGCGCCAGCGGATCCGCCACGGCCAGCTCGCCGTACGGCACCATGCCCGTCAGCACCGCGCCGACGATCACATAGATCACCGTGCACACCGCGAGGCCGCCCAGGATGCCGATCGGCAGGTTGCGCTGCGGGTTCTTCGTCTCCTCGGCGGCGGTCGCGATCGCGTCGAAGCCGATGTAGGCGAAGAAGACGATGGCCGCGCCCTGGTGGATGCCGGTGAAGCCGTTCGGCGCGAACGGCGTGTAGTTGGCGGGGTCGATCGCGGTCGTGCCGACCGCAATGAAGAGGCCGAGCACGAGCAGCTTGATGACGACCATCACGTTGTTGGCCGTCGAGCTCTCGCGCGCGCCGCGCAGCAGCAGCCACGTGATGAACATCACGATGCCGAACGCCGGCAGGTTGACGAGGATCGGCACGCCTGCCAGCTGCGGGGCCGTCTGCAGGAGGCCGCTCACGTCGGGGTTCGAGCTGAGGAGCGCGGTGCGGTAGCCGGTGGTCAGCCACGGCGGCAGACCGACGCCGATCCCGCGCAGCAGCGTGTTGAAGTAGTCGCCCCACGAGATCGCCACGGCGACGTTGCCGACCGCGTACTCGAGGATCAGGTCCCAGCCGATGATCCACGCGACGAGCTCGCCGAGCGTCGCATACGAGTAGGCGTAGGCGCTGCCGGCCTGCGGAATCATCGCCGCCAGCTCCGCGTAGCAGAGCGCGGCGAGCGCGCACGCGCCGCCGAGCAGGACGAACGAGAAGATCAGCGCCGGTCCCGCGGCAGAGCGAACCACTTCGCCGTTCGGCCCGATCTGGCCGGCGGCCGCGGTGCCGATCGCCCCGAAGATACCCGCGCCGATGACGGCGCCGATGGCCAGCATCACGAGATCGCCGGCGCCCAGCACGCGCTTCAGCGACTGCGCGCCGTCCTCGTCAGGCTGCAGCGCCTCGATGGGTTTTCGAGCGAAGAGGCTAGTCAAAGCGGTACGCCGTTTCGTTCGAGGTCACCACGAGCTCGCCCTTCGGCCCGAACGCCAGGCCGACGAGGCCGGGACCCGAGACGACGAGATCCGGCGCGGTGTCCTCGCCCGCGAACCGGTAGACGCCGCTGGCACCGGCGAGCGCGTCCACGACGTGCAGCATTCCGTCCGGCGCGAACGCCAGCCCCTGCGGCCGGCCGAGCGGCGACGGCAGCGTCCGCACGTGCCCCTCGCGGTCGATGCGGTACACGTAGTCGTAGGAGTTGAGCGTGGGCGCCGTGGCGAAGAGCCCGCCCGACGGGCTCATCGCGAGGTGGAACGCGGCGACGCTGGGCGGCAGCGTCGCGAACGGCGTCGCCTGGGCGTCGTGAACCCGGAAGATCGTGCCCGACCGGTCGCCGACATACATCGCGCCGTCCGCGTCGAAGGCGATCCCGCAGGCGACGCCGAGGTCGCTGGCGACCTGATCGTGCGTGCCGTCGGCGTTCACGCGATAGACCGCGCCCTCGAAGCGGCTCGACACATACAGATGCCCGTCCGGGCCGACAGTCATCGACGTCGCATTGACGATGCCCGAGGCGAACGGTTCGCGCGTCCCGGCCGGCGTCACGCGGAAGATGGAGACCGGCGCTTCCTGTCCGCGCGATCCGCTGTAGGTGACGAAGAGGTTGCCGTCGGCGTCGAAGACCGGGTTGTCCACCTGGTGCAGGCCGGTCGCCCACGGGGCGCCGACCTGCACGTAGGCGGTCTCGCCCGGGACGCCCGCGATGCGGATCGGCACGCGGCCGCCGTCCAGCCCGTCCGGGATGATGACGATGAGCCGGCGTGTGGAGGCGAACGACGTCCGCGCCGGTTCGGTGCCGACCGTGACGCTGGCGGAATCGTCTGCGAGGAACCCCGTGCCGTGAATCGTGACGCGGCCACCCTCGACGGCGCGCAGCGGGTGGACGGACGTGATGGTGGACCGGGTAGCCATCAGGTCAAAGGGCAAGGGTCAAGGGTCAAAGGTACATCAAGCAAAACCTTTGACCTTTGACTTCTGACCTTTGACTTCCTAGGTATCTTCGAGCTCCGCGTTCCAGTAGAGGTAGTCGCGCCAGCTTTCCGGCGCGTTGCGCAGCCCGATGGTGATACGAATCGCGGGCGCCGAATCAGGCCGCCGCGGGTGGCGCCGCAGCCTCATCCCGGCCTCGGCCGGCGTGCGGCCGCCCTTCCTGCGGTTGCACGTCACGCAGCAGGTGACGATGTTCTCCCAGTCCTTGCGGCCGCCATGGGCCACGGGCACGACGTGGTCGAACGTCAGCTCCGAGGTCGGCAGCGATTCGTTGCAGTACTGGCAGGTGTGGTCGTCGCGCGCGTAGATGTTCGCGCGGGAGAACGGTACGTAGTCGAACCGGCGTTTTATCTTGACGAAGCGGAGGAGGCGGATGACGGAGGGCAGCTTGAAGCTGACGGACACTGCCCTTATCTCGCGGTCGTGGACCGCGATCACCTCTACCTTCCCCTGGCACCAGAGCGTGATCGCCTTCTGCCAGTGAACGACCTTGAGAGGCTCGTACGACGCGTTCAGAAGGAGCGTCTGCTCCATACTCCAGTTGTAATAATACCCGAAGACTAGCGAACGCAGCCACTTACGCCGATATCCAGAGTCGTGCGGGTGCTCCATCTGGGTGTGCTGGTTCTGCTGGCGGCGACGACGGGCGCCTGTGCGGCGCGGAGTGCGGGGGGCAACGTGCCGACGCCGCGGCCGTTCCCCGGGGCGCCACCCGCCCCACCCGCCCCACCCGCCCCACTCGCCCCACTCGCCCCACCCGCCCCACTCGCCCCACCCGCCCTGTCGGGTGCGGTGGACACCGCGCTGAAGTTCCTCGGCGTGCCGTATCGCAACGGCGGCAGCGATCCGTCAGGCTTCGACTGCAGCGGCTTGGTGCAGTACGTGTTCAACAGCCTCGGCATCAGCCTGCCGCGTGAAGTGCGCGATCAATACGACGTCGGGGAAGACGTGAAGCTCGAGGACGTGCGCGCGGGCGACCTGCTGTTCTTCCAGACCGTGAGCCGCGGCGCGTCGCATGTCGGACTGGCGATCGGCCCCGGCCGGTTCGTGCACGCGCCCAGCTCGCGCGGCGTGGTCCGCGTCGAGCGCTACACCGGCCAGTACTGGGCCAGCCGCTTCATCGGCGCCAGACGCGTGTCCGCTACCGCCGCGCCTTCGGCTTCGGCTTCGGCGGCGACCCGCCCTCTCCGATCGTCGCGATTCTCGCGATAACTTCTTCGTGCAGAACGCGCATGTAATTGCGCGTCTCTTCGTCGCCTCTTCTGATCTCCTCCCCAAGGGCCGCGTCGCCGTCCCTGATCTCGGCCCGGACGGCAGAACATTCACCGCGCATCTCGTCCCGGAGTTGCAGAAACTGCCCAGCCATCGCGGTCTCTCCTGGCCCCCTGGAGGTGCGATGGCCGTGCCATGACGATGACGATGCCATCGTCGTCGCGCAAGAATCAAACGCCCTGAAGCTAACGAGGCCCGGTAACCGCTACGATGTCCCATGTCTCCTGGGCTCGGCGCATGACGACAGGCACGTCGCCGGCGAGCAGGAAGCGCTGCGCGACGAGCGTTCTGGCGGCGGCGCGGACCTTGTCGAGATAGTCCTGCCGCCCCTTGTAGCGTTCGGCGATCGAGAGGCGCGCGTCGCCGGACGCCTGGCGATCCGCCGCCGTCGGCGCGAACGGCTCGAATGAGCCGACGAGTCCCGCGAGGTAGCCGAGGTCGCCGAGCGGCGGGTTCGTCACGTTCCAGCCCGTGTGCGTGCCGAGCGGCACGGCGACCTCGGGAATCAGGATGCCGCCGCGGTCGTTCCCGTCGGCGTCCACCTGCGGCACGAGCACACGGAAGGGCGCGCCAAGAGACGGCGGCTCCTGCGTGATCACGCGGGTCATGCCGAACTGCGCGCCGTAGTCCATCCGCCAGACCTGCGGCATGTACGTCGTGAACGGAAACGACGGAATCGCCGGGAACGCCACGCGGTCGAACGGCACCAGCGTGCCGGCGGCGATTGTCGGATAGACGGAGGGCGGCGGCGGGGTGCCCCGCACCCAGTCGTCGAGCGCGACGAGCAGCGCGCGCATCGGCCAGCGCTGCTGCGCGAAGTTGCGGTGCTGCCGGTACTGCCCTCCCCGGCCGAGCGCCAGCGCGCCTGAGGCGTGCGGCGTCCCCGCGATCAGATACAGCCGCGACGTCTCCGCCAGCGGGACATCCGTGAGCCCGTCGTCGGTGTGCGTGAGCGAGCCGGCCCGCGCCCAGTACTCGGTGGAGCTGAACGTGTAGATGATCTTCGGGACAACCCGCGCCGCGCGCGCCTTCGCCAGCAGGCCCTCGTCGGTGAACGGCGGCAGATCGACCGGGCGGAGGATCGACAGTACTGAGTTGCCGGCCTGGCCCGGCATCGCGAAGCGGTGGTTGAAGCTGCCGCCGCCCGCGCCCGCCGACGCGATCATCAGGCCGTCGAAGGCGGTCCGCCCGCGCTCGTCCGTGTTGAACCCGTCACGGACGAGCTCGCGCAGGAAGCGGCCGCTCTGCGAGTAGCCGAAGCCGACCACGCGGCGCACGAGCGCCGGGTTCTCGCGCAGCGTGGCGCCATTGCCGCCGTGCTTCAAGTAGGACGCGAAGTCGCGGACGGCCGCGAGTCCGAGCCCCGCCACGGGCGAACCGGATGCGCGGTAGACGGCTTCATACAGGCCCGCGCCCGACGTCGCGATCTGCACCACGCAGCCGTCCGGCTCGAACCGCCATGCCTCGCCGGGCAGCAGGCGAGCCTCGGCGTCGATGCGCGTCCGGTAGGTCACGCGCGCCCCGGCGGCGGCTCCGGGTGCCGCGCAGTACGGCAGCTCGCCGGCGGCCACGCGCGGCGCCGTGGACGTCACCACGAAGCTGGCGCGGACCGGGCCCTCCACCGGAGCGACGGGCGCCTGCAGGGCGAGTCCCTCGTTGACGTCGAACTGCCAGCCGAGAAACGCGACCGTGAATCCCTGCTCCAGCGCGAACGCGTCGCCCATCAGGGTGAGGGACTGCTCGCGGCCGCGGTTCATGATTTCCAGGAACACCGTGCCGCGCGCGCGGCCGGCGTCCTTCGGAACGAAGACGTCCAGGTCGCTCGAGAACTCGACGCGTCCACGCGCATTGCGCGGCGCGAGCGCGATGTCGGCGATGCCCTGGTTGGCGGGAAGAGACGGATCGACCTCGAAGAAGACGCGGCCGGTCAGCCGCTGATGCGTGCCCGCGTCGTCACGCCGGCGGATCTCGACGCGGACGACTTCCGCGGACGCGACCTGCGCAAGCAGCACGAGCCCGACGACCCTCAGCGCGACACCCGTCCACATGGGACGCGATCTTACGCCTTCGGTCTTCGGCCTTCGAGTATCAGCAGGCGGCGCGAGTGGTCTTTCAGAACGGCGTCGTGAATCGCGAATTTCTCGTCGATCTTCTTGTCGAGGCGGGCGAACCCCTCGTCCATTCTCTCGCTCTGGCCCTTGAGCAGGTCGTAGAGATGCCGGAAATGTCCGGTCAGCTCTTCGTGCAACGTCTGGGACCGTGACCGCTCCTGATCGAACCGTCGGTCAACCTGATCGAATCGTCGGTCAACCTGCTCGAATCGGCGGTCAACCTGCTCGAGCCGCTTGTCAACCTGCTCGAGCCGCTTGTCAACCTGCTCGAACCGCTTGTCAACCTGCTCAAACCGCTCGGCGACAGCGGCAAATCCCCGGTCAACCTTCGCCTCCAAGCCGTCGAATCGCCCCTCGAGTCGATCGACGCGGTCGGATGTCCTGGATCGTCCTGCCATGACTCGTGACGACGATGCCATCGTCCGCGTGCGGAATCAAGTGCCCTAGCGCGGTTTCGACTTCTTCGTAGTGTCCGGCTTTAGCCGGCTTTAGCCGGACCACACACGGCGCTGCCGATCAACGTGGTCCGGCTAAAGCCGGACACTACGACGTTTCAGAAACCGCTCTAAACCGGCTCATAATCCGCGCACCCTACACAGTGGCGCTGACGCCAGGTTCGCGGCTCGGCGTGTACGAGATCCTCGCCCTCATCGGCGCGGGCGGGATGGGGGAGGTCTACCGCGCGCGCGATACGCGTCTCAGTCGCGATGTCGCGCTGAAGATCCTTCCCGACCAGTTCGCGGCCGATGCCGACCGCGTCGCGCGGCGCCCTGAGCGGCTCGACGCGGCCGCTCACCTCCGCCGGCGCCTCGGGCTGCGGGTCGAGCGCTTCGGTGTAGCGCTGCGGATACGACGGGAACCCCTTGAACGCGGCGCCCGCCACGCCGCCGACGCGCGCGGTGAGCTCGTCGGTCGATGGGCCGGCCGCTCACCGTGACCTCGGGCGACCTGGTCACGAACCACTCGGAGCCAACGTGGGCACACGAGCCACGATGTCCTCCATGAGCACGGACAGACGCTCGGTGTCGTTAATCACCGTCTTCAGTTGTGAGGTGGCTGCGGGCCGCAGCGATTATTCGTCGCCGCTTCGAAGAGTGTCAACGGCACACGGGCGTTCCCGAGTGCCGCCGGGCCCGCTTCTGAAGCGATCATCGGCACGCACCGTCCGCCTCTGCACTGAGCCGTATGAATTCATTGCGGTCCAGCTGGCGGTGGCGGAAACGGCTGAGGTGCAGGCGACACCTCTGTCGGTTCCGCCACTGGCGGCGCGGCGTCCGCTGGCAGTTCCGCGGGCGGCGCGGCGTCGGGCACCCCCGGTTCTTCCGTGAACTCGATGAGCGGCGCCACATCCTCTTCCGCGGCCGCGTCCGGCGCGGTCGTGACGACCGCTACGGCGACTGGCGGCGTCACCGCGCCCATGCGCCCGAGGATGAGACGCTGCCGCGCGCGCAGCCGCGCCGCCGGGCGCGCGGGATTCAGCACGCGGGGGTTGACGATCGCTCCCGCCAGCAGCGCCGCCTGTTCCGGGCCGAGCGCCGACGCCGGCACCCCGAAGTAGGTGCGCGCGGCGGCTTCCGCGCCCCAGATGCCGTCGCCCCACTCGATGACGTTCAGGTAGATCTCGAAGATGCGCGCTTTCGGCAGCGCCGCTTCCATGCGCCGCGCGATGATCAGCTCGCGCAGCTTGCGCAGTGGATCGCGCGAGGGCGACAGGTAGAGGTTCTTCGCCAGCTGCTGCGTGATCGTGCTCGCGCCGCGCACCGCCCGCCCCTGCTCCCAGTTGATCTGAATCGACTCGCGGACCTGCTCGATGTCCACGCCCTCGTGCTCCCAGAACGCGCTGTCCTCGGCGACGAGCACCGCGCGCTTCAGGCTCTGCGAGATGCGCGAGTACGGCACCCACGTATGGCGGTGTCGGAGCGTCTTTCCCTCGCGCGCCGCCTCCTGCGCGCGCATGTCCATCCACGCCGTCCGCGTGGGATTGGTCCGCTCGAGCACGCGGACGTCGGGAAGCGTGAGATACACGTAGGCCAGCACGGCAAAGCCGACGGCCGCCACCCCGGCGCCGTAGCGAAGCAGCTTCTTACCCACTGACGACAATCTTGACGCGCGTGCCGGGCGTCGGCTGCGTCCCGGGCGCGGAGTTGTTCATCACGGCGAGCGTGGCCGGCTTGATCACCCCGCCGCCGCGCTCGGCAATCGACGCCCACGTGTCGCCCGCGCGGACGACGTAGAGGTCCACGCGGCTGGGCCGGATGTTCTCCGCCTCCGCCGCGGATATCGAACGGAACGTGCGGATGCTCGCCGAAATCGCGCCGTCGGCCTGCCGGAACAGCTGCGACGGCGCGATGCCGACGACGATGTAGACCTTCTGGTCGTAGGCGATGTGCGCCGCCCGGGCGCCGAACGTCGCGCCGTTGTCCGCCTGCCCCTGGTAGACGCCGATGAAGGCGTCGAGATTGTCGATGCGGGCGGGCGCGCCCTCGACCGCCCGGAAGCCCGCGTCGCGCATGCTGTTGACCGCAATTTCCTGCAGGTTGCGCCCCTGCGGGTTTTCTACGAGCCGCAGCACCATGAACACGTCGGCGCCGGGCGCCTTGGCCGCCACCTGGCTCGGCGTGTTCTGGATCTCCCAGCCCTCGGGGAAATCGAGGCGGAATCGCAGCACCGGATGCAGGAACGCCGCGCCGCGGACGATGCCCTGCTCGGGATTGTCGCCGTAGACGATGCCGTCGATGCGGCGGATGAAGTCCTCGCGGTTGGTGGAGAAGTCGGTGCGCCCCGTCTTGAGCCGGGCGACGGTCGGCTGGATGTCCTTCACGCGCGCGAGCGGCTCCGGGTGCGTCGAGAGCCAGTTCGGCACGCCCTTCCGGTCGCCCGCCGCCTCGTCCAGGCGCCCGAGCGTCGCCAGAAACGCGGGCACGCCCGCGGGATCCCACCCGAGTGTCGATTCATACCGCGCGCCGAGCTCGTCGGCCTGCAGCTCGTCGTCGCGGCCGTAGCGCAGGAAGAGCACGCCGAGCGACTGGCCCGCCAGGTCGCCGAACGGACGCGCCGCCGGCACGAAGATCTGCAACGCCAGCAGCCCGACGCCGCCGGTAATCTGCCGCGTGTACTGCTGCGCCGAGTGACGCGCGGTGACGTGGCCGATCTCGTGGCCGAGCACGCCGGCGAGCTCCGCCTCGTTGTCGAGAAACGGCATGATGCCGCGCGTGATGTAGATGAAGCCGCCCGGGACGGCGAACGCGTTGACGGCCGGGACGTCCACGACCTGGAACGTCCACGGCAGGTTGGGGCGCTCGGAGATCTTCGCCATCCGCTGCCCGATGTCGCTCACGTAACGCTGCAGCTCGGGATCGTTGTAGATCCCCATCTCCTGCTTGATCTGCGGATCCGACTCCTTGCCGATCGAGATCTCCTGCGCCTCGCTCATGAACGACAGCTCGCGCCGCCCGGTGACCGGGTTGGTGGCGCAGGCCGCCACGAGCGCGAGCACGATCAGCGAGGCTGCAGCGCGAAATCCCATGTGGCCAGCTCGGCGCGGATCTTCTCCACGACGTCGGCGCCCGCCGCCCGCAGCGGCGGGCGCGGCGGGCCGGCGGCAAATCCCATCAGCTCCAGCGCGGCCTTCAGTCCGGGCACGCCGTAGCTCGTGCCCACCGCCTTCGCCAGCGGCATCAGCCGAAGCTGGAGCGCCCGCGCCTCCTCGAGGCGCCCCTCGGCAACCAGGGTCCGTAAGCGGACGCATTCACCGGGCACCAGCGCGGCCAATGCCAGAATCGCGCCGTCGCAGCCGGCGCACAGGGCGTGAAAGAGCGTCGTGGCGGACCCCGCAAGCACCACGAACGTGTCGGGCGTTCGCGACACGTATTCGGCAATCTGGCCAATGTCGCTGCCCGACTCCTTCATCCCCGCGATGTTCGGATGCGCCGCCAGCCGCGCCACCGCGTCGGGCGCCAGGTTCACGCCCGTGAACATCGCCACGTTGTAGAGGAGCACGGGCACCGGCGACGCCTCCGCCACTTCCGTGTAGTGGCGGACGAACACGTCGGTCGTCATCTGCGCCTTGAAGAAGGAGGGCGTCCTGACGAGCACCGCGTCCACGCCGGCGGCGGCCGCGCGCCTGGTGGCGGCGATGGTGGCGCGCGTGGACTCGCGGCCCGTGCCGGCGATCAGAATCCGGTCGCGCGGCACACTCTCGCGCGCAACCGACACCGCACGGTCGGCTTCGGCGTCGTCCAACTGAGGCGCCTCGCCGTTGGACCCGAGGACCACGAGGCCGGTGAGCGGCGACTGCATCCAGCGCGCGATGTTCGCGCGCAGCCCCGCCTCGTCAACCGTGTCGTTCTGCTGAAACGGCGTGACGATCGGGGTGTGGATACCCGCGAACCGCTTCATCCCTCGACTCTGCTCGGGATGACCCTGAGCTCGTCGTCCCTCGACGTCGCTCGGGACGACCCTGAGCCCGTCGAAGGGTCGAAGGGTCATGGCTCCAATTGTACAGGCGCGCGCCCCGTGGACTGGACGGTCAGGTTGACCGCCAGCACGAAGATGAAGATGGCGGCCGCCGGCGCCAGCATCCACGGCGCTTCCGCCACCAGCGACACGTTCGCCGCATCCTGCAGCATCGTCCCCCAGGTGGGCACCGTGTCGGGGAAGCCGAGGCCGACGTAGGAGAGCGTCGCTTCCGCGAGGATGAACGCCGGCAGCAACAGCGTGGCCTGCACGGTGAGATAGCTCCAGGCGGCGGGCAGCAGGTGGAGCACGAGCGTGCGCACCGGTCCCGCGCCGGCGGCCAGCGCGGCCGCCGCGTAATCGCGATCGCGCTCCGACGCGACGATCGCGCGCACGCCGCGGGCGACGATGGGCCAGCCGAGGAGGGCGAAGATGACGGTGAGCGCGACGAAGACCGTCTCGGCGGGCAGCACCAGCGGCATCACCGCGCGCAGCGCCAGCGCCACGTAGATCGCCGGGAGCACGAGGACGAATTCCGAGAAGCGCGACAGCAGCTCGTCCACCCGTCCGCCCGCGTAGCCGGCGACGCCGCCGACGAGCGCCCCGAGGATGAGCGCTCCCGCGGTGGCGAGGACGGCAAGCGCGAGCGACGTGCGCGCGCCGAAGATGAGCCGCGAGAAGGTGTCGCGGCCGAAGACGTCGGCGCCGAGGACGAGCAGCGGGCCGCCCTGCGACTCGTCAACGCTCACGAGGCGCCCGTTCGTCAGCCACTGCAGCGGCGCGCGACGCGCGGTGTCCTGCTCGAACCGTCGCTCGAGCCGGCTCACCAGGCGCTGCGGATGGATGTACAGTCCGCCGGCGCCGGCGTGCACGGGCGTCGGCGGCGCGTACAGCAGGTTCGAAAACGCGCGCTCCGGATCGTTCGGCGCCAGCCATGGCGCGCCCACCGCCACCGCCACCACCAGCGCGAACAGGGCGAGGCCTGCCCGTCTCATGCCGCCTGCGCCTCCCGCGCGCGCGGATCCGCGGCGGCCAGCAGCAGGTCGCCAACGAGGCTGCCGAAGGCGAGGAACAGCCCGCCGGTGGCCGCGCACCCCGCGACGAGATAGATGTCGCGCGCGCGCAGCGCCTCGAACATGAGGCGCCCCAGGCCGGGCCACGCGGTCACGTACTCCACGACGAACGAGCCGGAGAGCAGCGCGCCGATCGCGATCCCGTAGACCGCGCAGATCGGCCGCACCGACACCGGCCACGCGTGGCGGACGATGAGATCGCGCGCCGATACGCCCCGCGCGATCGCCGCCAGCAGGAACGGCTGATGGAGCGCGTCGCTCATCGACTGCGCCTGCAGGCGCTCGAAGGTCGCCGCAATCGGCAGGGCCAGGGCGAGCGCCGGCAGCGGCAGGTGCGCGGCCACGTCGGCGATCCACGCCGACCACTGCACGTCCAGCGCCTGCACCGACGTCATGCCGCCGGTGGGAAACCAGCGCGTGCGCGAGGCGACGAAGACGAGCAGCAGCGACGTGAGCAGCGGCGGAATCGAGATGCACACCAGCGACGCGGCGCGGACGAGCGTCGCCGCGACCCCGCTGCGGCTGCCCGTGAACACGCCGAGCGGGATGCCGATCAGCGTGGCCAGTGTCAGCGCCACGACCGCCAGCACCGCCGTGTTGGCGGCGGCGCGGCCGACCAGCCCCCGCACCGGACGGTTGTAGAGAAACGAGTCGCCGAACTCGAACCGCACCGCGCGTCCGACCCACGCCGCCCACTGCCCGGCGGCCGGCCGGTCGAGCCCGTACTGCGCGCGCACGCGCGCGATCTCCTGCGGGCTGGCGAAGGGGCCGAGCTGCGACGTGACGTCGCCCGGCGCGAGCCGCGTGAGGAACAGCGCGGCCGAGGAAACCGCGACGACGAGGACGAGGGCGAACAGGAGGCGTCGCGCGAGAAAGCGGATCAATTGGTAACGCTAAGACTATCAGCGTTCCAGAGCGCCGGGGGCCGCTGCACCGACGGCCGCACGCCCTGCACGCGCGTGCTGTGGGCGTAGTAGAGCCGCGGCGCCGCGAAGTACAGCGCCGGCAGGTTCTCGGCCACGATCCGCTGCACGTCGCGGAAGAGCATCCGCCGCCGCTCCTGATCCACGGAGGCCGCCTGCTCCAGCATGATCGTGTCGATGCGCCGCTCCCACTCGGTGGCCGGCGACGTCTGCGCCAGGTTCCAGAAGTGCGCGTCGCCCGAGCTGAGCCAGAAGTCGAGGTTCACGGCCGGATCGAGGTCGGTGGTGAGCGCGCGCATGTAGATGGCGTCGTAGTCGCAGGCCAGCATGCGCTGAATCATCGCGCCGAACTCCAGCGGCGCGATGTCGAGCGCGATCCCGACGCCCGCCAGCTCGTCGCGCAGCACCGCGGTGCCGCGCTCGTAGTAGCCAATCCCCTGCTGCGTCATCACGGTGAAGCGCGCTTCGGTGCCGCGCCCGTCCTCGACGACGCCGTTGCCGTTGCGATCCTCCAGCCCGATGCCGCGCAACAGCTCCCGCGCGCGATCGTCGTCGTGCGGATAGCGCGGGACGTCGGGCCAGAACCAGATGGAGTTGCCCGGCGTGATCGGTCCCCAGATCGGGACCGCCGCGCCCAGGAACACCGTCTCCGCGAACATCTCGCGGTCCACCGCGTGCGAGATCGCCTGCCGGAACTCGGGCCGGCTGACGAACGCGAAGCGCGGGTCGGCCTTCTTCGCCTCCGGCTTCAGGCAGAACCAGAACGCATCCGCGTCCGGGCCCACGCCGAGCTCGATGAGCCGCAGCCGCCCTTCTTCCTCGGAGCGTCGCACGGGCACGTAGTCCTCGGCGCGCAGCTCGCTCTGCGTGAGGTCGATGTCGCCCGACTGCAGCCGCAGCAGCTCCGCGTTCTGGTCGGGGACGATCTCGAGCACGACGCGATCGAGATACGGCAGCGGGGCACCATCGGGCGCCGTCCGCCAGTAGCGCGGGTTGCGGTCGTAGACCAGGCGCTGCCCGGGCAGGTATTCGCGCAGCACGAACGGCCCCAGGCCGGCGATCTCCGAGGGGGGCGTCTTCGTGTCCCAAGCCTGCGCCAGCGTGCCGTCCTTCAGGCGCGCCTCGAGCTTGTGCTTCGGCAGGATCAGCAGCCCGTCGAGGAGCCGCAGCCCGGGACCGGAGGGCGCCGCGAAGCGGAAGACGACCGTGTGGTCGTCGGACGCGCTGGCGCGAATCGGCTGGCCGCCCACGATCAGCTGGCTGGCCATCACGCTCTCCACCTTCGGGTCGAGCACGGCATCGAGCGAGAAGAGGACATCGGCGGCGGTGAACGGCGTCCCGTCGGACCACGTCACGCCCTGGCGCAGATATAAGGTGTGCGTCCGGCCGTCGGCGCTCGACTCCCACCGCTCCGCCAGCCACGGCTCCAGCTCGAACGTCTCGCGGTTCACGCGCACCAGCCGCGCGTGCTGCAGCATCGACAGCAGCTCCGTCGTCTGGTTGCGGTCGACGAGGCGGTTGAAGGAGCGC
>VFYY01000011.1 GCA_016871375.1 Acidimicrobiia bacterium
CTCGCGTCGGCGCTGACGCGCG
Source organism: Acidimicrobiia bacterium (assembly GCA_016871375.1). Classification (GTDB taxonomy): domain Bacteria; phylum Acidobacteriota; class Vicinamibacteria; order Vicinamibacterales; family UBA2999; genus VFYY01. Next base: position 23 of record VFYY01000011.1, read on the forward strand.
CCGCCGCGATGCGCTCGCCCGGCGCCCTCGGCGTGCTGCGCCGCGTCACGCGACGGCTCGAGCGCGCGCTCCCGCCGGGCGAGGGGTTCGAGCGCCTCCTGAAGGCCGAAGCGCCCGACCTGCTGCTGCTCACACCGCTGCTGTACTTCGGATCGCCGCAGGCGGACTACGTCCGCGCGGCCCGGCGGCTCGGCATTCGCACGGCACTGGGCGTCGGCAGCTGGGATCATCTGACGACGAAGGGACTGATTCACGAGGTTCCCGACCGGCTGCTCGTCTGGAACGAGGCGCAGCGGGTCGAGGCGGCGGAGCTGCACGGGATCCCTGCCGAGCGTGTCACGGTGACCGGAGCGCAGTCCTACGATCACTGGTTCGTGCAGCGGCCGAGCACGTCGCGCGAGGCGTTCTGCGCCGCGGTCGCACTGCCGGCCGATCGGCCGATCCTGCTGTACCTGTGCTCGTCGCCGTTCATTACCCCGCACGAAGTGCCGTTCGTGCGCCGCTGGATCCAGGCGGTGCGCGCCGCGTCCGACCCCGAGGTGTCGCGCGCCGCGATTCTGATTCGCCCGCATCCCCAGAATGCGCTGCAGTGGACCGCCTTCGACGAACAGGAATACGAGGCGGTCGCGGTCTGGCCGCGCCAGGGTGCGAACCCGGTCGACCGCGATGCCCGCGCCGAGTACTTCGATTCGATGTTTCACAGCGCGGCCGTCGTCGGCGTCAACACGAGCGCGTTGATCGAATCGGGCATCGTCGGCCGCCGGGTGTACACGATCCTGACCGACGACTTCGCCGGGCAGCAGGAAGGCACGCTGCACTTTCAGCACCTCAAGAACGTCAATGGCGGCCTGCTGCATGTTGCCGGCACGCTCGCCGAGCATGTCGCCCAGCTCTCCGGCGCCATCCGGAACGCGGGCGCGGACGATCGGAGCGGCGCGTTCGTCCAGGCCTTCGTCCGGCCGTACGGCCTCGATGTGGCCGCCGCCCCGTGCTTCGTCGAAGCGCTCGAACAGCAGGTTCGCGAGCCGGCGCCGATGCCGGTCCGGGCGCGCGCCGCGGATGTGCTGCTTCGGAGCACCCTCTGGCCGTTCGCCGCGATGGCACGCGCCGCGGCCAGGGCGAAGAAGGGCAGGCGCAAGGACGATGGGGCGCCGCGGCCGTTGCGGGTGATGTTCGCGTTCCTCTCGCCCGAGTTCCTCCGGTTCTACGACTCGACGATGAAGGAGCTGGCGGACCGCGGGCACGAGGTCAGCGTCGGGGTGACGCGGCTCCGGGAGCGGAAGGAGGCGCGGCTCGAAGGGCTCGCCGACGAGCGCGTGCGGCTGGTCGGCCTGATCCCGAAGCGGACCGATGTGTGGACACCCACGGCGAGGGCCGTGCGGGGCACGTTCGACTTCGTGCGCTACTTCCATCCGCGGCTCGCCGAGGCCTCGAGCCTGCGCGCCCGCATGAAGCGGAAAGTGCTGCCGTCGTGGTTGTCGGCGCTCGATCGCATCGAGTCGCTCGACGATCGGGCCCTGACACGTCTGTTCGGCGTCCTGGCGGCGCTCGAGTCCGCCATTCCGATCAGCCGTCGCCTGCGCCGTTTCCTCGACACGCATCGGCCCGATCTCGTCGTCGTCTCGCCGCTCGTCGATGCGGCGTCCGACCAGGTGGATCTGGTGCGCGCGGCACAGGCGAAGGGAATCCCCGTCGCGGCGGCGATCGCGAGCTGGGACAACCTGACGAACAAGGGCCACCTGCGGGTGCAGCCCGACCTGGTCACGGTCTGGAACGAACAGCAGAAACGCGAGGCGCTCGAGTATCACGCCGTCGAGCCGGAGCGGGTCGCCGTCACCGGCGCACAGCTGTTCGACCGCTGGTTCGAGCGCCGGCCGGGCCAGTCGCGCGAGGAGTTCTGCGCGATGGTCGGATTGCCGGCGGAGCGGCCGATCATCCTCTACACGGGATCCTCGGTGTTCATTGCCCGTTCAGAGCTGGAGGAGCCGTTCGCCCGCAGGTGGATTGCGGCACTGCGGGCGAGCGACGATCCGGCGCTCCGCGACGCCTCAATCCTGATCCGGCCGCATCCGTACAACACGGCGGCCTGGGAAACGGCGGACTATCGCGAGTTCGGCGCGGTCGCGGTGTATCCCCGGCAGCGGTACACGCCGTCCGCCGAATCGGCGCGGTCGAGCTTCTTCGATTCGCTCTATTACTCCGCGGCGGTGGTCGGCGTGAACACCAGCGCGATGATCGAGGCCACGATTCTCGGGCGTCCGGTCTTCGCGATGCTGACGCCCGACTTCGCGGGCACGCAGGAGGGGACCGTTCATTTTCACTATCTGCTGCCCGAGAACGGTGGATTCCTGTACGTGGCGCGGTCGGTGGAGGAGCACACGGCGCAGCTGTCGGACGTGCTGCGGCACCCGGACGTGGCGCGCGCGCAGAGCGAGCGGTTCGTCGCGGCGTTCCTCCGTCCGCACGGCGCGGCGCGGCCGTGCACACCCATCCTGGCCGACGCGCTCGAGCGTGCGGCGCTGGCCGGACGCGCCGAGGCGCGGGAGACGGCTGGTGTGCGCCTGCGGCGCGTGGCCGTGTGGCCCTTCGCCGTTGCGCTGAAGATTGCGTCGCTCGGTGACCAGGCCGGAAGTGCGCTCGGCCGAGGGGCGTTCGAGGCCTATCGCGGCGTGAGTCGAGGGCGCCGCATCCTGCTGAAGGCCGTGACGCCGAGCCGGGCCGGCATCAGGGCACGGTTGCAGGACGTGCGCGCGCGGGTGGCGAGGCTGCCGAAGCAGGCCCTGCGCGCGGCGCGGCACGTGCGCTATCACGCGGCGGTCTGGATTCGCGGCGAGGCCCACGAGCGCTGATGCGGATCCTGTTTTCCACGCGCAACTTCTGGTACACGAGGCTGTTCGAGCCCGTCATCCGCGAGCTCGCCGAGCGCGGCCACCAGGTGCACGTGCTCGCCGAGCGCGGCGAGCGCAACCTGCTCTCGCGCGACTGGAACGCCGCCATGGCACGGCTGGCGGGCAGCCACCCCAACATCTCGTTCGACTGGGCGCCGCTGCGCATCGAGAACGACTGGATCGACTTGCGCCAGATGATCCGGCTGGGCATCGACCACCTGCGGTTCCTCGAGCCGGCGTACGCGGCCGCTCCGAAGCTGGCGGAACGGGCGCGGGTTCGCACGCCGGTGTGGGTCGTGCGGCTGGCTGACGCGCCCGTGCTGCGCACGCGCGCCGGACGCCGGCTCATCAAGTTCCTGCTCCGCCTGGCCGAGCGTGCCGTCCCCATCGACCCGGACCTGGCGGACTACATCGAGGCGCATCGCGCCGATGTGATCCTCGTGACGCCGCTGGTCGTCCTCGGATCCGAGCAGCAGGATGTCGTCCGGATCGCTCGCCGCATCGGTACCCCGACCGCGCTGTGCGTGGGCAGCTGGGACCATCTGTCCAGCAAGGCGCTCGTGCGCGATCAGCCGGATCGGATGTTCGTGTGGAACGAGACGCAGCGGCAGGAGGCCGTGGCGCTGCACCGCGTCCCGGCGGAGCGCGTGATCGTCACCGGCGCCCAGTGCTTCGACATCTGGTTCGGCCGGACCCCGACGCTCGATCGCGAGGCGTTCTGCCGCAAGGTGGGTCTCGACCCCTCGCGGCCGTTCCTGTTGTGGGTCTGCTCGGCGCTCTTCGAGGGAAGCCCGAGCGAAGCCGAGTTCGTGGCGCGGTGGATCGGAGAGCTGCGGGCGAGGGGGAACCCGATGCTGCGCGAGGCGGGGATCCTGGTACGGCCTCACCCCAAGCGCAAGTCCGAGTGGGACACCGTCGATCTCGGCGGCTTCGCGAACGTGGCGCTGTGGCCGCCGCGCGGCGCGGCGCCGATGGATCCGCCGACGCAGTCCGATTACTTCGATTCGATGTACCACGGCGCGGTGACTGTCGGCCTCAACACCAGCGCGCTCATCGAGGCGGGCATTGTCGGGCGCGCCGTGCACACGATTCTGCTGCCCGAGTTCTACGAGAATCAGGAAGGCACGCTGCACTTCCACTACCTGCTGCAGCAGGGACTGCTGCGATCGGCGCGCGACATGGCGTCGCATGTCGCGCAGCTCGATGCGTCGCTGGCCGGGGCCGACCCCGGCGTGCATCACAACCGCGCCTTCGTCGAGGGCTTCGTTCGTCCGCGCGGCCTCGACGTCGCCGCCACCCCCGTGTTTGCGGACTTCGTCGAGTCGATGGCGTCGCTGCCGATCCACCCCCGGCCCGATCCCGCCTGGGTGCCGGCCGTGCGCTGGGCACTGACGCCGCTGGCGCGCACCACGAGCGGCACCTTCGCCGAGCAGATCAGCCGCGAGCGGCGGCGGCGTGAAAAGCGCCGCCGGACGGACGAACGGCGGGCGGCGCTCGAGGACGCGCGCGCGGCGCAGAAGGCCCGCGTGGCCGACGAGCGGCGGCTGCGGCGCGAGGCCGAAGTGCGTGAGCGGCAGGAGCGCATCGCGCGCGAGCGGCAGGAGGCGCTGCTCGCCAAACAGCGGAAGCGCGAGGCGAAGCTGCAGCAGAAAGAGGAGCGGATGGCGCAGTGGCAGCGCGAGAAGCGGCGCCGCGCGTTCAACGCGCGGCTGGCCGGCTTCTACCGGCGCCTGCTGCGGCCCTTCTCGGCACATCAGTGAACGTTCTCTTCCTCGGGCGCCACTACACCTACTTCCGCAACTTCGACTCCGTGATCCGCGAGCTCGCCTCGCGGGGGCACAGGATCCACCTCGTCGTCGAGCGCGGCGACCCGGAAGGGCTCGGCGGGATCAAGCTGGTCGAGGCGATCGCCGCGGATCACCCCGCCGTCACCCATGGCGAGGCGCCGGGACGTACCGATGATCGCTGGGCGTGGACGGCGGGGCGGCTGCGCCTCGGCATCGACTACCTGCGCTACCAGCAGTCGCTGTTCGACCGCTCGCCCAAGCTGCGGGAGCGGTCACGCGAGCGGACGCCCGCGGTGTTTGTCGCCGCCGCCGCACCGCTGCGCGCGCTCGGCGGGTGGGCGCTCGACGCGTGCGCACGTCTGGTGCGCCGCCTCGAGGCCGCCATTCCGGAGGATCCGGCGGTTGGCGCGTTCCTCGACGCGCAGCACCCGGACCTGGTGCTGGTGACGCCGCTGCTCAGCCTCGGCTCGTCGCAAATCGACTACCTGCGTGCGGCCCGGGCGCGTCGCATCCCCACGGCCCTCTGCGTATGGAGCTGGGACCACTTGTCGAGCAAGGCGCTGATCCGCGAGCGGCCGGACCGCGTCTTCGTCTGGAACCAGACGCAGAAGCGCGAGGCCGTCGAGCTGCACGCCATGCCCGCCGACCGCGTCGTCGTCACCGGCGCGCAGTGTTTCGACCAATGGTTCGACCGCGCGCCATCGCGCACGCGCGAGGAGTTCTGCAGGCAGGTCGGACTGCCCGCAGACCGGCCGTTCGTCCTGTACGTGTGCTCGGCGCTGCTCTACGGCAGTCCGCCTGAGGCGCCGTTCGCCGTGGAATGGATTCGCCGTGTGCGGGCCAGTTCATCCTCGCGCCTGCGCGACGCCGGCATTCTCGTCCGGCCGCATCCGTCCCGGACGGCGGAGTGGCAGGGCGTCGAGACGCGCGACCTGCAGGCCGTCGTCTGGGGGGGCAATCCGGTCGACACGCAATCGAAGGCGGACTACTACGACTCGCTGTATCACGCCGCCGCCGTGGCCGGCATCAACACGAGCGCCTTCATCGAGGCGGCGATCGTCGGCCGCCCGGTTCACGCCCTGGTCCTGCCGGAGACCGAGGAGAACCAGACGGGCACGGTTCACTTCGAGTACCTGTTACGAGTTGGCGGCGGGTTCGTCGAGGTCGCACACAGCTTCGACGAGCACCTGGCGCAGCTCGACCGCGCCCTCGCTGCACCTCGCCACGAGGTGAAGCCCTTCGTCCGCGAGTTCGTCCGCCCGCACGGCCTGGACCGGCCGGCCACTCCGCTGTTTGCCGGTGAGGTCGAAGCGCTCGCCGGACGCGCGTCCGCGCCGCTGCGTCAGGATCGGCTGGCTCCGCTCTGGGCCTGGCTGCTCGAACGGATCGCGCGGCTGCAGGGCAGTGAACGGGCCGAGCGCTGGGTGTTGTCGCCGCGCGAGTACGAGAGCGCGCAGGGCCTGCGGCACATGCGGGAGGTCAAGGCAATCAGGCGAGCCCAGGCGCGCGCCGCCAAGGACGCCACGCGACTCGCCGATCTCGAGGCACGCGAGGCGCGGCTCGCCGAACGGCAGCGGCAGCGCGACGAGTGGCGCCGCGCGAAGCGCGAGGCAGAGGCACGAGGCTCATCGCGATGAAGCTGCTGTTCATCGCGCGGCATGCCGGCTATTTCCGCAACTACGACTCCGTGCTGCGCGAACTGGCACGGCGCGGCCACCACGTCCACCTCGCCGTCGAAAAGCAGGATTCGCTCGGTGCCCTCGAGGTCGTCGAGGCGCTGGCCCGCGACTGCCCCGGGATCAGCTCCGCGATGGTCCCCGAGGAGCGCATCGACATCTGGAGCACCGTCTCGAGGTTCCTGCGTCTCGGCCTCGACTACGTGCGCTACCTGGATCCGTTTTTCGACACGGCGCCGCTGCGCCGGCTGCGCGCGTACAACCGGACGCCGCGCTGGCTCACGCTGCTGGCCGATCCACCGCTGCTGCGTGGCCCGCGGTGGCGGCGCGTCGTCGGCCGGTTGCTGCACGGGATTGACACGTCCGTCGCGCCTCCGCCGGCCATGATCGAGTTCCTCCAACGGGAGCAGCCCGACGCCGTCCTGATCACGCCGTTCGTGGATCTCGGTTCGCTGCAGGTCGATTACCTCCGCGCCGCGCGCATGCTCGGCATTCCGTGCGGGCTGCCGATCTGGAGCTGGGACCATCTGACGACCAAGGCGCTGATCCGCGATCGGCCCGATCGCGTGTTCGTCTGGAACGACATCCAGCGGCGCGAGGCCGTGGACATCCACGGCATTCCCGCCGATCGCGTGGTCGTGACCGGGGCGCAGTGCTTCGACCACTGGTTTGCGCGCCGGCCGTCGCGCAGCCGGGAGGCCTTCTGCGCCAGCCTCCGGCTGCCGGCGGACCGGCCCCTGCTGCTGTATGTCTGCTCGGCCGTCATCGAGGGCAGCGCGCCCGAGCACGAGTTCGTGCCGGAGTGGCTGGAGTGGGTGCGTTCGAGCCCGGATCCGCGCGTCGCCGGCGCCGCGGTGCTCATTCGGCCGTACCCGACGAAATTGACGGTGTGGCACGACGTCGATCTCAGCGCGTACGGGCCGGTGGCGGTCTGGGGCGGCAACCCATTCGACGAACAGGCGCGCAGCGACTATTTTGACTCGCTCTTCCACAGCGCGGCCGTCGTCGGGCTCAATACCAGCGCGTTCCTCGAGGCGGGCATCGTCGGCCGCGACGTGCTCGCCATCCTGGTGCCGCGCTACCACGACAGCCAGGAAGGATCGCCGCACTTCAACTACCTGATGAAGATCGGCGGCGGCCTGCTGCAGGTCGCGAGGGACCGCGAGGGTCATCTGGGACAGATTGGTGCGGCGGTTCGACGTCCGTTGGCCGGGCCGCATCCGTACCGCGCGTTCGTCGAGACATTCATCCGGCCCGGCGGGTTCGACACCGACGCGACCACCGCGCTGGCTCAGGGGATCGAAGATCTCGCTGCATGCACCGTCACCGTCGACGCCGCGAGCCCGGCGGCGGTTCGGCGGCGCGCCGCGCTGGAACGGATCGTATGGATGTCGTCGCGACTGTTCTCGCCCGCGGCGAGCGAGTGGTCCCGCAAGGTCGGCGGGATGGAGCGGAAACGGCGCTTCAAGGAAGGGAAGGAGCGCGCCACCGAAGCGCGCCGGGCCGAGCGTCTTCGCGCCCACCAGGCGCGCCGTGCCGAGAAGGAGCAGGCGCGTGAACGCCGCACGCGCGAAAAACAGCAGCTACGCGAGGCTCGCCTGCATGAACAGGAGCGGCGTCAGCGCGCGGAACGGCAACGGGCCGCGCGCAGGCGCCGCACCGAGTTGAAACAGTTGATCAAGAAGAAGCTGGGGCTGGCGTCCTGACCGTCGCGACGACTTCGATCGTACCGCTCCGGCCGGCGAGCGCCGCTGCCGCCGACAACGCCACGGCGACGACCGCCGCGGCCGGCGCGATCGCATAGCTGAGCACGGAGCAGATGGTGGACCGCCACCGTGAGCCACGCGCTGGCTGCGGCATCCGCTGCCGCCAGCGCCTGTACAGGTAATTGCGCTCGGGGACGACGCGGTTCAGCAGCGTCTGCCACGCGCCGAACACGTTGTAGATCCACGAAAAGAAGTCAATCCGATCCACCGTGAAGCCGTGGTCGTCGAGCAAGTGGCTCAGCGTCTCGGGCGTGAAGTGATAGAGGTGCCGCGGCAGGTCGAGATGAAACCAGCGGGTGCCGCCGATGGCGGCTTCCCAGCTGGCGAAGTTCGGCACCGCGATGAACAGCGCGCCGCCCGGGCGCAGCAGCGTTGTCAGCTTCTCGATATCCGCCGCCGGTGACGGCAGGTGCTCGATCACGTGCCACAACGTGATGACGTCGAACGGGGCACCGGAAACGGCATCGAGGGTGTCCACGATTCGCTCTTGAAGCGACGCAGGCGCCCGGCGTCGTGCCTCGGCATTGGGTTCCACTCCGGCAACATCCCAGCCGGCCTCGTGCATCACGTTGAGGAAGTCTCCGGTTCCGCATCCGACGTCGAGCAGCCGGCGGCCGCGAGCGAGCCGTTCGATGCGGCGCTTGCGGGCGGTCAGGAAGAGCCGGGCACCCCACGTCGCGATGAGGCTCGCTCCAGTCGCGGCCGTGGCCGGCGAATACTGATCCCGGTAGGCGGCGGCGAGCTGTGCTGCGGATGGCGGAGGGTCGAGACGTACGAGGCCGCACCCCTGACAACGCACGAGCAGGAACTCGGGTCCGTCGCTGGCTTCCGGGCTGGTGGCCCCGAACAGCGGCAGGACGGGGCTCTTACCGCAGATCGGGCACACGAGAGGGAAGCGGGCGGACGGCCGTCAGGATGCGGTACTTGGCGATCAGCACGAGCATGCTGAGCCCCACGCGCAGCGCCACCAGCTTGTTTCCCGTCACCGACGACGTGCCGACGCGCGGCTGGTAATTGAGCGGCACCTCCACGAAGCGCAGCCCCGCCGCCTTGGCGAGAATCACCATTTCCGGATTGAACTGCGAACCGCCGATGGTGAAGTGCGGCGCGAGGGCGCGCAGCGCCTCGCGCCTGATCAATCGCATCGTGCACCCGACGTCGGTCAGCGACGGCGTGTTGAACAGCACCTCGACGAGCTTGGCGACGCAGTAGTTCCCCAGCCGAAGAAACCACCCCATGTTCGCGCCTTCCCAGATCATCTCGCGCGTCGTCCTGGTGCCCAGCACCAGGTCGAAATCGTCGGCGAACGCCAGCAGCTTGATGATGTCCTTCGGGGCGAACGTCCCATCCGGCTCCGACAGCACGATCAGATCGCCGCGCGCCTCGCTCAGCCCGCAGCGGACGCTGTAGCCGAATCCCTGCCGCCGCTCGTACGCAATCCTCGCGCTCGTCTTCCGCACTTCATCGTCGGTCCCCGCAATGGCGTTGTTGTTCACCACGACGACTTCGTCCACATAGCCGGTGGCGACAAATCCCTGGATCACCGCCGCGATCGAGTCTTTCTCGTTGTAGGTCGGCAGGACGACGGAGACGGACTTACCGTGCCAGGCCATCGGGAGGATCTGCTCTCAGAAGCGGCCGCCGGCGGCGACGAAACGCAGGAAGTAGTAGATGTCGTAGAAGAACTCGCCCGACCGCAGGCCGTGCACCAGCCGCCGCCAGTAGAAGGCCGGGTTCAGCAGAATCATCTTCTGGTACGCCCTGCGGTAGTACAGCTCGATCGTCTCCCACGACAGCGTCGGGTGCCGGTACATCTGCTTCGGGTTGTAGACGTTGTACTTGTCCCAGTCGAAGTCGTTCAACAGGCCGTGTTCCTTGAGCTCGTCGTACATCCGCGTGCCTGGAAACGGGATGCAGATGCTGATCTTGAGGATGTCGGTCGCCAGCGATCGCCCGAGCTCGATGGTTTTCTCCATCGTGTCCTCGGTGTCCTGGAGCAGGCCGACCATGAAGAACCCGAACACGTCGATGCCGGCCTTGCGTGCCATGCCGACGACGTTCCGCGCCGCTTCCACGGTGGCCTTGCCGCCTTTGCCGAACTCCTTGAGCACGCGATTGTCGCCCGACTCGAAGCCGAACGCCACCTTGTAGCAGCCGGCCCGCCGCATCAGGTCGAACAGTTCCTGATCGCCGCAGTCGACGCGGATCCCGTTCGTGCACGACCAGGTGACGTCCAGCTCCTCGCGGATGATCCCTTCACAGATCGCCTTGGCCCGCGGCACGTCGGTGGTGAAGATGTCGTCGACCAGATACAGCTCGCGGAATCCCCAGCTGCGGTGGTACTTGATTTCGTCGATCACGCGCTCGACCGACTTCTTGCGGAACGTCCGCCCGAACTGGTTCTTCGATCCGCAGTAGTTGCAGGCAAACACGCAGCCGCGGGTCGTCTCGAAGAAGCAGACCGGTCCCTGCCGCGCGATCAGCCGCGAGAAGTACTTGTCGTACTGCCGCAGGTCGAAGTGCTCCCAGCTCGGATAGGGCAGGTCGTCGAGATCCTTCACCCACGACTTCGGCGCGTTGCGCACGATCCGTCCGGAGCCGTCACGGTGGACGATCCCGCCGATGTCCTGCGGGGTCGTGCCGTCGGCGATCTCGGCCAGCGTGAAGTCTCCCTCGCCGTAGCAGACGAAGTCGAGATTCGCTTCCTCGAGCGACTGTTCGGGCACCGCGGAGCAGTGCGCGCCGCCGCCGACGGTGACGATGCCCGGCGAGTACCGCTTGACGGCGTGGGCGATCGTTCGGACCTGCGAGAAGAGCGGCGTCGTCCCCGTCAGCCCGACGACATCGGGCTTGTAGGATCGCAGTCGATCTTCGATGAGCCGCAGGTCGAAGTCCTCGTAACAGAGGTCGATGACCTGCACGTCGTGGCCGGCAGCCTTGACCTGGGGGATGATGGTCGCCAGCGAGAGAATCGGATAGAACGGGACGCACAGCTTGGCCATCGCGTTCGTGTACGTGGCCTTGTACGACGGGTTGATCAAGAGCACGCGCGCCATTGGTTCGAGTGGAACAGTGTAGCGTGAGATCGCGCACATTGCTGGTGGCGGTGCTCGCCGCGGCAGCCGGACTGGCCGCCCTCTGGATCGTCATTCCCCCGATCTACCTCGCCAACGACGACGCCGCGATTCGTCTGACGGTCACGGGCGGGGACCTGCCGGGGGAGCCGGCCACGAGCTATCTCGTCTTCACCCACGAAGCGCTGGCGCGCGTCGTCGTCGCGCTGCAGCGCCTGCTGCCGGCTGTCTTCGTCTGGGATGTCCTGCTCGCAGCAGCGCTGGCAGTTGGCGTTGGCGCACTGCTGGCAACCGCGGCGGCGGCATGGCCGCGTGGATCTCCAAGGGTCGGGGCCCTCTGTGCTGTGCTGGTGACTGTGGCTCCGTTTGCGGCCGGACTGCAGTTCACGATCAGCGCGGTGATGTGCGCCGGGGCTGCCCTCGTAGTCGCTGTCTGCGAGATGTTGTGGAGCGAGCGGCCGCGGCGCTCCGTGTTGATCGCGGCGGCTGTTCTTGTGGTCGCCGGCTACACCCTCAGGCCGATGGCCGTCGAAGGCGCGGTCGTCGTGCTGCTCGCCTGTCTGGTGCCCGTCGCGGCGGCGCACCGTTGGTGGCGGGCACGATTGCTTCGTCTCGCCGCGGTCGCCGCGATCGTCGGAGGGACGTTCGTGGCGCTCGACCTTCTCAATCGCGCGCTCTACCCGGAGCGCGACGGCTGGGCCGAGTTCTACACGCACACCTGGCAGTTCGTCACCCTCATCGACTGGAACAGCGCCGCCCGCGACGCGCAGCGCGAGGCGATTCGCGAGGCCGCCGGCTGGACCCCGAACGACTGGGACATGCTCTGGAAGGGATGGGCCGGGACCGACTGGACGCTGTTCGGTCCGGACCGCGTGGCGAATGCGTACGAGGTGCTCAGCGGCAGCAGCTCGGTGATCGATCGCGCCCGTGCCGCGGTTGTCGGCTTCGACCGGCGCGTGCTTGCCGAGCTCCTGAACGCACTCGCCGTCCCGTTGGGGGTCGCGCTCCTGTTCGCCGCCGGAGTGGGGACATGGCGCGGCATCCTCCTCGCCGCCGTGCTGGTCGTCGAGTTCCTGGCCATCTGCCTCGCCATTCAGGGCGGGTTCAAGGAATTGCCGTTCCGGTTGCTGGCGCCGCTTGTCGCGTGCTTCGTCGCGGTCGTCGTCGTCGCCGTCGCGGAACACCGCCGCGCGTCGCACACCTGGTTCGGGTGGGTAGCGGCCGCCGCGATCGTGGCGCTGTTCGCGCAGCAGGGGTGGGCCGCGGTGCAGCAGGCCAGGGCCGAGATCAACCACGCCCGTTCGGTCGAGGAACAGGTGCAGGCGATGCTTCGTCTGAAGCCCTCAGTCGTGGTCCTTCACGGCGACGCGTTTCCGATGGAGCACTGGTGGCGGCCGTTCCACGAGCCACCGGTCCGCTTTTCGATGATTCGTCTCGGCGGCAATAACGGGAACCCGAGGCTGCGGCATTTCCTGAACCGGACCGGCCGCTCCCGCCTCCTGGTGTCCGTCTGCGACGATCCGTCGATCTTCGTCGTCGCCGAGGCCGGGACGATTGAGATGGTGCCCCAGTACATGCTCGAGCACGCGGACCGGCGGGTGACCGTCGAACCGGTGTTCGAGGGGTCTTTTACCGCGTGGCGCTGTCGCTGAAGCCGACCGTCTCGCGGACGACGTAGTTCGGCTTGCGCTTCACTTCGTCATAGATCCGCCAGACGTACTCGCCCACGATTCCCAGCATCAGCATCGTCATCCCGCCGATCACGAGGATCAGGATCATGATCGGCGCCTGCCCGGGGAAGGCCAGCCCGTACCGCAGCCGCCAGTAGGCGATGTTCACCGCGTAGAGAAAGCCCAGCAGCGCGAGCAGGGCTCCGGCGCCGCTGATGAAGCGGATCGGCAGGTAGGAGGAGTCGAGGATCGCGTCGAGCGAATTCTTCAGCCGCTTCGCGAACGTGTATTGCGACCGGCCGATCGTCCGGCGCGCTCGCGTGTAGGGGATGAACGTCGTCTTGTAGCCGAGCCAGAGCAGGTCGCCCTGAAAGAAGCGGTTGCGGACCTCGATGCTGTTGAAGGTGTCCACGACGCGCCTCGCCATCAGGACGTAGTCGAAGCCGCCCGCCGGCAGCTGCGGGAAGGACAGGCGGATGATTCCGTAGAAGATGCGGGAGGTCACGCGCGAGGTCCACTTGTCCTCGCGTTCCGCGCGATGGGCGACGACCAGCTCGGATCCGGCCTCGTAGTCGCGCACCATCCGCGGAATCAGATCCACCGGATCCTGCAGGTCGGCCGAGAGGTGGAGCACGACGTCGCCGGCGGCGCCCTTGAGGCCCGCCAGGATCGCCGCCATCTGCCCGAAGTTGCGCGTGAACGAGATGACGCGCACGCGCGGGTCGCCGCTCCGCAGCGCCAGGATCTCCTGCAGCGAGCCGTCGTCGGAGCCGTCGTCGACGAACACGAACTCGTAGTCGTAGGCCGGGAGCTCAGCCGTGAGGGCTGCCCTGATCTTCTGATACGTGAGCGAAATCGCGCCCTCGTTGCGATATACCGGAATGACGAATGAGATCGTGGGCGTCTTCATCATCCGTGCGTCTGGATATGCCGGATCATGTCGCAGACCGCGTCAACCGCTGGCAGCGGCAACGTGCCATAGAGCGGCAGGCACAGCACTTCCTGCACGACGCGCGTGGCCACCGGCAGGTGCGCGGGGGACGCCGACGGCAGGTCGCGGTACGCGTCGTAGGTGGAGCAGAGCGGGTGGAAGTACTTGCGCGCAAACACATTGTAGTGCTTGAGGCGGTCGAACACGGTGTCGCGCGAGCAACCGAACGACACCGGATCGATCCGCACGACGAAATACTGGCAGCTGCTCTCGACGCCGCCGGGTTCGCTGACCACCGTGAGGCCGCGGATGCCCTCGAGGCGCTCGCGGTAGCGCGCAATCACCGCGCGCCGGCGCTCCAGTTCGGCGGGGACGCACTCGAGGACGGCGAGGCCGAGCGCCGCCTGCAGCTCGTTCATCTTCCCGTTGATGCCGATGCCGCTGACCTCCTCCTGACTGAGGATGCCGAAGTTCTTCAGGTCGTCGAAGGTTTTGCGCAGCGACGCGCTGCGGCAGGTCAGCGCGCCGCCTTCGGCGCTGTGAAACAGCTTGGTCGCGTGAAAGCTGAACATCGAGGCGTCGCCGAAGTTGCCAATCCCCACCCCGCCGATCTTCGTGCCGAAGGCATGCGCCGCGTCGTACAGGACCTTGAGGCCGTGGCGATCGGCGATGTCCTGCAGCGCGTTCACGTCGCACGGGATGCCGTAGACGTGAACGGCGAGGATGCAGGAGGTGTCGCGCGTGATGAGCGCCTCGACGCGCGCGGGGTCGAGCGTCAGCCGCACCGGGTCGATGTCGCAGAACACCGGCCTGGCGCCGCTCCAGCTGATGGCGTGCGGCGTGGCCGGAAACGTGAACGGCGTCGTGATGACCCCGCCGCGGATTCCGAGCGCGCGCAGCGCCACGAGCAGCGCGATGGTGCCGTTGTTGAAGAGCGACACCTGCGGCACGTCGAGGTAGCGGCCGATGGCGGCTCCCAGGCGCTCGTGCTGCTCGCCGGCGTTGGTGAGCCAGCGCGACGACCACACCTCCGCCAGGCGCCCCTGCAGCGCGTCCAGCGGCGGCAGCAGCGGGCGCGTGACGTAGATGGGCTCGTCGAAAGGACGAATCACAACAGGTCGTAGGCCCCGAGCATCTCGCGCACGGCCTCGCTGGAGTTGAACATCATCACGTCCACGATCGAGAGGCCGGCCACGAACGGGTGGTCGTACTGCTGGTAGGGCAGCAGCCGCGGGCGGAGGAATGTGAGCTCGATGCCGCGCTGCTCGAAGGTGCGCGGCGAATAGAGGTCGCGACCGCCGATCGAATTGACGTAGCGCGTCGCCCCGAGCGCACCGCACAGGGCCAGCACGCGCTGTTCCGAGGCGAGCCGATGGTCGGCGTCGACGGTGGACGACACGATGATGGGCGTGGTGATGCCCAGATACCGCGCGACCACCGTCAAGCTGTGGTGCAGGTACGCGAACAGGTTCCGCGGCGCCGCGGTCACCACCTCCTGGAGCACCGGGAAGACGGCCCCGAAAAACGGCGCCTTGCGGTACGCCGCCGCCAGCGGCTGCAGCAGCGTGTCGGGCCGGAAGTCGTCGGCGATGGCGCGCTCGACGACCTGCGACGCGTGCGGGCCCTGCTTCACGGGCAGTGTGAACACGGCCGCGCTGCCGTTGCGGAGAAAGCGGTTGCGGTTGATCCAGCCCTTCTTGGTGAATTGAACGTTGTCGTAGACGACGAAGCGATCGGCGGCTGCCATCAACTGCCAGTACCCGATGTACGGCAGGAAGTATGGCTGCATGATCGCGACCGTCACCTACCGGGCACCTCGTTCGCAGAGCAGGAAGATGCTCGAGCACAGATCGGGGTAGACCAGGCCGAGCTGGTAGCACCCTTCGAGGTATTCGGGCGAGATGATGTCGGTCGCCAGCAGCCGGTCCCACTGAAAATTGGCGAATGCCTTGAAGAAGATTCCCGACCGGTGGACGACGTTCAGGCCGGCGGCGCGGGCGTCGCGCTCGAGCGTGTCGAGGGAGTAGGTGATCCGATGTCCATGCTCGTGCTCAGCCGGCGTCACCGCCGCGTTGTGGGGAATCAGCCCCATGTGGACGGCGATCTGGCGCGAGGGCGCGTGCGCATTGGGGCAGGCGAGGAACAGCCGTCCCGATTCGGACAGCCATTCACGGTTCACGCGCGCCAGCACCCGCACCGGGTCGTCGAGGTGCTCGAGCACGTGCGTCAGGATGACGTTGTCGAACGTGCGGTCGAGCGCGACGGTCTCGAACGTTCCCTGCACGAAGGCGACGTGCGGCCCGGCCACGGACCGTGCCGCCGCGATGGCCTCGGCGGACGCCTCCACGCAGGTGATGTCGGTGAAATGCCCGGCCAGCCGCTTCGTGAAATCCCCGCGGAAGCTTCCGAGCTCCAGCACGCCGCCGGGACGAAAGTACGGCGCGAACGACCGCAGCATGAACGGGTGCATGACGTCGAGATCGAACGTGTAGGCGTACTTGTGGCCCGGCGCGTCACGCGACTCGCGGTCGTAGTCTCTCTGCACGCGTCTCGCTAGCGCTCCAGCGCGGCGACGCCGAACCCGCCGCGCCCGAAGGCGTTCCCGTTGTAGAGCATGTACGCCTGTCCCCCGGACCAGAACACGTGAGGATAGCAAAGCATGTCCGAGTCCCACCCGGAGGGCGAGACGTCGATGCCCGCCGCCGCGTCGTCGCGCCTCCACGCGTGTCCGTCGCGTGACCACGCATACCCGAGGCGATAGCCGCGGCGCGGGTTCGTCCGGAAGTCGGTGGCATGCCGGTAGCAGAAGTACATGTGCCACAGGCCATCGCATTCGAAGACCGTCGGCAGCGCCTGGCATTCGTCGGCACCGATCCGGTCGGCGATGATCCGCGTGCCGGTGCGCTCCCACGCGATGCCATCCCGCGACGTCGCACGGGCGATCTTGTAGACGCGGGCCGGTGCGGGCTCCGACGGTGTGTCCATCCAGGCGGTCCCGTAGATGTACCACATGTGCCACAGGCCGTGGCGCACGAGCACGAACGGATCGCCGACCAGAAACGGTTCGTCGTGCGACGCGGTCATCACCGGTCCGGTGCCGACGCGCTCGAACGTCGTCCCACCGTCGTGGCTGACCGCGAGGCCGATCGCGGTCTCCACGGGTACAGACACCCTCCGGCTCCAGCCGCACGTGAACGCATAGATGTTGCCGTCGTGCCGGACGACATTCATGGGGAAGATCCCGTGCTCGTCGAAGGCGCCGAGCGCACCAGTCGGGGTCACGGTGCCGGTGGAGACGCGAAGCACGCGGCGCACCTGTGTGTCCACGTCGGCGAACGCGATGTGGCTCACGTACTCGCCCTGTTCGTCGCGATTCCGCGTCGAGAAGTAGATGCGGACGAAGTCGTCGAAGACGAGCGCCTGCGGCGCCTGGGCGAACTCCGTGCACCCGTTCGGCAGCGTGTGATGGCGAGGCTCGAACAGCAGACCCCGCTTCGCCCACTTCACGACAACGTGCCCTGCAGCTCGGCGAGGCCGAAGCCGTGACGCCCGACGTCGTTGCCCAGATACAGCATCAGCGTGCGGCCATCGACCTCGAATACGTGCGGATAGCTGACCATCTCGGAGTCCCACCCCTCATCCGACACGTCGATGCCCGCCCTGTCGTCGTCGCGCACCCAGGTGGTCAGGTCCGTCGAGCGCGCGTAGCCGATGCGATAGCCGCGCTCCCGTCCGCGGTACCCAAGGCTGTAGCGGTAGCAGAAGAACATGTGGTACGCGCCGTTGGCGAATATCACGTCGGGGCTCGCCTGGCACTCGTCCGCTTCGAGCCGTGGAGGAATCAGCTCCCGGTGCGATCGCGTCCACTGGACGCCATCGTCAGACGTTGCCATGCGGATGCGGTAGACCGGCTCGGGGCGGCCGTCGGTCGGAATCCATTTCGTGCCGGCGATGTACCAGAGGTACCACCGGCCGCCGAAGCGCCTGATCTTCGGTCCGCTGATCACGAACGGCTCGTCAGGATCCGCAGGCAGCACGGGCCCGGGCGCCTGTTTCTCGAAGCTGACGCCGCCGTCGCGGCTGATGGCAAGACCGATCGCGACATTGAACGGCACCGAGACGCAGCGGGTCCAGCCGCCGTAGTAGGCGCGGATCTCGTCGCCGTGGCGGATCACGGACATCGGATAGGTGCCGAACTCGTCAAAGGTGCCGCGGGCGCCGAGCTCGAGAACCGGCCGGCCGGCGACGGCGGTGATCCTCGTCAGCGTCGCGCGATCGAAGTCGACGTACGCGGCGTGGCTGACGTACTGCCCCTGGGCATCCGGCCGCGGACGGCAGGAGAAATACACCCGCACGAACGTGTCGAACACCAGCGTGGCCGGCGCCTGCGCGAACGCATGCATCCAGCCGGCACGAGCGTGCGCCGCCGGATCGAAGATGTGGCCGCGCTTGTGCCAGACGAACACTCAGAGCCCGATCTCGAGGACGTCGGTGCGGCTGCGCGTTTCAACCACGCGGAATCCGAGCGACGCGTACAAGTCGTGCGCCGTCTCGTTGTGCCTGGCCACTTCCAGGCGGCACGACGTGAAGCCGCGCTGTCGGGCGAGCTCCAGGACGCACGACACCAGCGCGCGCCCGATTCCGAGGCGACGGTCGCGTGGATCGACCAGGACCAGCGTGATGAACGCCTGCCGGGTCGCCTCGTCGTTGCAGTAGAAGGCGACGACGCCGCGGCAGCGTCCCGCCGCCCAGTCGCATAAGACTTCCGCGCGGTCGGCCAGCTTGGCCAGATACGCATCGACGTCCACGCCATCGAGAAAGTGCTGCGGTTCTCGCGCGTGCTCGTCCAGGACGAGTGACCGGATCGCGTCGGGAAGCATGAGTCACACGTAATATACCCTTCGAAATGCGGAGTGTTCGGTGGCGTGTGTCGGTGGTGCTGATCGCCTTCCTGATTGGCGCCGCGGCCTTCGTGTATCGCTTCAACACGCTCGGCGGGCCGCTGGCCGGCTTCGACAACGAGCACTTCTTCCTGCTCGTGCGCGCCGAGGCGATGCTCGACGGCGAGCTGCCGCTCCGCGATTACGCCGACACGGAGCTGCGGTCGCTGTGGCCGCCGCTGTCGTACGCCACCTCCGCGATCGCGATGCAAGCGGGTGGCCGCTCGCTGCTCAGTGAGGCAGTCATGACCGTCGGGTTGCTCGCCGTGGGCGCCGCGCTCGTGTTCTGGGCGGCGGCGACCTTCGCGCAGGCAATCTGGCCCGCTGTGCTGACGACGGTCGTCGCCGTGGCGCTCGGGCCCACGCTCTACAACTACCCGAAGATCACCCCGTACGCGTTCGCCGTCGTCGCGATGCTTGCGTATGCGCGGCGGCCCGACGCCTGGCGGCTGCTGTTCCTGGCGGCGGTCGTGGCCGTGGCGACGCTCTACCGGCACGATCACGGCGTCTATCTCGGCGTGTCAGTCGCGGTGCTGATTCTGCTCGTCAACGGCCGGCGCGCCGCGCGGCCGCTCCTCGCGTGCGCGGCGCTGGTGCTGGCCGGATTGACGCCCGGGATCGTATTTGCGCAGCAGCACGGCGGCTTCCTGTCGTACCTGCGCGAGTGCCTGACCCTGAGCCGTCGCGAGGTCTCCCGGACCGTGAGCGGCGGCGCCCGTTTTCAGGTCGACTGGTCGCAGCCGCTGCTCGCGCGCGTGCCGCCCGCGGAGCCGCCTCCGCCGCGCATTGCCGTTCGATGGGCTGACACGATCACCGCCGATCAACGCGTACAGGCCGAACAGGAGCTGGCGCTCCTGGACCGAAGTCCGCGCGGCGACGAGCGGAACTGGAGCTACGTGATCGACGATCCCTCGCACGAGCGGCTCGGCAGGATCGTGCAGGATGCGCGCGTCGCGGACACCGATGGCATCGATCGTCGGGAGTTCGTCATCACGGCAGCGGCGCCGCCGCCTCCGCCGCGCGGGGGCGTGTTTGGGTGGGTCGTGGCCCCCGGAGTGCTGCGCGCCGGCAACGCGGTCCCGTGGCTGCGGCTGATCGCGTGGTCCGTCGTGATCGTCTCGATCGGGTGCGTCGCGTGGGCACCGTTGCGTCGCGCCGTCGCTCATCCGGCGGTGCCGCTTTCGGTGGTTGCCGCGCTGGCGGTTCTCGGCGCGCTGCTCTGTCTCGTCTTTCTTCGAAATATCGCCGCGTATCGTCTGCCGGACGTCGCCGTTCCCATCGCCGTGCTGGGGGCGTGGGTGCTGGCCGCCACCGCTCGAGCCACGCAGGCCGCGCCGGTCGCGGTGCGAGTGACCGTGGCAATGATGCTCGCCGTGGTCGTCGGACTCACGGTCTTCAGCGCGGCGGTGGTCGACGCCGCGCCCGAGCAGGTTCGCGCAACGGGCATCGGCGCCGGACCCGTGGGCCTGGAGAATCGGTCGCGCGAGGTGCGGGACGTCCTCGCCGCGCTTCCCGCGTCGATGAACGCCATCGATCAGAAGCTGGCGGGTGCCGCCGCCTATCTGGGCCGATGCACGCGTCCCTCGGATCGCCTGCTGGTGGCGGACTACGTGCCCGAGCTCTACTATTTCGCGCGGCGTGGCATCGCCGCCGGGCAGATGGTGTTCTTCGGCGGGTTCTATACGTCCACCGACGCGCAGCGCGCGACCATCGACCGCTGGTCGGGGCAGTCCGTTCCGATCGCGCTGGTGCAGCCGGCGGAGCGCTTCAGCAGCGAGTTTGGCGGCGACTACCCGCAGCTGGCCGAGTATCTGCGGACGCATTACGAGCGGGCCGGTCAGCTCGAAGTGCGTGAGGGCCTGCCGCTCGACGTCTGGGTCGCGGCCGCCCAGCCCGGCCGGACCGACACCGAAACGGGTCTTCCGTGCTTCGATGCCCGGTAAGCCCGAAAACTTGCCGCAACCCTTCCAAATCATTTAGTATTCAGAAGTTACGGCGCACCGCGTCTCTGGCATTCGACCTCCGGCGCCATTGGCCTGCACTTCCATCGGACCCTTCTCTTTCCGCATGTAAGCTGCGGTGTGGCCCCCGTTGAGGGGGAGATGGCAGCGCCCTATCCGGAGGTCCCAGGGCTGGTTTTCGCTCGAATGTGAGTGAGAGGGCGGTAGCCTGTACAGGTCCCAACTGATGCGAAAAGTGCTCGTTGTCATCGGCTCGCGAGCCAACTACAGCAGCATCAAGTCGGTGATGCGCGCCGTGCGGGCGCATCCGGCGCTCACGCTCCAGCTCGTCGTCGGCGCCTCGGCGCTGCTGGACCGCTTCGGGTCGGTGATCGACGTCATCGAGGCCGACGGCTTCGCCGCCGACGCGAAAGTCACGATGATCGTCGAGGGCGAGACGCCGGCCACCATGGCCAAGTCGACCGGCCTCGGCCTGCTCGAGTTCCCGACGATGTTCGAGATGCTCGACCCCGACATCGTCGTCAGCGTCGGCGACCGCTTCGAGACGATGGCCACCGCCATTGCGGCCGCCTACATGAACATTCCCGTCGCGCACACGATGGGCGGCGAGATCAGCGGGACGATCGACGAAAGCATCCGCCACGCGGTCACCAAGCTCGCGCACCTGCACTTCCCGGCGAACACGCAGGCGGCCGAGCGGATCATCCGCATGGGCGAGGACCGCGCGGCGGTCCACGTCGTCGGCTGCCCGCGGATCGACGTGGTCGCCGAGATCGCCCGGACCAACGGCCACGTCAGCAATGCGGACTGGCTCGAGACCGACGGCGCGGGCGCGCACATCGGACTCGACAAGCCGTTCCTGCTCGTCAGCCAGCATCCGGTGACGACCGAGTACGGCGCCGGCGAGCAGCAGATCACCGAGACGCTGATGGCGCTGCACGAGCTGCGCATGCCGACGATCATGCTGTGGCCGAACGCGGATGCCGGCTCCGAGGACATCGCGCGCGGCATGCGGAAGTTCCGCGAGCGGTACCGGCCCGACTACATCCGCTTCTACAAGAACTTTCCGGTCGAGACCTACGTGCGTCTGATGCTGAGCTGCGCGTGCGCGGTCGGCAACTCGAGCGCACCGCTGCGCGAGGGCGCCTTCATCGGCGTGCCGACGGTCAACATCGGCAGCCGGCAGCGCGGCCGCGATCGTGCGGGCAACGTGATGGACGCGGACTACGATCGCCGCGAGATTGTCGAGGCCGTGCGCCGGCAGCTCGCCCGGGGCCGCTACGCGCCGGACCACCTGTACGGCGACGGACAGGCCGGCGGGCGCATCGCCGACATCCTGGCCAGCGCGCCGCTGCGCGTGCAGAAACGCCTCTGCTACTGAATGCTCGCTAGCGTGCTGGCCGTGATCCCGGCGCGAGGCGGTTCGAAGGGTATTCCCAACAAGAACCTTGCGCCGCTGTGCGGCCGCCCGCTGCTGGCGTATACGGCAGATGCCGTCAGGCACAGCCGCCGCATCGGACGCGCCGTGGTCAGCACCGAGAGTGCGGCGATCGCGGACGAGGCGCGACGGCTCGGTCTCGAAGTGCCGTTCATGCGGCCGGCCGCGCTCGCAGACGACGACACTCCCATGTTGCCGGTCCTGCAGCATGCGCTCGCGGAGGTCCGTCGCGGAGGGTGGGCGCCGGATGCCGTCGTGCTCCTGCAGCCGACGTCGCCGTTGCGGCGCGCCGAGCACGTCGACGCGGCCATCGAGCTGCTCGACGCGTCCGGGGCGGACTCGGTCGTCAGCGTCATCGAGGTGCCCCATCAGTTCAATCCGGCTTCGGTGTTGTCGCTCGACGGCGATCGGCTGCGGCCGTTTCTCGAGCAGGACACGCCCGCGGCGCGCCGGCAGGACAAGCCGCGGGTGCTCGCGCGGAACGGCCCGGCCGTGCTCGCTGTGCGTGCGGGTACGATCGACGCCGGGTCGCTCTACGGGGATGACTGCCGGCCGCTGATGATGCGTCCCGAGGAATCGCTCGACATCGATTCCGCCTGGGACCTGACCGTGGCGGAATACGCGCTCAGCCGTCGATGAAAGTCCTGTTTTCAGCGCTGCACTTCGGCTACTTCCGCAACTTCGAGTCGGTGATCCACGCGCTCGTCGAGCGCGGGCATCACGTGCACCTGGCGGCTGACGAACCCGACATCGCCGGCGGGCAGGGGCTGGTGGAACGGCTCGCCGCCACGCACCGGTCGGTCACCTTCGGCTGGACGCCGGGTATCGAACGCGAGCCGTGGTGTGCGGCCGCGCAGAAGCTCCGCTACGCGCTCGATTACGTGCGGTTCCTCGACGCGCGCTATGCCGATGCGCCGAAGCTGCGGCTGCGGAGCATCGAGCGGACGCCACGGATCGTCCGCTGGCTGACGACGCCGCTGGCGGGCATCAGCCCGGGACGGCGTCCTGTCGAAGCGGGCTTGAAGTGGGCCGAGCGGATGATGCCGCGCAGCGCGGCCATGGAACGCTGGCTGGAGGACGAGGCGCCGGATGTGCTCCTGCTCGCCTCGCTGACGTATCCGCGATCGACGAACATCGAGCAGCTGAAGATCGCGCGCTCGTTCGGCGTGCCCGTGGCGGCGTGCATCATGAGCTGGGACCATCTGTCGAGCAAGGCCCTGCTGCACATCGCGCCGGACGCCACGATCGTCTGGAACGACGTGCAGCGCCGCGAGGCCATCGACCTCCACGGCCTGCCGGCCGACAGCGTCGCCGTCACCGGCGCCCAGTGCTACGACCAGTGGTTCTCGCGCCGGCCGGATCGTTCGCGCGAGGAGTTCTGCCGTGCCGTCGGCCTGCCGGCGGATCGGCCGTTCGTCCTCTACGTCTGCTCGGCGATGAGTCCGTCGCCGGAGCCGCCGGAACCAGCGTTCGTCAAGCGGTGGGTCGAGGCGGTTCGCTCGTGTCCCGACCCCGTCCTGCGCAATGCCGGACTCCTGATCCGGCCGCATCCGGAGCGGCTGAAGGAGTGGCGCGGCATCGAGCTGCACGGCCTGGAGCACGTGGTCATCGCCGGGCGCAATCCGATTGACGATGACGCGAAAGCTGACTACTTCGACGCGCTGTTCTACTCCGCGGCCGTCGCCGGCGTGTGCACGAGCGCCTTCATCGAAGCGGCCATCATTGGCCGGCCGATCCTGACGCCGCTGCTGCCGGAGTTCGCCATCCACCAGAACGGCATGGCGCACTTCCGGTACCTGCGCGACGTCGAAGGCGGCGTGCTGCGGATGGCGTCGTCGCTCGACGAGCATCTGTCGCAGCTGGCCACCGCGCTGGCCGAGCCGCCCGGGCGTGACGAGCGGAATCGCCGGTTCCTGACCGCGTTCGTCAGGCCCGCCGGCCTGGATCGTCCCGCCACGCCCCTGTTCGTCGACGAGGTCGAGCGGCTGGCGCTGTCGGATCCGCGGGCTCCCGAGACCGCGAGGGAGTCCTCACCTGCCGCTCGCACATTCGTCGAGCGGCTCGCCGTCTCCGCCACGACGGGCGTCGGCCGCTGGCTCCTGATGGACGCGATCGACGACGCGCGCGCCCGCAGCGAGCGGCAGAGCGACGAGCGCCGGCGCGCGATCGAGCAGCAGCGTGCGGACTACCGCGCCGCGAAGCGGCGCAAGCGCGACGCGATGGTGCAGGCCACCGAAGACGAGCGGCGCGCCAAGCACAGGCGGAAATGGCGCCGCGGCCTCAACCCGCGCAAGCAGGTGGCGCGCCTCAAGGGCGGCGTCAAGCAGCTGATCGGAGCGCGGCATCAGTGAATCCGCGCGTGGTGCTCGGGATGACGCTCTACAACAACGCCCGTCATCTGGCGGAGGCCGCCGACTCGCTGCTGGCGCAGAGCAATGGCGATTTCGCGCTGTTGATGCTGGACGATGCGTCCAGCGACGGAACCGCGGAGCTCGCACGTGAGTACGAACGCCGCGATGCGCGCGTGCGCTACCGGCGGCACGAACAGCGCCAGGGCATGGTCCCGACATGGCGCGGCGTCGCCGAATGGGCGCGCCAGGAGTATCCACGCGCCGAGTTCTTCGCCTGGGTCAGCGATCACGATCGCTGGCACCCTGAGTGGCTGCAGCACCTCGTCGTCGCGCTCGACGCCCACCCCGACGTCGTCCTGGCGTATCCCCTCTCACCGCGCATCGACGACGACGGCAGTCCCGGTCCCAAGGCGCCGCGCATGTTCGACACGCTTGGCGTGACTGACGGGGCCGCGCGCTGGTCGCGGTTTTGTCACGAGGGCGTGGGCGCGGGTGACATGGTGTACGGCGTGATCCGGATGCCGGCGCTGACGGCGGCGGGCACGTTCCGCCCCGTGCTGCGTCCGGATCGATTGCTGATCGCCGAGCTGACGCTGCAGGGACAGATTCATCAGGTGCAGCGCCCGCTCTGGTTCCGCCGCCACTCGAGCGTCAGCAGCGTCGCGCGCCAGAGCGTCACGCTCTTTGCGGGCGCGCCGCCGCGCTGGTTCCTGCTGCCGGCATGGCTGCAGCACGCGGCCGTGGTCGTGCGCCGCTACGGCACCGGCGCGGCGCCCGTCCGCATTCCGGCAGCGCAGCTGGCGCGGATGCTCGTCCTCTACAGCACGACGTATGCGTGGCGGCACGTCAAGAAGTCCGAGACCGCGCACAGCATCGGACGCGGGGTCGACAACGCGCACTGGGTCAAGAAGGTCATCAAGAAGGGGTTTCACGTCTCCGTCTACTGGACGCTGGTGACGGGCCGGCGCGTGTGGGGCCGCACCCGGCGTGCGTACCGGCGCGCCGTCTACGAGACGCTGATGACGATGCACGCGCTGCGGGGGCGCGCGCGGCGCCTCGTCCGCGGCGGCGTTCGCGATCTGCTGATCCTGTCGCACCGGCTCGGGCTGCGCGGGGGAGGGGGCGGCGAGCGGTGAGGGTGCTGTTCGCGGCGCTGCACGGCGGCTACTTCCGCAATCTCGAGTCCGTGATCGAGGAGCTCGCGCGCCGCGGGCACCAGGTGCACCTCGTGTCGGAGCGCGTCGAGTCGGCGGCCGGTGGCGGCGGCATCGTGGAGCGTCTCGCGGCAAGCTCGCCGAACGTGACCTTCGGCCCGGTTCCCCAGCGCGAACCCGACCAGATCACGTTCCTCGCCTCCAAGATCCGGCTCGGCCTGGCGTACCTGCGCTATCTCGAGCCGCCCTACAACGAGACACCCGCGCTGGTCCGCCGCGCCGAAGAGCGGACGTCTCTGGCGGTGGTGCGCGCCACGCGGTCGGCGATGTTCGCGACGGGGAAGGCGCGCCGGCGCCTGGCGCGCCTGCTCGACGCGCTGGATCACGCGCTGCCACGCAGCCGGGCCATCGAGCGGTTTCTCGACGAGCAGCGGCCCGACGTCGTCCTGGTGACGCCGCTCGTGGGCGTCGTCGCCTCGTCGCAGCTGGACCTGGTGCGCAGCGCCGCGGCGCGGCGCCTGCCGACCGGCGTCTGCGTGTGGAGCTGGGACCATCTCTCGAGCAAGGCGATCATCCGCGACGCACCGGACCGGCTGTTCGTGTGGAACGAGACGCAGAAGGACGAGGCGGTTGCGATGCAGGGCCTGCCGCCCGAGCGCGTCGTCGTCACGGGCGCGCAGTGTTTCGACCGCTGGTTCGCCCAGCAGCCGGCGCGCGAGCGCGCGGCGTTCTGTCGCCGCGTCGGTCTGCCCGACGATCGGCCGTTCGTGCTCTGGGTGTGCTCGGCGCTCTTTCCGGGCAGCCCGTCGGAGGCGGAGTTCGTCAGGCGATGGATCGCGCAGCTGCGCGCGTCCGCTGACGCTGCCGTGCGCGAGGCGGCCATCCTGATCCGCCCGCACCCGTCCCGGACGGCCGAATGGGACGCCGTCGACTGGCGGACCGCTCCGAACGTCGCGCTCTACGGCGGCAATCCCATCGATGCCGAGTCCCGGGCCGACTACTTCGACTCGCTGCATCACAGTGCGGCGGTCGTCGGCCTGAACACGAGCGCGTTCATCGAGGCCGGCATTGTCGGCCGCCCGGTGCTGGCCGTCCTGCCGGAGGAATTCCACGCCAACCAGGAAGGCACGCTGCATTTCCACTATCTGACCGACGGCGGTCTGTTGACCACGGCGCGCACGCTGCCCGAGCACGAGCGCCAGCTGGCCGGCGTGCTGGCGGGGCATTCGCGCGAGATGCTCGATCGGCAGCGCGGCTTCATTCAGGCGTTTGTCCGTCCGCAGGGACTGCAGCAGGCCGCGACGCCGGTGATGGCCGACGCCATCGAGCAGCTGCCGCGCGTCGCCGCCACGCACGTCCGCGGCCGCCGGCGATCGCTGGCGGCGTCCGCCGCGCTGCGCGTGCTGCTGGTGCTGCAGCAGACGCCTGGCGTGAAGCACCTGTTCCTGGACGAGCGCGAGGTGCGCCGCGAGGCCGCGCTGCGGGAGAACCGCCGGCGGCGCCGTGCCGAGG
Organism: Acidimicrobiia bacterium; assembly: GCA_016871375.1. Classification (GTDB taxonomy): domain Bacteria; phylum Acidobacteriota; class Vicinamibacteria; order Vicinamibacterales; family UBA2999; genus VFYY01. The sequence continues at coordinate 27,171 of VFYY01000011.1, forward strand.
AGCTGGCGAGGCGGGCGTCGTGAAGATTCTCTTCTTCGCGCGGCACTACTCGTACCTGCGGCTGTTCGAGTCGGCGATTGCCGGGCTCGCGGAGCGCGGGCACCAGGTGCACCTGGCCGCGCATCGGGAAGAGCGCATGGGCGGCCGGCGCATGGTCGAGGCGCTGGCGGCGCGATACCCAGGCCTCGTCACCCTCGGGAGCGCGCCCGCGCGCCCTGGCGGCCCGTGGGCCGAGCTGGCGCGGCGGCTGCGCCTGGGCCTCGACTACCTGCGCTACCTGGATCCGCGCTACGCCCGCGCGCCACACCTGTTCAACCGCTCGAAGGAGCGGGCGCCGCGCATCGTCATCGGGTTGTCGAACCTGCCAGGACTGCGCTCGCCGGCGGGCCGCAGGATGCTGTTGTCCGTGCTGCGGGCGCTCGAGCGCGGTCTGCCGATGAGCGCCGAGATCACCGAGTACATCCGCGCGCAGCAGCCCGATCTGGTCATGATCACGCCGCTCGTCGATCTCGGCTCGCCGCAGCTCGATCACCTGGCCGCGGCGAAGGCGCTCGGGCTGCGCACGGTGCTGCCCGTCGCGAGCTGGGATCATCTCTCCAGCAAGGCGCTCCTGCGCAGCATGCCGGACCGCGTCATCGTCTGGAACGACGTGCAGAAGGACGAAGCGGTCGGGATGCACGGCGTGCCGAGCGAACGCGTGGCGGTCACCGGCGCCCATCCGTTCGATCTCTGGTTCGTCCGCCGGCCGGCGCGCAGCCGCGAGGAGTTCTGCGCGCGCGTCGGGCTCCGTCCGGATCGGCCGTTCGTGTTGTATCTCTGCTCGTCGCTGTTCCGCGGGACCGCCGACGAGGCCGCCTTCGTCGAGCAGTGGGTCGAGGCGCTGCGCGGCAGCGACGATCCCCGCCTCGCGGACATCGGCATCCTCATCCGGCCGCATCCCGCGCGCCGCGACGAATGGACGAACGTCGACCTGTCCGGGTACCGCAACCTCGCGTTCTGGGGCGCCCATCCGATCGACGACGAGGCGAAGGACGACTACTTCGACTCGATGTACTACAGCGCGGCGGTGGTCGGCCTGAACACGAGCGCGTTCATCGACGCGGCCGTGGTCGGCAAGCCGGCGCACACGATCCTGCTGAACGACATCTCGAAGCACAATCAGGAAGGCACGATTCACTTCCACTACCTGCTCGACCTGAACGGCGGCCTGCTCCGCGCCGCGCGCAGCTTCGGCGAGCACCTGACGATGCTCGCGGATTCGCTGGCGGCAGAGGGCGGCGGAGACGAACGGGCCGCGCGCTTCGTCGAGGGTTTCATCCGCCCGTTCGGCCGCGACGCGGCGGCCACGCCGCGGTTCGTGAGCGCGATCGAGGACGCCGGACGCCTGCCCTCGCCGGCGCCGGTCGGCGGCGGCGTGGCCGAGCAGGCACTGCGATTGCTGCTGTATCCGCTGGTGGGCGCGCTCTACGCCCTGCTGGCCACGCAGCCCTGGCGCAAGCGGACGCGGCTCGCCCTCAAGAAGGTGTGGCAGGACGGCCATCGGCGCACGTTCGTGCTGCTGAAGCAGTTCGCGCAGTCGCAGCTGGGGGAAAAGGAAGTGGCGCCGGGACCGCCCGCCGTGTCGTCGGCGTTGACGCCGAAACCCGGACGGCCGCGCGATCCGGCCAAGAAGCTCGCCGGCTGGAACCTGCCCGAGGCGCTCGAGGCCCGCGAGCTCGTGACCGTCCTCGGCCGCAGCGGCAAGCCGATTCTGCTCGGGCCGTGGCTGTCCGAGACCGGCTTCGAGCTGATGTACTGGATTCCGTTCCTCGCCTGGGCGCGCACCTACGGCAACCTCGACCCCTCGCAGATCGTCGTGGTCTCGCGGGGAGGCGCGGCATCCTGGTATCGCCACATCACGCCGAACTACGAGGACATTCTCAGCTTCTACACGCCCGACGAGTTCCGGCGCCGCAACGAGGCGCGCATCGTCGAGCAGAAGGGGCGGCTGAAGCACGTCGACGTCGGCAGCTTCGACCGCGAGATCATCGCGAAGGTCAGCGAGCGTCGCGGACTGCGCGGCGTGAAGGTGCTGCACCCGTCGGTGATGTACCGCCTGTTCGACCCGTTCTGGTTCCAGCGCTCGCCGATTACGCTCGTCGAGACCTTCACCGCGTTCAGCGCGATGCCGCCCGCGCCGCTCGGCGCGCTGCGCGATCAGCTCCCGGAGCGTTACGTGGCGGCGAAGTTCTACGGCAACACGGCGCTGCCCGACACGCCAGAGAACCGCGCGTTCACGAGCGCCTATCTGCAGCAGCTCACCGAGCACACCGACGTCGTGCTGCTGAACACCGGGCATCAGTTCGACGACCACGAAGACCTGCCGGCGGCGGCGCGCCGTCGCCTCCACACCGTGGAGCACCTGATGACACCGGAGACGAACCTCGACGTCCAGACGCGCATCATCAGCGGCGCCGAGGCGTTTGTCGGCACCTACGGCGGATTCTCGTACCTCGCGCCGCTCTGCGGCACGGACACGCTCGCGTTCTACTCGCACGCAACCGGGTTCCGCTTCGATCACCTGGAGCTCGCCAAGCGCGTCTTCTCCGGCCTGCGCAAGGGCGCGTTCGTCGAGCTCGACGTCCGCGCCGTCGATCTGCTGCAGCTGGGGTTCGGCGGCCAGGCGGCATCCGCGGCGGCGCTGACGGGGGCGGTGAAACCATGAGCGTCGATTCGTCGCATCCGGCGCTGACCGGGCTCGGACACGGGCGGTGCCTGGTCATCGGCGAGGTGGCGCTGACCCATGACGGCAGCCTCGGCCTGGCGCACGCGTTCATCGACGCGATTGCCGCGGCCGGCGCCGACGCGGTCAAGTTCCAGACGCACATCGCGGCCGCCGAGAGCACGCCGTCCGAGCCGTTTCGCGTCAAGTTCAGCCGCCAGGACGCGACGCGCTACGACTACTGGACGCGCATGGGGTTCACGGCGGAGCAGTGGGCCGGGCTCGCCGAGCACGCCCGCGAGCGCGGCGTCCTCTTCCTGTCGTCGCCGTTCTCGATCGAAGCGGTCGATCTGCTGCACCGCATCGGGATGCCGCTCTGGAAGATTCCGTCGGGTGAGACGCCGAACACGTTCCTGCTCGATCGCATCCTCGAGACCGGTGCGCCGGTGCTGCTCTCGACGGGCATGAGCCCGGTCGCGGAGATCGATGCGGCGGTGGCACGGGTCCGCGCGCGCGGCGTGCCGGTCGGCGTGTTCCAGACGACCACCGCCTATCCGTGTCCGCCCGAGAAGATCGGGCTCAACCTGATGGCGTTCTATCGCGATCGCTACCAGTGCTGGGTCGGGCTGTCGGACCACTCGGCGACCATCTATCCGGGTCTTGCCGGCGTCGCGCTCGGCATGGACCTGCTCGAGGTGCACGTGACGCTGTCGCGCGAGATGTTCGGCCCCGACGTGATTGCGTCGGTGACGACGCAGGAGCTGCGCCAGCTCGTGGACGGCGTCCGCTTCATCGAGCGGATGCGCGCCAACCCCGTGGACAAGGAGCAGTCCGCGCGGGAGACGGCGCACCTCCGCACAGTGTTCACGCGCAGCCTGGTCGCGCGCCGCGACCTGCCCGCCGGCACCGTGCTGACGGCGGAGCACCTCGCGATCAAGAAGCCGGGGACGGGACTGTCTCCCGACCGGCTGTCCGACGTCATCGGCCTCCGGCTGGCCCGCGCCGTCGCCGCCGACCAGCTCCTCGCCGCCGACGACATCGAAGGACTCGCGCGCTGAATGCCCAGACGAAAGATCTGCGTCGTCGTCACCGCCCGCCCGAGCTACTCGCGCATCCGCACGGCGCTGGCGGCCATCAGCCGCCATGACGGTCTCGAGCTGCAGCTCGTCGTCGCCGCCTCCGCGCTGCTGGACCGCTACGGCAGCGCGATTCAGTCGATCGAGCACGACGGGTTCGACATCCGCCACCGCGTCTACATGGTGCTCGAGGGGGAGAACCTCGTCACCTCCGCCAAGTCCACCGGCATCGGCCTCTCCGAGCTGGCGACGGTGTTCGACAACCTGAAGCCCGACGCCGTCGTCACGATTGCGGATCGCTACGAGACGCTGGCCACGGCGGTTGCCGCGTCGTACATGAACATTCCCGTCGTGCACGTGCAGGGCGGGGAAGTGACCGGGTCGATCGACGAGAAGGTGCGGCACGCGGTCACCAAGCTGTCGAATCTCCACCTCGTGTCGACGATGCTCGCGGCCGAACGCGTGCGGAAGCTGGGCGAGGAGCCGGAGACCATCGTGGTGACGGGATGTCCGTCCATCGACATTGCCGCCGACGTCGCCGCGCGGCCGGCGCTGGACTTCGATCCGTTCGAGCGATACGGCGGCGTCGGCCCCACGTCGGACCTGTCGGGCGGATACCTCGTCGTGATGCAGCATCCGGTCACGACCGAGTACGACGAGGCGCGCCAGCAGGTGGACGAGACGCTCTACGCGGTCAAGGACCTCGGCCTGCCGGTGCTGTGGTTCTGGCCGAACGTGGACGCCGGCTCCGACGGCACCTCGAAGGGCATCCGCATGTTCCGCGAGCGCGAGAAGCCCGACAACCTGCATCTGTTCCGCAACATGCTGCCCGAGGATTTCCTGCGGCTGCTCTGCGGCGCGACGGCGATCGTCGGCAACTCCAGCGTGGCCATTCGCGAGGGCTCGTTCCTCGGGGTTCCGGCGGTGAACGTCGGGACGCGCCAGCAGGGCCGCGAGCGCGGGAAGAACGTGGTCGACGTCGGCCACGACCGGGAGGCGATCACGGCGGCCGTCTGCGAGCATCGCCGCCGCGGCCGGCCCGACCGCGATGTCCTCTACGGCGACGGCAAGGCCGGCCTCCGGATCGCCGAGACGCTCTCGGCCGCCGACCTGCGCATCGAGAAGCGCCTTACGTACTGATCGTGACCATGACCGGGTCGTCCGCGTCGCGCGCCGAGCGCATTGCCGCTCTCGGCTATGACTACGCGTCACAGCCGAAGGACGCCGTCACCGCGTGCAACCTGTGCGGCGCGTCGACGTTCGTCATCCTGACGCATCGCGATCGCTACGGCTATCCGGCCGAGGCGCACGCCTGCACGCGATGCGGGCTGGTCTTCCTCAACCCGCGCATGACCGCCGACGCGTACGGCCGCTTCTACGACGGCGTGTACCGCCCGCTCGTCAGCGCGTTTCACGGCCGGTTGATCGACGCGCGGACGATTCAGGCGGAGCAGCGCGAGTATGCGGCCGAGCGGGCGGCGTTCATCCAGCCGTTCGTCGCCGGCCGCGCCTTCAGGTCGATGCTCGACATCGGCGGCTCGACGGGCGTCGTCGCGCACCACTTCGCGCGCGAGTTCGGCCTGCAGGGCACGCTCATCGATCCGGCGCCGCTCGAGGTCGAGGAGGCGCGCCACTTCGGCCTCGAGACGATCACCGGCCTCGTCGAGCGCCACGACTTCGGCGGCCGCCGCTTCGACGCCGTCATCGTCTGCCAGACGGTGGACCATCTGCTCGACGTCCGCGGCACCCTCGCGCGCGTGCGGCAGCTGCTGACGGAGGACGGCATCCTGTTGGTCGACATCGTCGACTTCCGCGCGGCGTATCTCCGCCACCGTTCGGTCGACGCGGCGGTCAAGATCGATCATCCGTACTACCTCACCGAAGCGACGATGAGCGCGTATCTGGCGGCGACCGGGTTCGACATCGCGCGCGCGGACTACGCCGCCGATCGCCTGCATGTCGGGTACGTGTGCCGCCCGGCCGCGCCCCGGCCCGATGCGCTGCCGGCGCCGGCCTCGGCGATGGAGATGCTGCGCGAGATCCGCTACGTCCAGAACGCGCCCCAGCCATGAGCCGCGTGCTCGGGCTCGTGCCGGCGCGTGGCGGCTCGAAGGGTGTGCCGGGAAAGAACGTCCGGCCGCTCGCCGGACGGACGCTGATCGAGTACACGGCGCGCGCGGCGCGGGACTCGGGCGCGGTCGACAGGCTCGTGCTGTCGACCGATTCGCAGGAGATCGCGGACGCCGGCCGGCGTGCCGGCCTGGAGGTCCCGTTTCTCCGCCCGGCGGCACTGGCCGCGGACGAGACGCCGATGCTCCCCGTCATCCGACACGCGCTCGAGGCGCTCGCCGCGGACGGTTGGCACGCGGAGATCGTGGTGCTGCTGCAGCCCACGTCGCCGCTGCGCCGGGCCGAGCACATCGGTGACGCGGTGCAGCTGCTCCGCGAGACCAATGCCGACTCGGTCGTGACGGTCGTCGAAGTCCCGCGGCACCTGTCGCCCGACTACGTCATGAAGATTGAGGACGGCCGGCTGCGGCACTTTCTCCCGGAGGGCGCACGCCTGATGCGGCGGCAGGATGCGCGCCCGGCCTATGCGCGCGAGGGGACCGTGTATGCCTGCTGGGCGCGCACGATCGAACGCACCGGCAGTCTCTACGGCGACGATTGCCGCCCGCTGGTCATCGATTCCCGTGATTCGCTGAGCATCGACACTCCGGCTGACTGGGAAGCGGCCGAGCGGCTGCTTGCGGCGCGCTGAGTGGGCGTACGGGCGCTGCTGCGCCGTACGCTGCCGCGCTGGGTGCGCGTGCAGGCCAGCGCCGCGTTCGCGCACGCCGACAGCGCGCGGCTCGACAAGGAGCTCGCCGCGATGGCGGCGAGCGGCCACACGATCGTCGCCGGCCCCTGGCTGGGCGAAGTCGGGTTCGAGCTCCTCTACTGGGTTCCGTTCCTGGCGTGGGTGGCGGATCGAGCTTCGCTGCCGCCGGAGCGGCTGCTCGTCATCTCGCGCGGGGGCACCGCCGGCTGGTATGCGCCATTCGCCGGCCGCTACGCGGACGTCTTCGAGCACGTCTCGCCCGATGCGTTCCGGGCCGCGCACGACGCGCGGGTCGCAGAGATCGGCGAGCAGAAACAGACGCGCGTCACCGACTTCGAGCGCGGCCTCGTGGAGACGCTGGCGGGGCGCGCCGGCGTCGGGCGCTGGACGCTGCTGCACCCGTCGCGCATGTACCAGTCGTTCAACCCGTACTGGTGGGGGCATCTCCCGCCCGGATGGGTGCACCGCCATGCGATCTACCGGCCGCTCGCGGGCGCGCGAACGGATGCGCTCAGGCTCCCGCCGTCGTATGTCGCCGCGAAGTTCTACTTCAACGACTGCTTTCCGCCGACCGAGGCGAACAGGGCGTTCACGCGCGAGGCGCTGGCGCGGCTCGCGCGCAGCGGGCCGGTGGTGGCGCTCTCGACCGGCTTGAACATCGACGATCACCACGGCGAGCGTGTGGACGAAGACGGCGTACGCCACTTGCCCGAGGGAATCGACCCGGCGCGCAACCTCGCCGTGCAGAGCGCCGTCGTCGCGGGCGCGCGCGCATTCGTCGGCACCTATGGCGGCTTCTCGTATCTGGCGCCGTTCCACCTCGTGCCGGCGTACGCGTTCTACAGCGACCCGGCCGGCTTCTCGCCCAGGCACCTGGCCATGGCGCGGTCGGCGTTCGAGCGGATTGGCGCGGCCGGCCTGCTTCGCCTGCATGCGGTGACGGAAGGGGCAGCGGTCGTGGACGGCATTGGAGCGGCTCGTGACTGATCCGTGGGCGGCCATCGACACGCGGGCGCGCGAGGTCAAGCGGGCGGCGTTCGCGGAGTCCCGCCGCGGCTGGAAGATGGCCCGGGAGCGTGCCTTCAATGCGCTGACCGCGGCCTGGAATCTGAGCGCCCGGCAGCTCCGGCGCGTTCGATCGGCGCCGGCGCGCGCGCAGCACGAGCTGCGGCGCCTCGACGACACGCGGCGGCGGTTCGAGACGTATCGCGCCGAGTGGGCAGTCGAGCGGGAGCTGGCGCGGCTGGTGCGCGGCACCGATCCGATCATCGTTGGACCGTGGCTGTCTGAAGTCGGCTACGAAGTCCTGTACTGGGTTCCCTTCGTCAGGTGGATCAAGTCGACCTACCACGTGAAGTCCGACCGGCTGCTCGTGGTCACGCGCGGAGGCGCGTCGGCGTGGTATCGCGACATCACGCCGCACGCGGTGGAGCTGTTCGACCTGGTGTCGCCGGAGCAGTTCGTGCAGCGCAACACCCAGCGCGCGGCAGAGGGCGGCGGGACGGTGAAGCAGCGGGGCCAGACGCCGATGGACGAAGAGATCGTCGGCGAGGTGATGCGGCGCGAAGGGCTGCGCTCGGCGCGGGTGCTGCACCCGTCGTTCCTCTACCGCCTGTTCCAGCAGTTCTGGCTCGGGCATCGCGCGCCGTCGTTTCTGGAGCGCCGCACGAAGTACCGGCTGACTGAGCCGCCCGCCGTCGCGCTGCCCGCGCTGCCGCGCGACTACGTCGCCGTGAAGTTCTACACCGCGGCGTCGCTCCCGCCGACCGTGCCGCACCGTCGGCTCCTGCAGTCGATCGTCCTGCGGCTGGCGGCCACCGGCGACGTGGTCATGCTGGATACCGGCCTGACGCTCGACGACCACGAGGACTACACCTTCGACGCGGCCTCGCGGATCCACAGCCTGCGCGGCGCGCTGCGGGCCGAAGACAATCTGGCAGTGCAGACGGCGGTCATCGCGCGGGCGCGGTCGTTTGTCGGCACGTGCGGCAGCCTGGCGTGGCTGGCGCCACTGCTCGGCGTCGAGACCACCGCCGTCTTCGCCGACCCGCAGTTCCTGCACGGCCACCTGCAGGTGGCGCGGCGCGTCTATCAGGTCTGCGGGGCGGCGCGGTTCACGCCGTTCGACATTTCCGCGCTCGACCCGCTCGGCATCGAGGTACACACCACATCATGAGCATTCGCGACGTGCTGGTCACCGGGGGCGCCGGCTACATCGGATCGCACCTCGTCGACGCACTCATCGGGCGCGGCTACCGGGTGACCGTGCTCGACAATCTGGAGCCGCAGGTGCACCGGTCGGGCACGTGGCCGTCGTATGCCAACCCGAAGGCGACCTACGTCCGCGGCGACGTTCGCGACCGCGGCACGTTCGAGCCGCTCGTGCTGGCGTCGCAGGCCGTCGTGCACTTCGGCGCCGCCGTCGGCGTCGGCCAGAGCATGTACCAGATCGATCGGTACGTGGACGTGAACACCCGCGGGACGGCGCTGCTCCTCGACATCCTCGTGAACGCGACGCACCACGTCGAGAAGGTCATCGTCGCGTCGTCGATTGGCGTCTACGGCGAGGGGGCGTACACGTGCGAGGCGCACGGGATGGTCGCACCCTCCATCCGCCCCGAGGCGCAGCTGGCGGCGCGTGACTGGGAACAGCACTGCCCGGTCTGCCACCGCCATGTCCGTTCCGTGCCGACGCCGGAGCACAAGGCGCTCTACCGCGACAACATCTACTCGATGACCAAGTACCACCAGGAAGAGATGGTGCTGCTCATCGGCAAGACCTACGGCATTCCGGCGGTGGCGCCGCGGTTCTTCAACGTGTATGGCCCGCGCCAGAGCCTCAGCAACCCGTACGCGGGCGTCGCGGCGATCTGGCTCAGCCGGCTGCTGAACGGCAGGCAGCCGGTCGTCTTCGAGGACGGCGGACAACTGCGCGACTTCGTGTCGATTCACGACGTCGTCGACTGCCTGGTGTTGATGCTCGAGAAACCGGGCGCGGATTACCTGCCGGTGAACATCGGATCGGGGCAGACGGTCACGATTCTCGACATCGCGCGGCTGCTGGCGCGCCTGCTCGGGTCGAGCATCGAGCCGCTGGTGACCGGCACCGGCCGCAAGTTCGACATCCGCCACAACACGGCCGACATCACCCGCGCGCGCGAGACGCTCGGCTTCGCGCCCCGCGTGCCGCTCGAAGAGGGCTTCGCCGAGCTCATCGAGTGGGCGAAGACGACGCCGGACGCGGCCGTCGATTTCTTCGACAAGGCGCTCGGCGAGCTGCAGGAGAAGGGACTGCTCGTCAAGTCGTAGCGGCGTGATTCTCGAGTTCGATCGGCTCCAGGAATACCGCGGGCGCGTGGCCATGGTCGACGGCGCGTTCGACCCGCTGCACCGCGGCCACGTCGAGTACTTCAAGGCGGCGGCGGAACGGCTCGACGTGCCCCTGCTGTGCAACGTCGCCTCCGATCGCTACGTGCGCACCAAGCACGCGCCGCTGCTCCCGGAGGACCAGCGCGCGGCCGTCGTCGACGCGATCCGCTTCATCACCTACACGCACATCAACCAGTTCGACACCGAGACCATCCTGCGCGAGCTGCGGCCGAAGTACTACGTCAAGGGACGCGACTGGGACGGCCGCCTGCCGGCCGACCAGGTGGCGATCTGCCGCGAGCACGGCATCGAGGTCGTCTATCTCGACACCGTGCTCGACTCCTCGAGCCGCATCCTGCGCGACTTCTGCGAGCACCAGAATCGACGATGACCATCACCGAGTTCGAGCGACAGGTCCTGCGCCAGACGGCGGTCGGCGCCGGGCACTACGATGCCGACTACTTCGCCGGCGAGTGGCGCGCCGAGGGCAACAAGTACGACCTGGAGACGCGCCGCCAGATCGAGGCGCGCAACCCGGCGCTCATCAAGGAGGTCTTCCAGCCGCGGCGCGTGCTCGACCTGGGGTGCGGCCCGGGGGCGCTCATGCACCTGCTGTGGGAGCTCGGTGTCGACGTCGACGGCATCGACTTCGCCGAGAGCAGCCGCCACCTCGCCACCCCCGAGGTGCGCGGCCGCATCACCATCGGACAGGTGACGGACTCGACGCTCAAGCCGGCGAACGCCTACGACCTGGTGATCTGCCGCGAGGTGCTGGAGCACCTGACCGTGCTGCAGGTGAAGCAGGCGGTCGCCAACATGGTCCGCATGACGTCGACGTTCGTCTACGTGACCACGCGCTTTCATCCGAACCCGTCGACGCTGCTCGACTTCAACCAGAAGGACGACCTGGATCCGTCGCACATCACGCTCCTGAACAAGGACATGCTCCGGCTCATGTTCGTGCTGGAAGGGTGTCGGTCGCGCCCGGACCTCGAGTCGCGCATGGACTGGGGCGGCAAGGGCCGCGTGCTCGTGCTCGAGAAGGTGTGAGGATCGCCAACCTCCCGTTCGTCGCCGTCAACGTCGGGTCGCTCCTCCGCAACCGGCTGGCGAAGCTGTATCGCCACTATGCCGGCCGCACGCGGCGCGCGGCGAAGCTGTCGGCGGAGCACGCGAAGAACGCGCGCAGCGGACTCCGGCAGGCGGCCGACCGGCGCCGTGACGACCTCGAGCACGCGCGCGCCGCGGCTGTCCACTCGGCGCGCTACTGGCAGCGCGTGCGCGAGCAGCTGATCGAGCCCCTCCGCCAGGACACGTCGATCAGGCGCGAGCTGCGGCGGGTCGCCGCCGGCGAGGGGCCGATCCTCGTCGGCCCCTGGCTGTCCGAAGTCGGCTACGAGGTGCTCTACTGGGTGCCGTTCGTCCGCTGGTTCGTGCATCAGTACCGCGTCGACCCGCGGCGGCTGGTGGCCGTGTCGCGCGGCGGCGCCGGCGCATGGTACGCGGACGTCGCCGGGCGCTCCATCGAGCTGCTCGATCTGTTCGCGCCCGACGAGTTCGCGCGCCGCAACGCCGATCGGCAGGCGTCCGGCGATCAGAAGCAGCTGGCCGCTGTCGATTTCGACGCGGAGATCGTGCGCCGCATAGGGGCACGGCACGGCATCGCGGATGCCACGCTGCTGCATCCCTCGCTCATGTTCCGGTTGCTGCGGCGGTTCTGGCTCGGGACCGCGACGCTCGAGTACGCCCTGCAGCAGCTGCGGTATGCGCCCGTCGGCCCGCGTGCGGACGTCACGCTGCCGGACCTGCCGCCGCAGTTCACGGCCGTGAAGTTCTATACAGGCACGGCGATCCAGGACACGCCGGAGCATCGCCGGCTGCTGCGGGCGATCGTCGAGCGCCTGGCGGACCGGGGCCCGGTCGTCACGCTCGGCGCGGGCGTACAGCTCGACGAGCATGAGGACTTCCTGTTCGGCGGGCTGCCCAACGTGAGGGGTCTCGGCGACGGCGTCACGCCGCAGAGCAACCTGGCAGTGCAGACCGAGGTGATCCGGCGGTCATCGCTGTACGTCGGGACGGCCGGCAGCCTCGCCTGGCTGGCCCCGATGCTCGGGGTCGATACGGTCGCGGCGTATGCCGATGATCGCTACCTGGGCCCCCACCTGTATGCCGCCCGGTATGCCTACGCCTCGATCCCGGCTGGCCGGTTCATGCCGCTCGACCTGCAGGCGGCGGCGCGGTTCGAGCGTGCCGGGGTTTTCGCAAACGTAAGGTAAAATTGCACTTCCCCCGATTACAGGCATGATCGACTGCATAGCTGGCTACCACCTCAACCCCTGGACCTGCGGGATCGCCAAGTTCAACGACATCCTCGCCACGCACCTCGCCGTCCCGGTGGTCGGGATTCGCGCGGTCGAGCTGGGGAGCTACCGCCGTCCGCTGCTGTCCCTGAAGCTGTCCGAGTTCAGCACCGCCGATGCGGCCGATCTGGACACCTGGGCGGGCGCGCACGCCGGACGCTTCGAGCTGTTCCTGCACGCTTTCGACGGCACCGAGGTCGAGCAGCGTCTCCTCGCGCGTGCCGATCGCGTCTACTGCGGGAACCGCGAGCTGTTTCACCACCTGCTCCCGGTGCGGCCCGACATCCAGGAGCTCTTCTGCCCGGGCACGATCCTGAGCCCGCAGCGGTTCCAGCGGACCGACCTGTCGATCTTCACCTTCGGCATGGCGCACAAGATCCGGGTGCCGATGTACCGCCGGCTGCGGGATCTGCTGGACGCGACCGGCAGGAGCTACTCGGTGTACGTGTCCACGGCGCTGCACGAGAACACCAGCTTCGACGCGTCGTTCGTCGTCCGCTTCGAGGAGCTGCAGGCGATCTTCAACGGGCAGATCTACTTCATGGGGTACCTGTCGGACACGGCGGTGTTCAACCAGCTGATGGACTGCACGTACCTGGCGGCGTTCTTCGAGAAGGGGCTGCGCGCGAACAACACGACGGTCAACGCGGCCATGGAGTGCGGCTGCGCCGTCATCACCAACCTCGACGAGCACTCGCCGGGGGGCGTGGCCCACATGACGAACGTGATCGACATCAACCGCTGCGAGCGCCTGCCCGACCTCGAGCAGGCGCAGCTGATCGGCCGCGCCGCGCGCGATATCGCGCGCCAGCGCTACGGCTGGGATCAGCTCGTCGCCCAGCTGCGGCCCGTCGTCCACACGTAGGAGAACCGGATTGCCAAGGACATTGCACATCGGCGCCCGCGGGATCGGCGACGACACCGGGTGCTACGTCATCGCCGAGATCGGGCACAACCACCAGGGCAGCCTCGAGAAGGCGCGCGAGCTGTTCCGCGAGGCGAAGCTGGCCGGCGCCCACGCCGTCAAGCTGCAGAAGCGCGACAACCGCGGGCTCTACACGCGTGCGGCGTACAACAAGCCGTACGACAACGAGAACAGCTTCGGCGCCACCTACGGTGAGCACCGCGAGTTCCTGGAGTTCGGCCGGTCGGAGTACCGCGAGCTGCAGGCGTACGCGCAGGAGCTCGGCATCGACTTCTTCTCGACGGCGTTCGACATCGCCAGCGCCGACTTTCTCGAGGAGCTCGAGATCCCGGCGTACAAGATCGCGTCCGGGGACCTGAAGAGCACGCCGTTGCTCACGCACGTGGCGCGGTTCGGCAAGCCGATCATCATTTCGACCGGTGGCGCCCTGATGGACGACGTGCAGCGGGCGTACGACACGATCATGCCGATCAACCCGCGGCTGGCGATTCTGCAGTGCACGGCCGGCTACCCGGCCTCGTTCGATGAGCTCGATCTGCGCGTGATCACCGCCTACCGCGAGCGGTTCGCCGACGCGGTGATCGGCTTCTCGAGCCATGACAACGGCATCGCGATGCCGCTGGCCGCCTACGTGCTCGGCGCGCGGATCGTCGAGAAGCACTTCACGCTCAACCGCGCGATGAAGGGGACCGACCACGCGTTCTCGCTGGAGCCGGTCGGGCTGCGGAAGATGGTGCGCGACCTCGATCGCATATGGAGGGCGCTCGGCGACGGGGTCAAGAAGGTCTACGACAGCGAGCGCGCGCCGATCCTCAAGATGGGCAAGAGCCTCGTCGTGGCGCGCGATCTGCCGGCGGGTCACGTGGTGCGGGCGGAGGACGTCGTCATGAAGTCGCCGGGCGGTGGGATTCCGCCCTGCGAGCTCTCGCGCGTGATCGGCCGCGCCACGCTGAAGGCGCTGCACGAGGACGAGTTCCTGTCCTACGAGGTCCTCAGCGAGCCGAGCGCCGCATTCGCCCGTTCGTGAGCCAGCTGTTCCGCCTCGACAACCAGGTCGCGGTCGTCACCGGCGCCTGCGGCAAGCTGGGGCCGGTCTGGACCGAGGCGCTGCTCGGCGCCGGCGCGCGGGTCGCCGCGCTGGAATTGCCGGGTGCTCCGCCGTCGGCCGCGTTCACGGCACTGACCAGGGCCGCGGGCGGCCACCTGCGGCGCTTCGACTGCGACATCACCGATCGTGCCTCGATCGAGTCCACCGCGCGCGCCGTCGTCGAGGCGCTCGGCGAGCCGGCCGTGCTGGTCAACAACGCGGGAATCGACCAGCCCCCTGATACCGGCGGGAACCGGTCGGCCATCGACCACCTGCCGATCGAGCAGTTCCGGCGGATGGTGGAAGTGAACCTGCTCGGCACGTTTCAGGTGACGCAGGTGTTCGGCGGCCGCATGGCGGCGAGAGGGCAGGGGTCGATCGTCAACATCGGCTCGCTCTACGCGTCGGTGTCGCCCGATCAGCGCTTCTACGATCACCTGCCGGGCGACCTGCCGTTCCTGAAGACCCCCGCCTACGGCGCGTCGAAGGCGGCTGTCGTCAACATGACGAAATATTTCGCGACGCTGTGGGGCTCGAGCGGCGTGCGTGTGAACACGCTGTCGCCCGGCGGCGTGCTCGGCGGCCAGGACGCGGAGTTCAAGGCGAAGTACGGCGCGCGCGTGCCGCTGCGGCGCATGGCGCGCGACGAGGATCTGCAGGGTCCGCTGCTGTTTCTCGCGTCGAGCGCCGCGGCGTACGTCACCGGGCACGAGCTTCGCGTTGACGGCGGGTTTACCGCCTGGTGAGCGCGCGCCGCTGATGCCCGTTGACGCCACCGCGCGCCTCGGCCGCGACGTGGTGATTCACCACCCGGACCTCGTCAACCTCTACGGCTGCACCGTCGGCGACGAAACCCGCATCGGCGCGTTCGTGGAAATCCAGAAGAACGCGACCATCGGCCGCCGTTGCAAGATCTCCTCACATACGTTCGTGTGCGAAGGCGTGACCATCGAAGACGAGGTCTTCGTCGGTCACGGCGTCATGTTCATCAACGACCGCCATCCGCGGGCGACGGCCGGTGATCGGCTGCAGACCGAGGCCGACTGGACGGTGGTGCCGACGCGCGTCGGCCGCGGGGCGTCCATCGGCAGCGGCGCGGTCATCCTGTGCGGCGTCAGCATCGGCGAACGCGCGATGGTCGGCGCCGGCGCCGTCGTGACGCGCGACGTCGAGCCCGACGCGGTCGTCGCGGGCGTGCCGGCGCGTCTGCAGCGGCGGCTCGAGGTCCGGTGATTGCCGTCGGCGTGATCGGCTACGGGTACTGGGGACCCAACCTCGTCCGCAATTTCGCCGATCAGCGGGAGTGCCGCGTCGTCCACGTGGCTGACGCCGACGCGGATCGCCTCGCCCACGCGGTCCGTCGGTATCCCGGAATCGCGACGTCGCGAGACGCGGGCGAGCTCCTCGCCGACCCCGCCGTCGATGCGGTGGCGATCGCCACGCCGGTCTCCACGCACTACGCGCTCGGCATGGCCGCGTTGCGGGCGGGCAAGCACGTCCTCATCGAGAAGCCGCTCGCCGCGACGTCCGAGGAGGCCCGGCGGCTCATCGACGAGGCGGGCCGCCGCGGGCTGGTCCTGATGGTGGACCACACGTTCGTCTACACGCCCGCGGTGCGCAAGATGCGTGAGCTGACCGCCGCCGGTGAGCTCGGCGACCTCTATTACTACGATTCGGTGCGCATCAACCTCGGCCTCTTCCAGCGTGACGTCAACGTGCTGTGGGATCTCGCGGTCCACGATCTGTCGATCATGGACTACGTGCTGCAGCGCCAGCCGGCGGCCGTGTCGGCCACGGGGCTCGCGCATGTTCCGGGCCGGCCCGAGAACATTGCGTACATGACGGTGTTCTTCGAGGGGACGCTGATCGCGCACGTGCACGCGAACTGGCTGTCGCCCGTGAAGGTGCGCCGCACGATCCTGGGCGGCAGCCGCCGCATGATCCTGTTCGACGACCTCGAGGCCAGCGAGAAGATCAAGGTCTACGACCGCGGCATCTCCATCGACCCCAGCCCGGAGAGCATCTACCAGATGCTCGTCGGCTACCGGACCGGCGACGTCTAGACG
>VFYY01000012.1 GCA_016871375.1 Acidimicrobiia bacterium
GATCCGGTGCCCGGAGAGCTGGGCCTGCCGCGCCCGCGCCCGCAGCCCACGCCGCCGCAGCCGCCGCGCCAGCAGGCGGGATCGCTCGGGGAGGCGCTGCGGAATCTCCAGCGCTACATCCAGAACGAGAGCTTCGACAACCCGCAGGGCGGCAACAACCGTCCGGGCGCGACGATTCAGTTCGACACGCGCGGCGTCGAGTTCGGGCCGTGGCTGCGCCGCTTCGTCGCGCAGGTGCGGCGCAACTGGTTCGTGCCGCAGGCGGCGATGATCTTCAGCGGCCGCGTCGTGCTGCAGTTCAACATCCACAGGGACGGCCGCATCACGGACGTGGACGTCGTGCAGCCCGGCCACATCGAGGCGTTCACGCAGGCCGCCTACGGCGCCATCGTCTCGTCGAATCCGACCGAACCGCTCCCGCCCGAATACCCGCTCGACAAGGCCTTCTTCACCGTCACGTTCTATTACAACGAGCAGCCGCCCGGGCAATAACGCCCAGGAGCCAGCATCAGTAAATGCCGACGCGAGCGCAGCAGCTGGGACTCCTCATCCTGCTCACCGCGCTCGTCGTCTGGGTCCTAGCGCGTGGCGGTTGACGAGGCCTGTCCCTTGAAGACCGCGTCGATCGCCGCCTGCGCGCAGCGCTCGCCCTCGGCGCTCGACACGCCCATCGCCCCGATCACCTGGCCGTTGACGAAGATCGGCAGCGCGCCCGGCTGCGGGAAGTCGTTCATGAAGGTCGGCGCCAGGTTTTCGCCGCTGCGCACGATCTTGTTGGTTTCAGAGGTGGCGCGTCGCCAGCGCAGCGCGGACTTTGCCTTGAGCAACGCCGTGTCGATGGCGTTGGCGGCCGCGCCTTCCATGGCGTGCGACTCGATGAGGTTCCCGCCCCAGTCGAGAATCGCAATCGCCACCACCTGCGTGTTGCGCTCGGCCCAGGCCGAGCACGCGTCCGCGAGCGCCCGCGCGCCGGCGCTCGAGATCACCTTGATGTCCCTTGTCAGCGACTGCTGAGCCGATGCCGGGCTGGCGAACGCCAGCAGGGTCACGACGACGACACACGGGAAAGTTCGCATGTGATCCTCCTCGAGCGCGGGCGATTGTAACCGCTGGCGGCCGACAGGTCGGGTAGAATCGCGCAGTTTTCCTGCGATAGGAGCGATCTGCGAATGGGCGAGACCGTCGATTTCAAGAGCAACGGATCCATGGCGTCGGCGTACCTGGTGAAGCCGGCCTCCGGATCCGGCCCTGGCGTGCTGGTGATTCAGGAGTGGTGGGGGCTCGACTCGGGCATCAAGGAAATGACCGATCGGCTTGGCGCCGCCGGGTTCGTGGCGCTGGCGCCGGACCTCTATCACGGCGAGCTGGCGCAGCACACCGAGATGGACAAGGCCGGAAAGCTGATGCAGAGCCTGCCGCCGGATCGTGCCGCGCGCGACATGAGCGGCGCCATCGACTACCTCGCCGGCAACACGGCGGTCACGAGCAAGACGGTCGGCGTCGTCGGCTTCTGCATGGGCGGTATGCTCTCGTTCCTGATTGCCGCCAACCGCGGCGACACGGTGAGCGCGCTCGTGCCGTTCTACGGCTTCCCGCAAGGCCCGATGGAGCCCGACTGGTCGAAGATGACGGCCGCCGTCCGCGGGCACATGGCGGAGAACGACAGCTTCTTCCCGCCGGCCGCCGCGAAGGCGCTCGAGGCGAAGCTGAAGGGGCTCGGAAAAGACGTCGTCATCACGGTGCATCCCGGCACCGGCCACGCGTTCATGGGGCCGCACAACGCACTGGGGACAAAGGACGAGAAGCTGGCCGCGCGGATCTGGCCCGGCGTGATCTCGTTCCTGAAAGAGCGCGTCCGCTGAGCACGCCGGACGCTACGGACGTTGCGCCCGATCGTCCTCGCCGTTCTCGGTCCGACCGCTTCCGGCAAGACCTCGCTTGGCCTGGCGCTGGCGGAGAAATACCGCGGCGAAATCATCAACTGCGACTCCACGGCCGTCTACCGCGGCTTCGACATCGGCACCGACAAGCCGCCGGTGGAGGAGCGCCGCGGCATCCCGCATCACCTGATTGATATCGCAGACCCGACCGAGGTCTACACGGCCGCGCAGTTCGCACAGGACGCGGCCGCGGCGATCCGCGACATCCACGGGCGCGGGAAGCTGCCCATCCTGGTGGGCGGCACGGGGTTCTACTACCGGGCGCTGACGCGCGGACTTTTCCCCGGTCCCGGCGCCGACGAGGCGCTGCGGGCGCGTCTCGACCGCGTGGCGGACCGCCGCGGCCCGGACACGCTGCACCGCATGCTGAAAAACGTGGATCCCGCGTCGGCGGCGCGCATCATGCCGAGGGACCGCAAGCGCCTGGTGCGGGCGCTGGAGGTCTTCTTCACGACCGGCCGTCCGCTGACATCTCACTTCGGCGACACCGCGTCGCCCATTGCCGACTGCGAGGTGATCGCGATCGTGCTCAAGCTGCCGGCGGCGCTCACCGCCGAGCGCGTGGCGCGCCGCGTGGATCGGCAGTTCGCCCGCGGCATCGTCGAGGAGGTGAAAGGCCTGCTCGCGCGCGGCGTCCCGCCGTCGGCGCGGCCGTTCGGGGGGCTCGTGTACCGTCAAGTCATGGAGATGCTGCGAGGTGTGCGCGACGAGCACGCGACGCGTGCGCTCATCACGCAGGAGAACCGTCGCTACGCGCGACGGCAGTTGATCTGGTTCCGCAAAGAGCCTAATCTAGTCTGGTTCGACGGCCCCGGCGAACGATCCGAGACGCTCCAGCTCGTCGACGACATGCTCGCCGCGCGGAGTCGGCTCCCCCCAGGAGACGCGACGTGATGGCCCAGGCAACTGAATCCCGCTCCGCTTCGGCCTCGCAGCCGAACATCCAGGACGTCTTCCTCAACTACGCGCGCCGCGAGCGCCTGGCGGTCAGCGTCCACCTCATCGACGGACGCCAGTTCGACGCGCGCATCAAGAACTTCGATCGCTTCGCCGTCATCGTCGAGGTCAACGGCGCCGACCACCTCGTGTTCAAGCACGCGATCGCCACCATCGCCACGCAGCGCTCGGTCCAGAACTACTTCTCCTCGCATCATCCGTAGTTTTTGTTCACGCGCGTCATCCTCATCATCGTCGACAGCATGGGCATCGGCGAGCTTCCCGATGCCGCCGCCTACGGCGATGAGGGCAGCAATACGCTCGGACACATCGCCCGGCAGGTCCCGCTCCGGCTCCCGGCCATGCGTTCGCTGGGGCTCGGCCGCGTCGCGTCGATTGGCGCCGGCCCGGCCGCGGTGCGGGGCGCATACGGGCGGATGGCGGAGGCGTCCCCGGGCAAGGACTCGGTGACGGGACACTGGGAAATGATGGGGATCGTGCTCGACCGCGCGTTCCCGACCTTCCCGAACGGCTTCGATCCGCAGCTCATCGCGGAGTTCGAGCGCCGCGTCGGCCGCGGCACGATCGGCAACGTGGTCGCCTCGGGCACGGACATCATCGATCGCCTTGGTCCCGAGCACATGCGGTCGGGCAAGCCCATCGTCTACACGTCGGCCGACAGCGTGTTCCAGATCGCCGCGCACGAGGATGTGATCCCGATCGCCGAGCAGTACCGGATCTGCCAGATCGCGTTCGACCTCGTGGCGCGCGGGCTCGGCGTCGGCCGCGTGATCGCCCGGCCCTTCGTCGGTATGCCGGGCGCCTTCACGCGCACCGCGAACCGGCACGACTACGCGCTCGACCCGGCAGGGGAGACGCTGCTCGATCGGCTGTGCGCGCGCGGCGAGAGGGTCCACTCGATCGGCAAGATCAAGGACCTCTTCGCCGGGCGCGGTATTACGGATGCCGTCCACAGTTCCAGCGACGCGGAAGGCATGGATCATCTCGATCGGGCGCTGGAGCAGGTCGATCGAGGCCTGATCTTCATCAACCTCGTGGATTCCGACCAGATGTACGGCCATCGCAACGACGTGCGGGGCTACGCGGCCAACCTCGAGCGCTTCGACGAGCGGCTCGGGGTGCTGCTGGGCAGGCTCCGTGACGGCGACCTGCTGGTCGTGACGGGCGACCACGGCAACGACCCGAGCACGCCGAGCACCGACCATTCGCGCGAATACGTGCCGCTGCTCATGACCGGTCCCCGCGTGCGCGCGGGCGCGGACATCGGCACCCGGCCGACGTTCGCGGACCTCGGCCAGACGCTGGCCGCGAGCTTCGGCGTGGCGCCGCTCGCGCACGGCACGAGCTTCCTGGAGGAGATCGTTGGCGACCATCCGTGAGGCGCTCGAGCAGCGCGAGCGCGACACGCTGGCGCCGCAGGCGGCCAAGAGCGCCGACACGAAGGGCCGGCTTCACCCCGAGCCCGAAGACGACGTGCGGCCGGCGTTTCAGCACGACCGCGATCGCATCATCCACAGCAAGGCGTTCCGCCGGCTGAAACACAAGACGCAGGTCTTCTTCGCGCCCGCCGGCGACCACTACCGCACGCGTCTCACGCACACGCTCGAGGTCTCGCAGATCGCGCGCACCATCGCCAAGGTCCTGCGGCTGCACGAGGAGCTCACCGAGTCGATCGCGCTCGGCCACGACCTGGGCCACACCCCGTTCGGCCACGCCGGCGAGCGCGTGCTGCAGGAGCTCATGCCCGGCGGCTTCAACCACTACGAGCAGAGCCTGCGCATCGTCGACGTCCTCGAGAACGAGGGCCACGGCCTGAACCTCACGTGGGAGGTGCGCGACGGCATCGCGCGTCACTCGAAGGGGAAGCAAGGCTCGCCGGTCGGCGTCGATCCCTCCAGGCGCGCCTCCACGCTCGAGGGGCAGATCATGCGCGTCGCGGATCTCATCGCCTACGTCAACCACGACATCGACGATGCGGTGAGGGCGGGGATGCTGAAGTCGGCCGACCTGCCGAAGGGACCGGTGCAGGTGCTGGGCACCACCTCGTCCTCGCGCATCGCGCGCATGGTCAAGGACGTCGTCACCGAGACACAGCACGGCGGGCTGACCGAAATCAGGATGAGCGAGCCCGTGCTCGAGGCGACGCTCGCGATGCGCAGGTTCCTCTTCGAGGCGGTGTACGAGAACGACATCGCGACGGCCGAGTTCAAGAAGGCGACCGGCATCCTCGGCGGCCTGTGGGAGCAGGTCCGCGGGCGGCCGGATGAGTTCCTGGATCGTCGCGTCATCGAGGCGGACGGGCTGGACGTCGCGGCCAAGGATTTCGTGGCCGGCATGACGGACCGGTTCGCCGTCGCCCTCTACGAACGGCTCTTCATCCCCAAGCCGTGGATCGGCCCGATCTCGTGGAATCAGCTGTAAACCGGCTATAATTGGTGGTTTGCAGCTCGACCTCACGCGCTACCGTCAGCCGGTCACGAGCGTTGCCCGTACGTTCCAGCCGCACGAGGTGGGAGACGAGGGAGAGACCTACCGGATTGCGGCGCCCGTCGAGGTGGCGTTCGACATCCACAAGGACAAGGAGAAGTTCCGCCTTGCCGGGCGGGTGAAGACGGATCTCGAGCTGCCGTGCAGCCGCTGCCTCGAGCCGTTCCGGTTTCCGGTGGACGCGCCCTTCGACGTGCGCTTCCTGCCGGCGTCGGAATTGAACGCCGGGGAGGAGCGCGAGGTCGCGGAAGAGGACCTCGAGACGAGCTTCTACACGGACGACCAGATCGACCTGAACCAGCTCCTGCGGGAGCAGTTCTACCTGGCGCTGCCGATGAAGCCGCTGTGCACGGAGGGTTGCAGGGGGCTGTGCCCGCAGTGCGGAACGAACCTCAACAGCGGGTCGTGCGACTGCGCGCCGGCGTGGGAGGATCCGCGGCTGGCGCCACTCAAGGCATTGAAGCGGGAATCATGACGATTTGCGATTTGCGATTTGTGATTTGTGATTTCAAATCACAAATCAAAGATCACAAATCACAAATCACAAATCACAAATCACGAATATGCCGAATCCGAAACGTAGACATTCGAAGACGCGGACCTCGAAGCGCCGCACGCACGACGCGCTGCGGCCGGCCACGACCGGCCTCTGCCCGCAGTGCCACGAGCCGAAGGCGCCGCATCGCATCTGCCCGCACTGCGGCTACTACAAGTCGCGACAGGTCCGTCCCGTCGATGAAGAATGACATGTGTGATTTGTGATTTGTGAATTGTGATTTGTGATCGGAAATCACAGACAGTGAATCGCAAATCACAAATCGCAAATCGCAAATCGCAGATGGTGACGATCGCCGTCGACGCGATGGGCGGCGATCATGCGCCCGCCGCGGTCGTTGACGGGGCCGTGGCAGCCGCGCGTCACCTCGCCATCCAGCTTGCGCTCGTCGGCCGCACGGCCGATCTCGAGGCGGCGCTGTCCTCGCATCACGACTGGCGCCAGCTCGGCCTCCGCATCGTCGACGCGCCGGACGTGATCGGCATGGGGGACTCCGCCGCGTCGGTGCGGAGGCGCAAGGGGGCGTCGGTCCGCGTCGCGGCGGACCTCGTGGCCGCGCGTGAGGCTGCCGCGTTCGTGAGCGCCGGCCATACCGGCGCGACCGTCATGGCCGCGCATGCCGCGTTCGGGCTCATTCGCGGCGTGGATCGTCCGGCGCTGGCCACGACCATCCCCACACGCGACACGCCGGCCGTGCTCCTCGACTCGGGCGCCAGCGTCGAGTGCCGCCCGCATCACCTGCTGCAGTTCGCGGTCATGGGCAGCGTCTACGCGCGCGTGGCGCTCGGCATCGAGCGGCCGCGGGTCGGCCTGCTGTCGATTGGCGAGGAAGAGACGAAGGGCAACGAGCTGACGCGCGAGGCGCATCAGTTATTCAAAGCGCTTGCCCTCCGCAGCCCTGGCGAAGGAGGGCTCAACTTCATCGGCAACGTCGAGGGGCGCGAGATCTACAGCGGCCGCGCGGACGTCATCGTGTGCGACGGCTTCACCGGCAACGTCGTGCTCAAGACGAGCGAGGGGCTCGTCGAGCTGTTCGACGCCGCGCTGGGCGAGGACCTCGACAAGGCCTTCCGCGCGCGGATCGACTATGCGGAGTACGGCGGCGCGCCGCTGCTCGGCGTCGCGGGCCTGGTCATCGTCGGCCACGGCCGGTCGTCCGCCAGGGCGGTGCGCAACGCGATCGCGCTCGCCTTCCGCTTCGCTTCCACCGATGTCCTTCAGCGCGTCGAGCAGGAGATCGCCGCCGCCGGCGTGATGACCGGCCGGGCGCCGCATCAGTGATCGCATTCCTCTTCCCGGGACAGGGTTCGCAGAAGGTCGGGATGGGAAAGGACCTCGTGGAGGCCTTCCCGGAAGCGCGCCGGACCTTCGAGGAGGCCGACGCCGCGTTCGGCGGCCCGCTGTCGGGGCTGTGCTTCGAGGGGCCCGAGGATCAGCTCATGCTGACCGAGCACACGCAGCCGGCGATCCTGACCGTGAGTACCGCGGCGGCGCGCGTGCTCGCGTCGAAGGGGATCACCCCCGCGTTGGTGGCCGGGCACAGCCTCGGCGAATACTCGGCGCACGTGACGGCGGGCACGTTCCCGTTCGAGGAAGCCGTGCGGGTGGTCCGCCGGCGCGGGCGCTACATGCAGGAAGCCGTGCCCGTGGGGCAGGGCGCCATGGCCGCGATTCTCGGCCTCGACGCCGCGCTCGTGAAGCAGGCGTGCGAGGAAGCCGCCAACGGCGAGGTCGTGAGTCCGGCCAACATCAACAGCGCCGATCAGGTCGTCATCGCCGGCGCGACCGCCGCCGTGCAGCGGGCCTCCGAGCGCGCGAAGGCGCTGGGCGCCAGGCGCGCGATCCCGCTGCCCGTCAGCGCCCCCTTCCACTGCGCGATGATGAAGCCGGCCGAGGATCGGCTCGCGCCGGAGCTGCGGGCGCTTGCCGCGCTGACCCCGCGCGTGCCCGTCGTGGCGAACGTGGACGCCGAGCCGAAGCGCGACGCCGCGGCGTCCATCGAGGCGCTGGTGAAGCAGGTGTCGGCGCCCGTGCTCTGGGAGCAGGTCGTGCGGCGCCTTGCGTCGGAAGGCGTCACCACGTATGTTGAAGTGGGCCCCGGACGGGTGCTCAGCGGTCTCGTCAAGAAGATCCACAAGGACGCGCGCGTCTTCAGTTTCGGGGCGCCGGAGGACCTGGCGCCGCTCGAGGACGCCTTGCATGTTTAGCCTCAAGGACAAGGTCACCATCGTCACCGGCGCCTCGCGCGGCATCGGCCGGGAAATCGCCGCGCAGATGGCATCGCGCGGGGCGGTCGTCGTTGCCGCGGCGCGCGGCGACAACGCGGCCGGCACCGTGGCGGCGATTACCCAAGCCGGCGGCCGCGCCGAGGTCGCCTCCCTCGACGTCACCGACGAGGGTTCCGTCGCCGCGATGGTGAGCGGCACGCTCGAGCGCCACGGCCGCATCGACGTGCTGGTGAACAACGCCGGCATCGCCCGCGACCAGCTGATGCTGCGCATGAAGCGCGACGACTGGGACCAGGTGCTGGCCACGAATCTGACGTCCGCGTTCACCTGTGCGCAGGCCGTCCTCAAGCCGATGGTGAAGCAGCGGAGCGGCCGTATCATCAGCATCAGCTCGGTCGTCGGCCAGATGGGGAACGCGGGGCAGGCCAACTACGCCGCCTCGAAGGCCGGGCTCATCGGGTTCAGCAAGGCGCTCGCCCGCGAGGTGGCCTCGCGCAGCATCACCGTGAACGTCGTCGCGCCCGGTTTCATCGAAACGGACATGACGAAGGAGCTGCTGGCGAAGGCGCAGGGCGACTGGGCGTCCCAGATTCCGCTCGGACGGGCCGGCACGACGGCGGATGTCGCCGCCGCGGTGTGCTTTCTCGCCTCGGATGAGGCGTCGTATATTACAGGGCAGGTACTTGCCGTCAACGGCGGCATGTACATGTGAACGGAGGAGAGATGGCGGTTGCAGACAAGGTGAAGAGCATCATCGTCGAGCAGCTCGGCGTGGATGAAGAGGAAGTGACCCCGGACGCCTCGTTCGTGGACGACCTCGGCGCCGACTCGCTCGACACGGTGGAGCTCGTCATGGCGTTCGAGGAGGAGTTCGGGATCGAGATTCCGGACGAGGACGCCGAGAAAATCACCCGCGTCAAGGAAGCGATCGATTACATCGAGGCGCACGCCAAGGCCAAGAAGTAGCGAGGGGACGTGACCAGGCGGGTCGTCATCACCGGCATCGGGCTGGTGTCGTCGCTCGGCATCGGCACGGCAGCGAACTGGAACGCGCTGCTGTGCGGGCAGAGCGGCGTCGGGCGGATCACGAAGTTCGATGCCAGCGCCTTCGCCGCGCAGATCGCGGCGGAGGTCAAGGACTTCGACCCGCTGCAGTTCGTCGACAAGAAGGACGTCAAGAAGATGGACGTCTTCATCCAGTACGCGATTGCGGCGTCGCAGTTCGCGATGGATGACAGCAAGCTCCCGATCACGGCCGAGACCGCGCCGCGCGTCGGCGTCTTCATCGCCTCCGGCATCGGCGGGTTCAGCACCATCGAGCGCGAGCATCGCGCGCTGCTCGAGGGCGGCCCGCGCAAGATCTCGCCCTTCTTCATCCCGTCGGCGATCATCAACCTGGCCGCCGGACAGGTGTCCATCCGCTTCGGCGCGAAGGGGCCGAACTCGGCGACGTGCACCGCGTGCTCGGCGTCGGCGCATGCCATCGGCGACGCGTGGGAAATCATCCGCCGCGGCGACGCCGACGCGATGATTGCCGGCGGCTCCGAGGCGGCGATCACGCCCATGGGCGTCGGCGGCTTCGCGGCGCTGCGCGCGCTCTCGACGCGCAACGACGAGCCGCAGAAGGCGAGCCGCCCGTTCGACAAGGACCGCGACGGCTTCATCATCGGCGAGGGCGCCGGCATCCTCGTGCTCGAGGAGCTGGAGCAGGCGCAGCGGCGCGGCGCGCCGATCTACGCCGAGCTGGTCGGCTACGGGATGTCGTCCGACGCGTATCACATCACCGCGCCGTCGGAAGACGGCGAGGGCGCCGTGCGCGTCATGGGTCTCGCGCTGAAGAAGGCCGGCGTGAAGCCCGAGCAGGTCGACTACATCAACGCCCACGGGACCTCGACGCCGCACAACGACCGGCTCGAGACGCTGGCCATCAAGACGTGCTTCGGCGAGCACGCGCGCACGGTCGCGATCTCCTCGACCAAGTCCATGACCGGGCACCTGCTGGGCGGCGCCGGCGCGCTGGAGGCGGGCATCTCGGCGCTGGCCGTGCACGAGCAGGTCGTGCCGCCCACGATCAACCTCGACCATCCGGATCCGGAGTGCGACCTCGACTACGTGCCGCACAGGAGCCGGAAGATGGCGGTCCAGTACGCGCTCTCCAACTCGTTCGGCTTCGGCGGCACGAACGCTGCACTCCTCTTCAAGAAGTTCGAAGGGTGAAGATCGCCGTCTGCATCAAACAGGTTCCCACCCGCGAGTGGCAGCCCCGGCTCCGCGACGACAAGACCTGGATCCGCGAGGCTGACGTCAGCTACGAGATGAACGAGCCCGACGCCTATGCCCTCGAGGAGGCGCTGCGCCTCCGCGAGAAGCACGGCGGCGAGGTGGTCGTCTGCTCGGCGGGCCCGGCCCGCGTGCAGCAGGTCATTCGCGAGGCGCTGGCGCGCGGCGCCGACCGCGCCATTCACGTCGAGGACGACAGCCTGGCCGCGGCGGACGCGTTCGTGTCGGCAGGCGCGCTCGCCTCCGCGATGGCGGACGAGACGTTCGACCTCGTGCTCACCGGCCTCCAGTCCGACGACCAGGGCCACGGCCAGACGGGCGTCGTGCTGGCGGAGCGTCTCGGCATCCCGCACTCCACGATCATCATGGAGGTGCAGATCGACCCTTCGACAAGCTCAGGGCAAGCGGGGAGCCTGCGCGTGAAGCGCGAGCTCGAAGGCGGCTGGTTCCAGTGGATTGCGATGCCGCTGCCGGCGCTGCTGACGATCCAGAGCGGCATCAACCAGCTGCGCTACGCCACGCTCAAGGGCATCATGGCGGCGAAGAAGAAAGAGATCAGGAAAGCGTCTCTGCCCGCGGGGCTCCAGCCGTCGCAGCAGATCGTGGCGCTGGCGATGCCGGCGCGCAGCAAGCAGACGCACCTGATCGGCGGGTCGGCGGGTGAGGCGGCCAAGGAACTGGTCCGCCTGCTGCGTGACGAGGCGCGCGCCCTGTGACACGAGCGCGTCAGTCCGAACATCCCGCGCTGGTGTCACAAGAAGACACTGTTAATCACAGCGCGGCTTTTGATTGCGGAGCCCCGCTGTGATTCTGGTTGTTGCCGAGCAGCGCGACGGGACGCTGAACCGGGCGACGTGGGAAGCGCTCGTCGCGGCGCAGGCGCTGGCCGGAGCAGATGAAGTCGCGGTCGTCATCGCCGGCTCGGGCATCGACGCGGTGGCGCAGGAGCTCGCGGCGGCCGGCGCCGGCGACGTCGTCGTCCTCGACGACGTGGCGCTGAAGACGTACACGCCGGACGCGTGGGTCATCGCACTGCGCGCCGTCATTGAGCAAAGCGCACCGTCGCACGTCGTATTCGCGCACACGTACCAGACCCGCGACTTCGCGCCGGCGCTGGCCGCTCGCCTCCGCAAGCCGCTCATCACCGACGTCACCGCCGTCAACGGCACGGGCGCGTCGGCGACGTTCACGCGGCCGATGTTCCAGGGCAAGCTCGCCGCGGAAGTGAAGCCCGCCGGCGGGGGGCCGGTGTTCGTCACGATCCAGATCGGCGCGTTTCGCGCGGACCGCCTGCAGAAGGGGAGCGTCGCCTCCGTGACGAAGGCGCCTGTCTCCCTCGACGCGTCCGCCATCCGCCAGACGCCCGAGGCGCCGTTCCAGGAAGCGAAGGCTGCCGTGGATCTGAGCCAGGCCCCACGCATCGTTGCCGTCGGCCGCGGCATCAAGTCGCAGGAGAACCTGCCCGTTGCCGAGAAGCTGGCCAAGGCGCTGGGCGCCGAGCTCGCGGCATCCCGCCCGATCTGCGACAACGGCTGGCTGCCGATGGAGCGCCAGATCGGCAGCTCCGGCCAGACCGTCGCGCCGAAGCTGTACGTGGCGCTCGGCATCTCCGGCGCCATCCAGCACCTGGTCGGCATGAAGGGCTCGCGCACCATCGTCGCCATCAACAAGGACGCCGACGCGCCGATCTTCGAGGTGGCCGACTACGGCATCGTCGGCGACCTGTTCGAGATCGCGCCTGCGCTGGTCGCCGAGCTGGAAAAATAGCGGGCGACGCATGCGTCGCCCCTACCACGAATGACTCGCGAGACGCTCGAGGTCGATGTCCTGATTGTTGGCGGCGGGCCGGCGGGCCTCTCGGCCGCGATTCGTCTCGCGCAATTGAATCAGGGTGCTGGGGCGACGCATGCGTCGCCCGTCTCGGTCGCGGTGCTCGAGAAAGCGCGGGAACCGGGCGCACACGAGCTCTCCGGCGCCATCCTCGACCCCTCGGCGCTGCGCGATCTGATCCCCGATTTCAGGGAGAAGGGCGCCCCGCTCGAGAGCGACGTGCACGGCGAGCGCGTGTACTTCCTCACGCAGCAGGGGAAGGTGCCGTTCCCGATCATCCCGCCACCGCTGCGCAACCACGGCAACTACGTCATCTCCATCAACAAGTTCGTGCAGTGGCTCGCGCAGCAGGCGGAAGCCGGCGGCGTGGACTTCTTCAGCGGCTTCCCCGGCCAGGACGTACTTATGGAGGGTGTGCGCGTCATCGGCGTGCGCACCGGCGACAAGGGGATCAGCCGCCACGGCCAACAGAAGCCGACGTTCGAGCCCGGCGTGGACATCGCCGCGAAGGTGACGATTTTCTGCGACGGCGTTCGCGGCAACCTGACCAAGGAGCTGCTGCGCCGGCTGCAGCTCGGGAAGGACCGGCAGCCGGAACAGTTCGCGCTCGGCATCAAGGAGCTGTGGGAGCTGCCGAAGGACCGCGTCGCGCCGGGGACCGTGATGCACACGATGGGCTACCCGCTGCGGCACGAGGAGTTCGGCGGGGCCTTCATCTACGGGCTGCCGGACGGACTGCTCTCGCTCGGCTTCGTTGTCGGGCTGGACTACAAGGACCCGCTCTTCGACCCGCACATGGCGTTCAACCGCTTCAAGCAGCACCCCTTCACCCGGGCGCTGCTCGACGGCGGGCAGATGATCCGCTACGGCGCCAAGGCGCTTCCCGAGGGCGGCTGGAACACGATTCCGCGGCCGTACATGGACGGCGGCCTCATCGCCGGCGATGCTGGGGGCTTCATGAACTCGGTGCGGCTGAAGGGCATCCACCTCGCCATGCGCACCGGGATGCTGGCCGCCGAAACGGCGTACGACGCCGTACGCGCCGGAGATACCTCCGCCGCGGCGCTCAGCCGCTACCAGCTGAAGATCGACGCCGGCGCCGTGCGCGCGGAGCTCTATCCTGTGCGCGGCGTGCATCAGGCATTCGGCTCCGGGCTGCTTGCCGGTGTCGTCGCCGCGGGCCTCTCCGTGGTGACGCGCGGCCTCGTCCCCGGGGATCTCCACGGCGAACCGGGCCACGAGCGGATGCAGACGCTTCGCGACTACTCCGGCGCCGCGCCGGGTACGATGACGACGAGTAACCTGACGACCGCCGATCGCACGCTGACGTTCGACAAGGTCACCAACGTGCACTACTCGGGCACCGCGCACGACGAGGATCAGCCCGCGCATCTCCTGGTGCACACCGACGTCTGCAGCTCGATCTGCGGCCCCGAGTACGGCCACCCGTGCACGCGCTTCTGTCCGGCGAACGTCTACGAGATCGCGCACGACGCCGACGGGACGCCGCGCCTGCAGATCAACGCGTCGAACTGCGTGCACTGCAAGACGTGCGACATCATGGATCCCTACCAGGCGATCACGTGGGTACCGCCTGAAGGGGGCGGCGGTCCTCAGTACAGCGGAATGTGACGATTTGTGATTTGCGATTTGCGATTTGGGTTTTGGGATTTGGGATTTGGGATTTGTGAGTAGCGACTGGCGCTCGTCCTGGTCGAAGCGGGCGCAAGTCGGCGCCATCGCCGCGCTGGGTTACCCGCTGATCAACGCCCTCGGCCGGACTCTGCGCTGGCGCGTGGACGGCATGCAGCATCTCGACGCCATCCGCGCCGCCGGCCGTCAGCCGGTGATGGCCTTCTGGCACGGCCGCATCCTGCCCGCCACCTTCTACTTCCGCCGGCGCGGCATCGTCGTCATCACCAGCGAGAACTTCGACGGCGAATGGATCGCGCGCATCATCGAGCGCTTCGGCTACGGCACGGCACGCGGCTCGACGACGCGCGGCGGGCTGAAGGCGATGAAGCAGCTCGTGCGGGACATGGAGGAGGGGAAGCCCGCGGGGTTCACCGTTGACGGCCCGCGCGGGCCTGCGCGGGCCGCGCAGCCCGGCGCCATCTGGCTGGCGAAGGCGACCGGGAATCCCGTGCTGCCGTTTCACCTCGAGGCGTCGCGGCACTGGTCGCTGGGCAGCTGGGACCGCACGCAGATCCCGAAGCCGTTCAGCACGGTGGCGCTGGCGATCGGGGAGCCGATCCCGGTGGCGGCGGATGCCACCGACGAGGAGATCGAGCGCGCGCGGCTCGAGCTGGAGCAGCGGCTCCGGGCGCTCGAGGAGAAGGCGCGCGCATTGCTCAAAGGCGGGTAAGGCGTGTGGGGCCGGTGGGGCGTGTTAGCTCACTCGCCTCACCCGCCCTACTCGCCTCACGTGCCCTTACGGGACCTGAACGCCGTTCGCGTCGTGGTAGTGGCCGTGCTCCGACGACCACACGCGCGTGGGGCTGCTCGCGCGCTCACCGCTGAACGACGCGATGCCCGCAACGAGCGCGGCCAGCACGGCCCCGCCCACCAGGGCGATCATCGTCCAGTTCTGCACGGTGCCGCCGCGGTCCTTCGATTCGCAGCACTTCTTGTACTTACGGCCGCTGCCGCACGGACAGAGATCGTTGCGTCCAACCTTGGCCATGGTGGGGTAGTTATCGCAGATCCAAGGCGCCCCGTAAAGGGGCGCCCTACGCGTGTAGGGCGGGCCTTTACGGCCCGCCTGGCCTCGTCAACCGTTGCAGCAGGTCCGCCGCGCGCGAGAGGAGGTCCAGTTCCTCGGGCGGGAGCGTCTTCAGCTCGGCGGCCAGCGCGGCGACGCGACGGCGGCGGCCTTCCTTCAGGATCTTCGCGCCCCTGGCCGTCGCCTCCAGCCAGACGACGCGGCCGTCGCGCTCGTCGCCGCGCCGCTTCAGCAGGCC
Source organism: Acidimicrobiia bacterium (assembly GCA_016871375.1). Taxonomy (GTDB): domain Bacteria; phylum Acidobacteriota; class Vicinamibacteria; order Vicinamibacterales; family UBA2999; genus VFYY01. The sequence goes on from VFYY01000012.1 coordinate 15,239, forward strand.
GTCGCGCTCCATGCCGACGACCAGCCGGGTGATCGTGGGCGTGCTGACCTGTTCCGCCGCCGCCAGCTGGCCGATCGTCACCGGCCCGCCGAAGACGAGGACCGAGAGCGCCGACGCACGGGCGGGGGAGAGATCCATGGCGGCGTCCTGCCGCCGCAGCCGGCGCAGCAGGTGAATCGCGGCCGAGTGCAGGCGGTCGGCGATGGACTGGTAGTCGGGGCTTGACGGCATTAGTTGCGTAGGCTAAGTATATCGTTAGCGAGGCTAATTATATGTTGAGCCTGTCGACAATCCAACAGATCGCCGTCGTCGTGCACGACACGCCGAGGGCCGTGGCCTTCTACCGCGACGTCCTCGGCATGACGCTGCTGTTCGAGGCGCCGCCGTCGCTGGCCTTCTTCGACTGCGGCGGCGTCCGGCTCATGCTGGGGCCCGCGTCCTCGCCGGAGTTCGACCAGCGGTCGTTCATCTACTACCACGTGGCCGACATCCAGGCGGCGGCGCAGGAGCTCGAGGCGCGCGGCGTGACCTTCGACGAGACGCCGCACATCGTGGCGAAGCTGCCGAGCGTGGACGTCTGGCTGGCCATCTTCCGCGATCCGGACCGGAACGTGGTGGGCCTCATGAGCGAGGTTCCGCGCTAAGATACGCAAGGAACGGCGTCAAGCCGTTCCGGTAGACAGGGCCACTATGCCAGCACTGCTCCTCGCGCTTCTGCTCGTGGCGGCGTCCGCGTCGGCCCAGACGCGGGCGACGCTCGACATCTACGTCGTCGACGTCGAGGGCGGCAACGCCACGCTGTTCGTGGCGCCGTCGGGCGAGTCGCTGCTCATCGACACCGGCAACGGCGGGGCCGGCGCGGTTCGCGACGCCGAGCGCATCGTGGCTGCGGTCAAGGACGCCGGTCTGCAGCGCATCGACCACCTGATCACCACGCACTACCACGGCGACCACTTCGGCGGCATGTCGGAGGTCGCGGCACGCGTGCCGATCGGGCACTTCATCGACCACGGCCCGAACGTACAGCCGGCCGCCGCGGCAGACACGTTCCTGCAGAAGGTCTATCCGGAGCTCTACGCCAAGGGCAGGCACACGGTCGTCAAGCCGGGCGACCGGGTGGCGATGACGGGGCTCGACATCCGCATCGTGTCGTCGGCGGGCGAGGTGACGCGTACGTCGCTGCCGGGGGCCGGATCGCGGAACCCGTATTGCGCCAACGTGAAGCCGCAGGCGCCGGACCCGACCGAGAATGCGCAGTCGGTCGGTACCGTCATCAGCTTCGGCCGCTTCCGCGCCGTGCACCTCGGCGACCTGACGTGGAACAAGGAAATGGACCTGATGTGCCCGACCAATCGCCTGGGGCAGGCGGATCTCTTCGTCGTCACGCATCACGGCCAGCCGGTGTCGAACAACCCCGCGCTCGTGCACGCACTCGCGCCGCGCGTGGCGGTGATGAACAACGGCACGCGGAAGGGCGGCCAGCCCGACGCCATGAAGGTGCTCTTCTCGTCGCCCGGGCTCGAGGACCTCTGGCAGATCCACTTCTCGCTGCTGAGCGGCCAGGAGTACACGGTGCCGGGCGCGTTCATCGCGAACCTCGTCGACGAGCAGCCCGAGACGATGCCGATTGCGGCGATGACGCCGCCGCCGGCAGGTCCGAACGCGCCGGCTCCGCCCGCGCACAACGGGACGGCGTACTGGATCAAGGTCTCCGCGCGCCAGGACGGCTCGTTCACCGTCACGAACGCGCGCAACGGATTTACAAAGACATACTCCGCTCGGTAGGGCGGGTCTTTACGGCCCGCCTGACAGGAAAAACGCTGCCGCGAAGATCCCGATCATCAGGAACACCAGGCCGACCTTGACGGCGGTGCCGACGGCAAAGCCGATCCACGCCGCAAGGCCGGCCCGTCCGGCCTGTTTCCAGTCCTTGTTCAGCGTCAGCTCGCCGATCACCGCGCCGATGAACGGGCCGACGATGATCCCCGGCAGCCCGAGGAAGAGTCCCAGCAGCGTGCCGAGCCCGGCGCCCACCATCGCGCGCTTGCTCGCCCCAAGCCGCTGCGCGCCGAGCGCCGCGGCCACGAAGTCCACGCCGTAGCTCGCCGCTCCAATCAGGCCAATCACGATCAGCGTGCCGATGCCGACACGGTTGAAGTCGTCCGCCCACGCCGCCAGGAGCAGCCCCGCGAAGACGAGCACCGTTCCCGGCAGGGCAGGAACGACGACGCCGGCGAGGCCGATGAGGATGAGGACGACGGCGAGCGTCCAGAGGAGCGCCTCCATCCCGCAAAGAATGTCACAATCCCACTGAGGAACGCCGCCAAGGCGTTCCGGTAGATAGCGTGGCGCTGACGATCTTCACCTCCGACCGCTTTGCCGATCACCTGACTCCGCCCGGGCATCCCGAGCGCGTCGAGCGCGCCGAGGTGATGCAGGCGGTGGCGTCGGAGTTCCGCAAGCGGCGCGGGGCCGTCCTCGAGCCGCGGCCCGCGACCGTTGACGAGCTGGCGCGCGTGCACGACCGCGACTACCTGACGCTGCTCGCCGAGACGGCGGGCCGCGCGGTGAGGCTGGATCCGGACACCTACACGTCGCCGGAGACGTATGAGGTCGCGCGGCTCGCGGCAGGCGCCGCGGTGACGGCTGTGGACTACGTCCTCGATCACGATGCCGGCACACGGGCGCTGGCGATGGTGCGGCCGCCCGGCCACCACGCGGAGCGCAACCGCGCGATGGGCTTCTGCCTGTTCAACAACATCGCGGTCGCCGCGGCGCATGCGCGCGCCCGCGGTGTGCAACGCGTCGCCGTCGTCGATTACGACGTGCATCACGGCAACGGCACGCAGTGGAGCTTCTACGAGGATCCGGCGGTGCTGTTCGTGTCGTCGCATCAGTACCCGTTCTATCCGGGCACCGGCGCGGCCGGCGACATCGGGAAGGGCGCCGGCGCGGGGTTCACCGTGAACTTGCCGATGGAGGCCGGCGCCACCGATGCGGACTTCGAGCGCATCTACACGACCGCCGCAGTTCCGATCCTCGAGCAGTTCCGTCCGCAGCTGCTGCTCGTCTCTGCCGGCTTCGACGCACATGCCGACGATCCGCTCGGCGGGATGCGCGTGACCACGGGCCAGTTCGGCCGTCTGAATGCGCTGATCGCGGCAGCCGCCGACGACTGCTGCGACGGGCGCGTGGTGGCCGTCACCGAGGGTGGCTACGACCTGCAGGCGGTGGCGGCCTCGCTGCAGGCGACGATCGACGCATTCGAGGGACGCACGACGCTGACCAATACGCCGGCGCCGCAGGGCACCACCGCGCGCGCCGATGCGTGCCTGAGCGCGGTACGTCCGCATCTCGCGAAGTACTGGCAGCTATAATTTTGTAAGTGTCTGACTATCGTCCGCAGGACCTCGACAAGAAGTGGCAGCAGCGCTGGAGCGCGTCGAGGGCCTTTGAGGTCACCGCCGATCCCGCGCGCCCGAAGTTCTATTGCCTCGAGATGTTCGCGTACCCGTCGGGGCACGCGCACGTCGGACACGTCCGCAACTACATCATCGGCGACGTGATGGCGCGCATGAAGCGGATGCGCGGCTACAACGTGCTGCATCCGTTCGGCTGGGACGCCTTCGGCCTGCCTGCGGAGAACGCGGCCATCAAGGGCGGCATCCATCCCGAGGTCTCCACGCGCAGCAACATCGCGCACATGAAGGGGCAGCTCCAGCGGCTCGGCATCAGCTACGCCTGGGAGCGCGAGCTCGCCACCTGCGACCCCGAGTACTACAAGTGGAACCAGTGGCTCTTCATCCGCATGTTCGAGAAGGGCCTCGCCTACCGCAGGCGCTCGTCGGTGAACTGGTGCCCGAGCTGCCAGACCGTGCTCGCCAACGAGCAGGTCGTTGACGGCGGCTGCTGGCGCTGCGGCACGCCCGTCGAGACGCGCGACCTGGAGCAGTGGTTCTTCCGCATCACCGCCTACGCCGACGAGCTGCTGGACGCGACCACGCAGCTGACGGCCTGGCCCGAGAAGGTTCTGACGATGCAGCAGAACTGGATCGGCCGGTCCGAGGGCGCGCGCGTGAAGTTCCCGCTCGAACGCGGAACCGGGAACACGGAACCCGGAACCGACAGCATTGAAGTCTTCACCACGCGCATCGACACGATTTTCGGCGCCACGTTCGTGCTGCTCGGGCCCGAGCACCCGCTCGTCGCGACGTTCGCGGAGACGTCCTCCGACCCCGCGGGCTTCCGCAGGAAGGCGCAGGACTTCCGGCTGCAGGACAAGGCGGCGCGCGTCAGCGGTGAAATCGAGAAGCAGGGATTCGACACCGGCCGCCGCGCGATCAACCCGTTCACGAAGGAACCGGTCCCGATCTGGGTGGCGAACTTCGTCCTCGGCGACTACGGCACCGGCGCGGTCATGGGCGTCCCCGCGCACGACCAGCGCGACTTCGAGTTCGCCCGCAAGTTCGGCCTCCCGATCCGCATCGTCGTCACGCCGGACGGGGAGCCGGCGGGCGGCGCCGACGCGATGAAGGAATCGGCGTCCAACTACGGGACGCTGGTGAACTCGGGCGAGTTCGACGGGCTCACCTCCGAAGACGCGTTGAAGCGGATGACGGCCGTCGCCAAGGAGCGCGGCATCGGCGAGGGCACGGTCCAGTACCGGCTGAAGGACTGGGGCATCTCGCGGCAGCGCTACTGGGGCACGCCGATTCCGATGATCTACTGCGAGAAGGACGGCATCGTCCCCGTCCCCGACGATCAGCTGCCCGTGGAGCTGCCCAGGATCGCGCAGTTCACCGGCCGCGGCGACTCGCCGCTGGCGCAGGTGCCGGAGTTCGTGAACGTGCGCTGCCCGAAGTGCGGCGGTCCCGCCCGTCGCGAGACCGACACGATGGACACGTTCGTCGACTCGTCGTGGTACTTCTACCGGTTCGCCGATCCGCGGAACGACAGGATGCCGTTCGACCCGGCGGCGGTGAAGTACTGGCTGCCGGTGGACTTCTACAGCGGCGGCGTCGAGCACGCGATCCTGCACCTGATCTACTCGCGGTTCTTCGCGCGCGTCTTCCGCGACCTGGGCCTCGTGGAGCACAGCGAGCCATTCACGCAGCTCCTCACGCAGGGGATGGTGCTGAAGGATGGCAACGTCATGTCGAAGTCCAAGGGCAACGTCGTCGATCCGGACACGATGCTCCAGAAGTCCGGCGCCGACGCGCTGCGGCTCTACGTGATGTTCGTGGCGCCACCGGAGAAGGAAGTCGAATGGACCGACGCGGGCCTGGACGGAAGCTTCCGCTTCCTGGCGCGCGTCTGGCGGCTCGTGGACCACTGGGCCGAGACGATCGGCGGCGACGGCATCGGCAGCCCTGACGACTGTCCCGGCCTCAGCGCCGACGAGCGCGCCGTGCGCCGCAAGACGCACGACACGATCCGCCGCGTCACCGTGGATATCGAGCAGCGGCAGCAGCTCAACACCGCGGTCTCCGCGATGATGGAGCTCGTCAACGAGCTCTACGCCTTCAGCGAGCAGACGCTGACCGGCGCCCCCGGGCACCGCGATGACGACGACCCGGCGCATGCGGGGGAGGCGGAGCGTGCCGAGACGATCTGCGTCATGCGCGAGGCGATCGAGGCGTTGATGCTGATGCTCTCGCCGTTCGCGCCCCACGCGGCCGAAGAAATGTGGGAGAAGCTGGGACACGAGACCAGCCTCGTCGTCGCGCCGTGGCCGGAGTTCAAGGCCGCCGTCGCCAGGGCGGAAGAAATCGTCATCCCCGTTCAGGTGAACGGCAAGGTCCGCAGCCGGCTGACCGTACCGGCGGAGACGTCCGAGAGCGAGCTGGAGCGGCTGGCGCGGGCCGACGCGGCTGTGCAGGCGCACACCGCGGGCAAGACGGTGAAGAAGGTCGTGGTGGCGAAGGGAAGGCTGGTGTCGATTGTCGTTCAGTAAACGCGCCCTTCGACTCGCGTGGTGTGTCCGCGCTCCCTCAGGGCAGGCCGGGGTCCTCCTCGTGATGGTCCTCGCCCTCGCGAGCAGCGGCTGCGGGTACGCGCTCGCCGGGCGCGGCTCGTTCCTGCCCGACTACATCCGCACGGTCGGCATTCCGCAGCTCACCAATGCCAGCACGTTCTTCGAGGTGGAGCAGATCCTGACCGAGAAGATCCGGACGGAGTTCATCGGCCGCGGCCGCTACACGGTCGTCCCCGACGCGGCGGGCGCCGACGCGGTGCTGTCGGCCGCGATCACGTCCATCAGCGTGCAGCCGGTCGGCTTCACCGAGCAGCAGCTGGCGTCGCGCTATCTCTTCACGCTGACGATGAAGGTGCAGTTCGTGGACGCGATGACCACGCAGATCCTGTGGTCGAACGACTCGCTGACGTTCCGCGAGGAGTACGAGCTGAGCACGCGCGGCAACCAGGCGCTCGAGGGCGCCGCGTTCCTGAGCCAGGAGCGCGCCTCGTTCGACCGCATCTCCAACGACGTCGCGCGGACCGTCGCCACGGCCATTCTCGAAGCCTTCTGAGCGTTGCCACCACTGACGCCGAGCGCGCTCCGTAAACAGATCGCCTCCGGCGAGACGGCGCCGCTCTACATGCTGGTCGGCGACGACGATGCCGAGAAGGCGTCGGTGGCGGCCGAGTTCACGGAGGTGGTCGAGGAGGGCCTGCGGGCGTTCAACGTGGACCGTCTGTACGGCGGCGACACGAAGGTGGACGACCTGCTCGAGGTCACCGCGACGCTGCCGATGATGGCGCCGCGCCGCGTGGTGCTCGTTCTCGAGGCGGAGAAGCTCCTCATTCCGAAGAAGGACAGCAAGGCGGCCGAGGCGGAGCAGGAGCGGCTCGAGGAATTCCTGAAGGATCCGCCGCCGCACGCGACGACGGTGTTCGTGTGCGGGGATCTGGACATGCGGCGCCGCGGGGTGAAGCAGCTGCTCAAGGCGGCGCACGTCGTGGACTGCGGCACCATTGGGGACAGCGCGGACGCCGAGCACTGGGTGAAGGTGCGCGCGGCGCGGATCGGCGCCCCGCTGGACGCCGCCGCCGCCCGTGCCCTGGTCGCGCGCACGGGCCTCGACATCCGCCGCCTGCGCGCCGGGCTGGACCGTCTCGCGCTGTACGCGATGGGTCAGCCCGCAATCACCATCGACGACGTGCGCGAGGCCGTGCCGCCGGGGCCCGACGTGCAGGAGAACTTCGGCATCGCCAATGCCATCCAGCGCAACGACGCGGCCGAGGCGCTGCACCAGCTCTCGCTGGCGCTCGACAGCGGGGCCGTGCCGTTCTTCATCATGGGGCAGATCCGTCTCGCGGCCGAGCGGCTGCCGGCGACCCGCGTGCGCGCCGGCATCGAGGCCGTCTTCCGGACGGACCTCGCCCTGAAATCATCGGGCGGCGATCCGCGTGTGCTGCTGGAGCGGCTGGTGGTGGAGCTCTGTGCTACGCGACGGTCTTCGTGAGGCGGGCGGAGAGACGCGACTTGTAGCGCCCCGCGGTGTTGCGGTGGATGATCCCCTTGCTCGCCATCTTGTCCACGATCGACACGGTGGCGTTGAGGGCCGCCTTCGCGCCGCCCAGATCCTTGGCATCGAGTGACGCGCGAATGGACTTGAGGGCGGTGCGGAGCTTCGACCGCATCTGGCGGTTGTGCTCGCGGCGCTTGATGTTCTGCCGGTTCGCCTTCAGGGCGGACTTGGTACGCTTGGCCATCCGGCTATTCTACTACGACGTCGAGCGCAACCTTCCAGTCGCCGCTCCGCCCGCGCGACCACACGCGCGTGTAGAACCCCTTGCCGGTGTGGCCCCACGCATACCCCAGATCGGCTGACCGCGCCGCTTCCGCGAACTCCGTCGTCGCCGTGGGATGCGGCTTCTGCGTGGCCAGCCACGCGAGCGCCGCAGTCTCGCCGATGAGCGGCATCAGGTTCGACCGGTGGAGGCGTGCGGCCTCCGCCATCCGGCCGCGGTAGGCGGCCTGCTGGTTCGTGAGCAGCGCGGTGTTGAGCGCGGCGTCGGCGGCCCGCAGGGACTCCGTGGCGCCCGCCGGGTCGCCCGTGTAACGGTCGGAGGCCGGCGCACGGGTGAAGCCGGGCGCATACGGGACGAAGTCCGGCGTATCGGTGCCGAGATCCATCACGACCTTGAACGCGTCGCCCTCGCGCTTCCACACCGAGGAGTAATTCGAGTACCGCGGCGTGTTGCCGCGGGCGGGATTGATCGAGGTGACCGGGCCGGTGAGCCATCCGAGCTCGCCGCTGGCGGCGATGTCGCCGAACCGCGGCTCCCACAGCAGCTGCGCGTCGCGCGGCGGATCGGGCGCCTTCCTGATCAGAGCCTTCGCGGGCCCTGTCTGCCCGCCGAAGCCGGTCGCCGCGTCCGAGAAGAACTCGAGGAAGGACTGCTTCCAGCCGACCGCGAGCGCCCGGGCGGCAAAAGCGCGCTCGGTGTCGGCCATCTCGCGCAGCGCGGGCGGCAGAGGCGCCTGGCGGGCGGACACGCCAAGCGTCCCCAGCGCCACGAGCACGAGGATGCCGGTGCGCACGTTACTGCTGGACGATTTCGAACTGTCCCGACGTCGGACGCTCGGTGGAGAAGCGGAGCACGGGCTGGCCGTTCACGATTTCGATGGTCTTGTAGAAGACCTTCTTGCCGGGGCGCGCGGGCGCCTCGGTGGGGGCTGTCGCCGACGCCGGCGCGGCGGGGGCGTCCTCGAGCTGGGCGACCGAGCCGACCTTCTTCACGTAGTCGCGGGTCTCGCGGAACGGCGGCACCTGGCCGCCGTGACGATCCACGGCGCCGGAGCCGGCGTTGTAGGCGGCGAGCGCGAGCTCCTCGTTGCCGTCGTACTTGTCGAGCAGCTGCCGCAGGTACTTCGTGCCGCCGCGGATGTTCTCCTCGGGGTCGAACGGGAAGCGGACGCCGAGCTCCTGCGCGGTCGCCGGCATCAGCTGCATCAGCCCCATCGCGCCCTTCGGCGACCGCGCGCGGGGGTTGAAGCCGGACTCGACCTGGATCACCGCGCGCACGAGATCGGGACGGAGGCCGACCTGCGCGGAGTAGCTCTGGACCAGGGGCTCGAACTGCTCGCGGACTTGCCGTGACGCCACGGGTCGCGTGGCGCGGATCGCCTTCGCCTCGGGCACGGCGTAGGTCTTCGCCTCCGCGTCGTGCTTCCGGTCCGACAGGACCAGGTTCCCGGCCGCGTCGCGCCAGGCGTAGATCTGGGCGTCGGCCTGGGCGGGCCACAGCAGGGCAAGACAGGTGAGGGCGAAGAACGTCCGGGTCAGCATTCTCGGAAATAGCTGAGCTGTAGGCACTTATTCTACAGTCCGAGCTCAGGAGGTGCTATCCGGTTATCGGCACAAAGGGACGGGGGCGTTAAGGAGGGTCAGACCCTTGATACGGCTTGTTCCGGGGTCTGACCCCGGAACGGAGCGACTCAGGGGTCTGACCCCAAATTGGTTACTTCAGGGCGTCGGAGACGTCGTACGACGCCACCTTGTTCTCGTTCATGTGGGGGACGACGAGCACGTTGCCGGCCGGGACGAAGGCGTGATCCGCGGTTCCCGGCATGTACTTCCGCAGCTCGCGGACCTCGCCGGCGGCGCTGACCTGCATCACCTTGCCCGCCAGGTAGTCGGTCACCACGTAGCCGCCACGGCCGTCCAGCTCCACACCATCGATGTTGGCGAACGGCTTCGGCGTGATCGGCGTCTTCGCCTTCGTCTTCAGGTCGAGCGCGAACAGGCGTCCGGGCACCTTGGTGGTGAAGTCGGCCTCGGGCCGTCCCCAGCCGCCGACGATCAGCCGCCCGTTCTCGACGAGCAGGCCGTTGGGCCATTCGAGCTGCTCGCCCTCGGCAAAGACCGTCGCCGTCCCGTTCTGAACAGCATAGATACGGTTGCCGATCATGTCCGAGACGTAGACCGTGCCGTCGGGCCCGCACGCGACGTCGTTGGGGAACTGCGCGTTCGGCAGCGCGACACGCGACGAGATGCGCCCGCTGGCGGTCTCGATCGCGACTACCTCGCCGAGATCCGCCACCCACAGCGTGCCCTGGCACGAGCGGAGCCCCTTCGGCGCGTTGAGCCCGGTCACCCAGTTCGCCGCGATCACCTTGCCGTCGCCGCCGAGCTTCACGATGCGGCCGTTGCCGTCCTTGGCGTCAGGGGCGCCATCGATCTGTGAGGAGAAGATGAACCCGGACTCGGTATCGACGTAGACGCTTTCCGGCGCCGCAATCCCGTCGGTGACGGTCCATCCGGCGGTGAGCGGCACGGGCGCGGCTGGCGCCGGTGCGGGAGCGGGGGCTTCCTGTGCAGGCTGCTCCGCGGGCCGGTTGCACGCGGCCGCGGCAAGACAAACGAACGCGAGTGCGACGAATCGATATGTCATGTGAGCATCTTCTCCACGATGGGGGCTTGCCGAGGTCTTACCGAATGCCTACCGCGGCCAAAGCTGACCCTGTGAGCTATACGTCTTGTCATCTTCGAGGAAGCCGATGTGCACCGTCACATCGTCGCGCTTCAATGGCGTCGCCCGCAGCGCGTCTTCCAGCAGAGGCTTGATTATGCCGACCGGCCTAGCGACACGGGCAACGAGCACCAACATGTATGGCGTTGCGTGGCGCGTCTCCGCCCCGTGAACCGCGCGTCGCATTTTGGGTTCGGCCATTGACGGATTGTGGATAAGACGCACTTCAACGTTGATTGGCGCCCCATCCTGCCGTTTGACAACCATGTATCCCGTCTTGGCGTCGTCCGTCACAGTTCCTTTCGATTCAAGCCACCGCCGGACCGCGGTTATCGCTTGGGGCCCCCAAGGTGCTGTTGGAGGCATAACGGGGTCCATAGTTTCGTCCGGCTGCCGTGACTCGATCACGTCCGGCGCGAGACTGAGAAGCCTCGCAATCTTGGACGGGTCCTTTCCACCTGCCTCGGCAAAATCGGCTCGACCGCCACCGCCGCCGCCGACGATCGGGGCAATCTGTTTAACGATATCGCCGGCTGGCAGCTTATCGATCAGATCGGGCGTCACGCCAACAACGACGCTCACCTTTCCTTCGAGTGATTGCGCGAGGATGACGATGCCGCTCTTGATGCGTGAGCGCTGCTGATCGACCAACGCGCGCAAGCCGTCTTTGTCCAGACCGCTAACCTCGCGCACGACAACTGTGACGCCGGCTACGTCGATCGTGTCGTCGGCAGCCGCACCTGTCGCGCCGCCGCCGAGCGCCGTCTGCAGTCGCAGTTGCTGATTCTCTCGGTCAACCCGCTTACGTTCGGCGTGGAGCTTTATGGCAGCGTCGATACCTTGCTTTGCACGCGACAGAGTCTGGTGGCCGGGCGCCTGATTTCCTCCGATTGAATAGAGCGTCGCTATAGAAGGAGGTTCAACACCTGACGTGATCGCCACCGTCAGCGCGTCAAGCAGGTCTGTCTGTAGCTGAGATCGTTCCACGGCAGCCATTCCGGTGACAGCCTCTATGCGTCGAACACCGGCGGCCACTCCACTCTCGGAGACAATTGAGAACAGACCTATGTCTCCCGTTGCACTTACGTGGGTGCCTCCGCATAACTCAACGCTAAAACCTGGCACTGAGACGACACGTACGGTGTCTGCATACTTTTCGCCGAAGAATGCCATCGCGCCGCTAGCGATTGCTTCCTGAGTAGGCTTTGTCTTCGTGTCGACCGGTTTATTTTGAAGAATCTGCTCGTTAACAAGTGACTCAATTTGGATCAGTTGATCGCGCGCAATGGGACCTGAGTGAGAGAAGTCGAACCGCAACCGATCTGGTGTAACGAGTGACCCAGCTTGTCGCACATGAGTGCCAAGAATCGCGCGGAGCGCAGCGTGTAAGAGGTGCGTCGCAGTGTGGTTGCGTCGAGTCGCATCGCGAATGTCCTTCGTGACCTCGGCGACTACGGCGTCGCCTTCCCGCAGTTTCCCGCGCGCAACTCGCACGCGATGCAAACGAGGCCAGTTGTGTCCCTTCAGTTTTGTGATAGCAGTCACGACCGCGTCGTCATTGTTCGTGAAGATATGTCCTTGATCGGAAATTTGGCCGCCGCTCTCGATATAGAACGGAGACTCTGCCAGCGCAATGAATCCTTCCTCGTTGGTATCGAGGAAAGGAGCTTCCTTGCCTTCATTTGTGAAGACCCCAGCGATCCTTGTTTCGACACGCGTAGTGTCGTAACCAGCGAACTTGTCCCCTAGCTCACTAAGTCGATCGCCGAGTTCCCAGCTGAAATCCCACTGCAAGTCCGATCCACCAACGCGGAAGGCGCTTCGTTCCTGTGCGCGCTTCTTTTGTTCGTTCAGCAACCGTTCAAATCCGTTCCGATCGATGGGGACACGGCGGCTTGCAGCGATGTCTTCGATGAAATCGAAGGGCAGTCCGAATGAATCGTAAAGCTTAAAGACGTCCTCGCCACTTACCGTTGTTCCGTCGACTTCCGCAACAGTAAGCACTGCTTCGAGCTTTGGGAGGGCGTTGTTCAAGACGGAATCGAAGCGATCCTCTTCGTTGCGAACGATGTCCTTAATTGTTTCGCGTGTACCCGAGAGCTCGGGATACGAGTCCCCGAACAACCTGATTACGTCATCAATCATTGTGTGGAGGAAGGGCTCTTCCACGCCGAGTCTTTTCCCGTGGCGCATTGCGCGGCGCATGATCTTCCGGAGGACGTACCCGCGCCACTCGTTCGAGGGTGTTACCCCATCGGCAATAAGAAACGTCATGGCTCGCAGGTGGTCCGCGACGACTCTGATGGAGATAGCGGCGTCACTCTGGTCGTTAGCGAGAAGTGCTTCAAGCTTGTCGGCTTTCGTTACGCTCGGAAACGCCTTCGCATGAGTTGCAATGCCAAGCAGGAGCGGCATGAATAGGTCAGTGCCGTAATTGGACTGATACCCCTGGAGGACGGCGGTGATCCGTTCGAGTCCCATCCCCGTGTCGATGGACCGGGCCGGCAGCGGGTTCAGCGTGCCGTCCGCCTGGCGGTCGAACTCCATGAACACGTTGTTCCAGATCTCGATCTCGGGATCCTGGCCGGTGCCGCGGACGAAATAGATCTCCGAGCTGCGGCCGCACGGCCCGGTCTCGCCCATCGACCAGAAGTTGTCGTCGGCGCCGAGCTCCATGATGCGGTCGGCGGGCACGAAGCGGCGCCAGATGTCGTGCGCCTCGTCGTCACGCGGGATGGCCCCGTCGCCCTTGAAGATCGACACGACAAAGCGGTCCGGCGGCATCTTCCAGACGTCGGTGAGCAGCGTCCAGGCGAGCTCGATCGCGTCCTTCTTGAAGTAGTCGCCGAAGGAGAAGTTGCCCAGCATCTCGAAGAACGTGTGATGCCGCAGCGAGGGCCCGACGTTCTCGAGGTCGTTGTGCTTGCCGCTGACGCGCATGCACTTCTGGACGGTGGCGGCCCGGTTGTAGTCGCGCGTCTCGCGGCCCAGCAGCACGTCCTTGAACTGGTTCATCCCGGCGTTGGTGAAGAGCAGCGTCGGGTCGTCGTGGGGGACGAGCGGCGAGCTGGGCACGACGCGGTGGCCGTGCTGCTCGAAGTAGGTGAGGAAGGAGCGTCTGATCTCGTTGGCGCTAATCGTCATCGGCGATGCGGGCCTGCGTGGACCGTTTGCGGAGCGCGGCGGCGATCTCGGCCGGGTCGAACCCCTGCACGAGCAGGTAGCGGCGGATGCGGCCGGCGGCGGCGCGATCGGCGAGCGACCCGCGGCGCAGCCGCTTGTCGAGCGCCTGCTCCAGCAGATGCCCCTCGTCGAGATCGGCGAAGACCTCGGTCACCGCCTCGCGGGCGACGCGCGGGGCAATCCCCAGCGACTCGATCTGCCGCTGAACCCGCAGGCGGCCGCGCTGCTTCACCCGGACTTCGGTGCGCGCGCACGCGAGCGCCGTCCGGCGATCGTCGATGGCGCGCTCGCGCTTCAGGCGCGCGATCGCCGTGTCGATGTCCTCTTCGCCGTATCCCTTCCGCTCCAGCCGGCTCCGTACCTGCGCCTCCGACAGCTCCCGCCGCGCGAGCATGGTCAGGCCCGCCGCGTACGCGCGGCTGCTGTCGTCGGCCACGCTCCCAGTTTAATGTAAGGGCCGACCTTCAGGTCGGCCCTTACGCGCCGCAGCTAGAAGCGGACGCCGAGCGAGAACGAGAACTCGCGCGGGCTCTGATAGTCGCTCGTGCCGGTCGGGCGCATGTACTCGGGACCGAACTCCCAGTGCGCGCCCTGCACGGGCGTCGTCGTGAACGGGTTGAAGAGCTGATACCGCGCGTCGTTGGTGCGCGTCAGGATCGTCTCGTTGCCGGCAACCTGGGCAGACCGGTTGAGCAGGTTCGTCACCACGCCCCTGAAGAAGACTTCCGTGCGGCCGAGGCCGTCGATCGGGAGGCCCCAGACGAGCGACAGGTCGGTCCGCCACACGTCGGCATACCGCTGCGCGCCGCGCGGCCCGAAATAGTACGCCACCGTGGACGGTGTCGAGATGTAACCGGGGTTCGCAACGAAGTTGCGCGGGTCGATGGTGCCGTCGGCGCTGGACGCGTCCGACGAATCCCATCGCTGCATGATCCCGACGTCGAATCCGCCGGCCGCGTCGGGAAGCGGCAGCCGGTACTGGGTCCACGCCCGCACCTTGTGCCGCTGGTCTCCCGGGTTGTAGCCGGTGGGGAAGTTCCACGACTCCTGCCTGTATTCCGGCTGGTCGCTGCCAAGGAAGCGGATCGGCCCGCTGCCGTCGTCCTCGCCGGTGAAGTTGCCGTGCTGCCAGGACAGTGTGTAGTTGGCGCTTACCGTCAGGTCGCTGCGAACCCGGTAGGCGGCCTGCGCGTGCACGCCCTTGTAGGTCCGGTTCGCGAGGTTGGTGTTCCGCACGACGGTCAGGTCGTACACGCGCCCGGTCGGGTCGGTCACCTTGCCGGTGCCTGGATCGCGGAAGTCGCCATAGAAATCGGCGTAGCTCCGGTACAGGTAGTCCACGCGCGCCATGCCGCGGCCGCCAAGTTGCCGCGCCACGCCTGCCATCCACTCGTTCGAGTTCGGCGCCTTCAGGCCCGAGTCCACCTTCGTGGTCACGCCGGGGATGCTCGGCGCGTTGCGCGTGGCGCGGTTCGTCCCGCCGCTGGCGAAGAACCAGTCGAACAGGATCGGCAGCGCCTGTTCCGCGGTCAGCAGCGGCCCGGCGGCGTTCGTGTTGATGGCGGGGCCCTGATAGAAGTAGCTGAACGTCGCCGTCCGGCCGCCCGCGGATCCGGCATCGACGAGCGCTGTGTTGACGCCGGTGACGTAGCGGGCAAATCCCAGGTTGGCCACCCAGGCGGCGTCGCGCGTGGCGTTCCATGTCGCCCCGACGCGCGGGCTCCAGGCCGAATCGCTCACGACGGGCGTGCCCGCCTGGTCCTTCGACCGGTTGGCGTCGTAGCGAACGCCGAGGCTGAAGGTCAGCGCCGGGTTGAACCGCCACGTGTCGTTGGCGAACACCGAGGTGGTGCGGAGATCGTTCCCGACGCTCCTGCCGACCAGCGGGAGATGCTCGACGAACGTCGTGTTGTCGCTCGCGAACACCGGGTAGATGTTGAGCCCCTGGATGATCGTGCGCGTCGCCTGCACGCGGTACTGGCTTCCCGACTGGTAGTTGTCGTTTCGGCGCGTCTCTTCGTAGACGTCGACGCCGGCCACCACGTTGTGCGATCCGGTCGCGTCGGTCGACAGGAAATAGTTCGCCTTGGCGAACATGTTCTGGTTGTTCCGGATCTCGAGGCCCGACCCGCAGACGCGGCAGAACGTCGGCGAGTTGAAGCGCGCCTGCCCGCGCGACCGGTCCCAGATGGGGGTACCGTTGGCGAAGTCGGTGACCGTGGCGCCGGTGCCGATGATCGAGTATTCGCGCTTCGAGTACTGCCCCTCGACGAACCAGCTCGACGTCAGCACGCCGGTGTAGTTGGCGGAGTAGAGGAGATCCTGGTTGGCGTTGTCGTACAGCGACCGCGCGTCCATGATCGTGCCGAAGTTGTTGTTCGTCGTATCGATCCGGCGCCGCGTGTACGCGCCCTTGAACGTCTGCCCCTGGGTGAGCGCCCAGGTGACCTTCCCCTCATACCGCTTCTCGTCGTCGGCGCGCGTGTAGTTGAAGCCGGTATAGTCGGCGGTGCGGCTGTCCTCGTTCTTCTCGAACCGGCCGGCGCCGAAGAACCAGATGCGGTCGCGCAGCACAGGGCCGCCCGCGGTCAGCTCGTAGGTCGGCACCGTGCGGTCGATGTTCTCGTCGCCCGGGTAGGGCGTGCGCGCGCTCCAGGCATCGTTGATGAACGACACGCGGAGGGAGCCGCTGTACTGGTTGCTCCCCGACTTCGTGATCATGTTGACGACCCCGCCCTGAAAGCGACCGTATTCGGCCGAGATGCCGCCCGTGGAGATTTTCGTCTCCTGGATGGCGTCTTCGATGAACAGGGGCCGGGCCTGCGCGCGCAGGTTCTCGTTCACCACCACGCCGTTGATCAGGAAGAGGTTCTCGTACGACATCGCGCCGGAGACCATGATGTTGTCGTTCGGGCCGTTGTCGGTGACGCCTGGCGCCAGCAGGACCGCCGCATTCAGGGTGCGGCCGACCGGCAGCAGCTCGAGCGACTCGGACTTGTAGGTGGTGGCGACGGTCAGGTTCGGCGCAATCTCGGTGGACGCGGTGCCGAGCACCTCCACCGTCTCCTGGACGCCGGACAGCGCCAGTCGAACGTCCACGCGAAGCGTCTCCGCAATCACCACCGTGAGCCCCGCGCGCCGCTGCGGCTGGAAGCCGCCGATCTCGTAGGCGACCGTATAGGCGCCGGGCGGCAGGAACGGCAGGATGTAATCGCCGCTCTCGTTGGAGACGGCGGTACGCATCCCTTGCAGCGCGGGCGATTCGGCGGTCACCGTCACGCCGGGCACCGGCAAGCCCTCGGGGTCGGTCACGCGGCCCTGGATGCCGCCGGTCGGATTGCCTTGGGCGAACGATGGCTGGGACGCCGCGAGCAGGGCGAGCGCCACGGCGAGGAACACGCGCAGCAGCATGGTGGCTCCTCCTCGACTCAGGTTGCAGGAGACGGGCGGCCGGAGAGTGGCCTGATTATCCGCCGAAGCGCGTGATCTCGGGCGTCGGCGCCCGGCCCGCGCTCGCGCCCTTGCGCGCCATCTCGTCGCGTGCCGAATCGGCGGTGGACGAGACGCCCTGCACCTTGAGCTTGAAGTCGTCCACGTTCGACGCCCAGCGCAGCGCCTCCTCGTAGGAGATGTGCCCCTGCTCGAACAGGCTGAAGATGGACTGATCGAACGTCTGCATCCCGTACTGCGACGTGCCCTGCCCGATCGCGTTCGGGATCAGGTGCGTCTTTTCCTTGTCCATGATGCAGTCGCGGATGAAGGCGGTGCTGATCAGGACCTCGACGGCCGGCGCGCGCCCCTTGCCGTCGGCTTTCGGGATGAGCCGCTGGGAGATGACCGCCTTGAGCACGCTGGCGAGCTGGATGCGGACCTGCTTCTGCTGGTGCGGCGGGTACATGGCGATGATGCGGTTGATCGTTTCCGTGGCGTCGAGCGTGTGCAGCGTGGAGAAGACGAGGTGGCCCGTCTCGGCCGCGAGCAGGGCGGTGTCAATCGTCTCGAAGTCGCGCATCTCGCCGACGAGGATGACGTCGGGGTCCTGGCGCAGCGCGCTGCGCAGCGCCTGCGAGAACGAGTTGGTGTCCACGCCGATCTCGCGCTGGTTGACGATGGAGCGGTTGTCGCGGTGGAGGAACTCGATCGGGTCCTCCACGGTCATGATGTGCGACGTCTTCGTCGAGTTGATCTCGTCGATCATCGCGGCCAGCGTCGTGCTCTTGCCGCTGCCGGTGGTGCCGGTGACGAGCACGAGCCCGCGCTCCTCCGACGCGATGCGCCTGAGCACGGCCGGGAGCGCCAGCTCGTCGATGGTGCGGATGCGCATCGGGATGACGCGGAAGATCATCCCGATGGTGCCGCGCTGCTGGAACGCGTTGCAGCGGAAGCGCCCCAGCCCCGCCACGCTGTAGGCGAGGTCCACTTCCCGGTTGTCCTTGAACTTCTCGCGGTGGCCGGTGGGGAGGACGGCGGCCGCCATGCCCAGCATGTCGTCGTGCTCGAGGCGGCGGTCCTCGGTGGCCGGGACCAGCGTGCCGCGGACCCGCATCATCGGGTAGCTCCCGACTTTCAGGTGCAGGTCCGAGGCGCCGGACTCGACGGCAATCTTCAGCAGATCGTTGACGTGCATCTACTCCAGATTATCGGCCCTTTCCGGCGCCGGATGCAGCCGCGGCGGGGCTGTGCACGAACTGCAGCCAGCCGTGCGTATCCGGGGCATCGCCGCGCACGATCTGGAAGAAGCGCTGCTGAATCGCTTCCGTCATCGGGCCGCGGCGGCCGCGGCCCACCTTGATGCGATCGACGGAGCGGATGGGCGTCACCTCGACCGCGGTGCCGACGAAGAACATCTCGTCGGCCAGGTACAGCGTCTCGCGCGGCAGCACCTGCTCGCGCACCTCGAAGCCGAGGTCGCGCGCGAGGGTCATCACCGAGTCGCGCGTGATGCCCCACAGCACGGAGGAGCCGATCGGCGGCGTGTAGATGATCCCGTCGCGGACGATGAAGACGTTCTGGCCGCTGCCCTCGCTGATGTTGCCGCTGGTGTCGAGCGCGATCCCCTCGGCGTAGCCCTCGACCACCGCCTCCATCTTGATGAGCTGCGCGTTCGCGTAGTTCGCGACGCTCTTCGCCATCGCCGGCGTGGTGTTCGCCGCGTTGCGCGACCACGTGGACACCTTCACGTCGAGCCCTTCCTCGATCGCTTCCTTCGTGAAGTAGGCGCCCCATTCCCAGACCATGATCGCGACGTCCACCGGACAGTCGCCGTGGTGCACGCCGAGCGAGTGGTAGCCGCGATAAATCAGCGGGCGGATGTAGCAGGCCTTGAAGCCGTTGACCTGGATGGTCTCGAGGACCGCGTCGGTCAGCTGCTGCTGCGTGAACGGCACGTCCATCCGGTAGATGCGCGCCGAGTCCATCAGGCGCCGCATGTGCGGATCGAGCCGGAAGCAGGCCGACCCCTGCGTGGTGTCGTAGCACCGGGCGCCCTCGAAGACCGCGCTGCCGTAGTGCAGCGCGTGCGACGCCACGTGGACCTTGGCGTCGGCCCAGTCCACCATCGTGCCGTTCATCCAGATCTTGCCCGTGCCCGGAAAAGCAGCCATGTCCCGCTCCTTTTCCTGATCGTACACGCCCCTTGGTCCGGCGTCGAATGTCAGTGGGACAAATGGACCCTCAAGGGGTGGAGGGCGGGCGCAGGACGATCACGGTCGCCGAGTACGCTGGAAACGTGTACGTGAAGCGCGATCCCGCGTCACTGATGCTCGCGGACGTGAGATCGGGCGAGCCCGCGCCGGTTCGCGCGGCATCGTCCTCCTCCTTGCCGTAGGAGTACACGGGGGCGTACGCGTCAGGAGTGAAGCCGTTCAGCGTGATCGTGCTGCGCGCAGGATGCGCGGCATTCTTGTTGACGGCGAGAAGAGCCACGGAGCCGTCGGCCCGCCGTGCCGCGTAGACCGAGAGCAGCCGGGAGTCGCTCGTCGCCCGGACGATGGCATCGCCCCCGCGCGCAAAGTGACGGAGGAGCTTCATGACGTAAAACGCCGGGTACTGATCTGAGTGACCTGTCGGATTGGCGAAGTCGATGCTGACGACGCCGTAGTTGCCGTACTGTCGCCAGCCGTACAGCCATGAGGCATTGTTGTGGATTGTCTCGCGCGCCTGACGCAGATTGTGCCAGATGACGCTGTTGAACTCGGTCTGCAGCACCTGCCCCATGCTGTCCGCCAGGAACAGGCCGTTGACCAGGCTCGTCGTCTGCTTGCCGGGCCTGGACGACACCGAATTGTGCTCGGTGCTCACCAGCTCCACGCTGGCACCGGCGGGTCCGAGGTAATCGGTGAGCTGCTGGCGCAGGTCGGCCGCGTCGTTGGCCCATGCCGACGAGGATTGCAGCAGATCAGCGTCGCTTTCCCTTCCCGGAAACTGGACGTAGCGGTGATACGACACGAAATCAGGCGTCACGCCAAGACTGTTCAGCGTCGCCAGGAGCACCGGCGTCCAGCCGTTGTGCCGGAGTCCGGTTCGCGGATTGGTCGCGGGACGATCGGTGTAGGTCGCGTAGCTGTCTTCGCCGATTTCGACGACGGCGCCGACTTTGATGGCCGGATCGACGGCTTTCATCTGCAGGAAGTACTCCCTGAAGCGCGTCGCGTACGTAAACGGGTCGTGGGGCCGATCGTTGCAGTCGGTCTCCCACGCGCCGTAGTTCTCGTTGCCGACCTCCCAGTACCTGACGTCAAGGCGCTGCGTGAGGTTGGCGTAGCGCACCCACTCGGCGGCTTCGGACGGGGTGCCCGACCCATAGTTCACGATGAGGAATACCTGGGCCCCGGTCCGCACGGCGATCCGGGCAAACATGTCGAAGGACGTGCGCTGGGTGATGGCCCCGGTGCAGGCGCCGCGCGGCACACTGGTGTTGGACTCCCAGTGATAGTCGTTCGCCCCAGAGCCCCCGGGAAAGCGCAGCGCCTGAATCCCCGTGTCCTGCAGCACCGACACGGTGGCGTCGGAATCGAATATGGGGTCCCACGTCGCCGTGTGCATGCCGAAGTGCCGCGCGTTGGCGGTGCGGAGAATCACCCCGGCATCAACCGAGAGCTGCGTCATCGCCGGCGGGGGCGCCATCGTCAGGTTGATGTCATCGAGATAAAAGACCGGCAGCGTGGCACCGGTGGTCTCCTGGATCCGGAAGCCGGTCACGTTCGGCTTGCCCGCCACGCCGAGCGAGGAGAGCGGGAGCGTGACCTGCTGCCAGGTGTTGGCCGCCAACGGGGCAATCGTCACCGGTGGCTGGGAAGTGTTGTCGAGCGTGGCGATCACGCGCAGGCGCTGGCCGCCCCCCGACCCGCCATGAATCCAGAATGTCAGGCTCGTGTAGATGCTCGCGTCGATCGGGTCGTGTCGCAGGCTGAGCGACTGGAAGGCGTCGAGACGGACGCTGAGCGAGCTCGTGCCGGATCGAACGGGGGCGGTGGCCTCTGACGTCACATTCGCCAGGCTGACATCTCTCCAGCCGTTGGCCAGTGAATCTCCGTAGACAAGTTGTTCCGCGGTCGTGACGCCGGTCTGGCGAGCCGTAGCCGCGGCGCTCAGGAGCAGGATGCCGAAAGCGGCTATCAGCGGGCGCCGCACTACTGCATCTCGCTGCAGAACGGGCAGCGGCCGGCGCGGGCGGGGAGCGGCTTGCGGCAGTGCCAGCAGAAGCCGGCCTGCGGGGTCTCGCGCGCCTTGAGGCGCGACTGGATGTCGCTCGGCGACTCCTGGCCGCCGGCGGTCGCCGCGGCGACCGCGCGGCCGGCCTTTTTCGGCGCTGGCTCGCGGGCGGCGAGGATGTCGTTCAGCAGGTCCGACGCGCGCTGGTACCGCGTGGTCAGGTCGGCCTCGAGCGCCTTGAGGACGATGTCGTTGATGGCTCTCGGGATGCGGCTGTTCTTCAGGCGAGGGGAACTGATCAGCTCACCCCGCATCAGCTTTTCGATGTCGGCCGGCGCGGGGGTGTCGTACGGCAGCGTCCCCGTCAGCATCTGGTACATCGTCACGCCGACCGAGTAGACGTCGCTGGCGAAGACCGCCTTCCCGTAGAACTGCTCGGGCGCCATGTACGGAGGGCTGCCGATCACGGTGGTGCCGTGGGCGGCCACCTCGAGGAAGCGCGAGGTGCCGAAGTCGGTGACCTTGAGCAGGCCGGTCTCGGAGACCAGCATGTTGCCGGGCCGCAGGTCGCGGTGCAGGATGCCCGCGCGATGCGCGTGGTCGATCGCGTTGCACATCTGGCAGGTGAAGTCGAGCGCGCGCGTGACGTCGAGCGCCCCCTCGCGCATGATGATGTGCTCGAGCGTCTCGCCCGGCACGTACTCCATCACGATGAAGAAGACGTCCTCCTGCTTCTCGGCCGTGAGCACGGTGACGATGTTCGGGTGGCTCATCGAGGCGAGGAGCCGCGGCTCCTTCAGCATCTCGCTGAAGTCGAGGTTCTGCTTGTGGGGGACCTTGAGCGCGACCTTCTTGTGGATCCAGGTGTCCTCCGCCAGGAAGACCGTGCCGAAGCCGCCACTGCCGAGAGGTGACAGAATGCGGTACTTTCCGATGGTCTGCCCACGGAAGAACATGTATGCGGTGGCGAGAGTATAGCAGGTGACCGCGCGATTCTTTGCGCCCGGTGCGGAGCGTTCCGGCGAGCGCGTCGCGCTGCCCGGCGAGGAGGCACAGCATCTCACGCGCGTGCTGCGGCTCGGGGCCGGCGCGTCGATCCGCGTCTTCAACGGCCGCGGCCACGAGTTCGACGCGGTCGTGGAGACAGCGGCGAAGAGCGGCGTGCAGGTTGTGATCGGTGCCGCGCGCGAGCCGGCCGCGCGCGAGCCCGGCGTCGCCGTGACGCTCGCGCAGGCGGTGCTCAAGGGCGACAAGATGGACGACGTCGTCCGCGACGCGGTGATGATGGGCGTCGCGGCGGTGCAGCCGATCGTGACCGCTCGCAGCGACGTGACGCTGGCGTCGGTGCAGCGGGGCACGCGCGTGGAGCGGTGGGGGCGGATCGCGGTCTCGTCGGCCAAGCAGTGCGGCCGGGCGACGGTGCCCGCGATCCTGGAGCCGCGTGCGCTGGAGTCGGTGCTTGCCGCGTTGTCGTCGATGACGCTGCCGGCGCCCGGGCTGATGTTCGTCGAGCCCGGAGTCCTTCCGCCGGAAGGCGGAAGCCACAGCGCGCTCGGTGACCTGGACTCCGCGCCGCCGCGGGAGACGACGGTCATCCTCGGCCCCGAGGGCGGTTGGGAGCCCGGCGAGGTCGAGCGCGCGTCCGCTGCCTGCCGGCTGGTGACGCTCGCGGCGCCCACGCTGCGCGCCGACGCGATGGCGCTCGTCGCGCTCACCGCGCTCTTCACGCGCTGGGGCGAGCTCTGAGATTAGGTCGCCTCGACGTCCGGCGCAGGAGATGGTGCTGGCGTCTTCTTCCTGGGCGTGAACGCCGTCGGCCGGCATCAGGCGATCGAGAATCTTCACGCCGCTCCACTGCACCGCGCAGCCAACGCCGATCGCTGTCCAGAAGTCATTCACGTTCACGGTGACCGGGAACTGCGAGGCGGCCATCTTCGACAGGAGAATCGTGCCGGTCGTGCTCAGCAGCAGCGCCCCTGCCGCACCCAGCGCCAGGCCGCCGATGGCTGCCAGCGTGGAACGAGCCGGATGTGTGCGGCCCGACCACCGCCGTATCTCCCGGATCGCGTAGGCCAGGAGTCCGCCGATCGCGGCGCCGAGCAGCAGGACCGGCACGGGCACGGCAATGGGCATCGTGGCCGTGTGCATGCTGGTGCCGTAGACGTTGGCGTCCAGCTGATACGCGCCCGTCTGCTCTTCTCGCGTCGCGGTGGTCCAGTACTTGGCCGCGGCGACGACCTCGTAGTCGCCCGGCCAGAAGAACACGAACTGCAGCTGGGACCACGCCTGTCCCAGAGGGCCGACGTTTGTCTGCGTCCCGGGCGTCCAGAGGGTGGTGTATGTCTGGCCGGGTCCAATCACGATGACGTTGTCGCGGCGGCTGTTGTTCTTGCTCTCCGTGTGCTCGGTCGGGAAAAACGCCTCGTAACTGAACATCTCCCCGCGCTGGCCCTCGAGCTCCAGCGGCAGCGACAGCGACAAGTCTGATTCCCGCAGATAGAGGGGACCGTCGGAGACGTTCCGGATGATGCCGACGATGCCCAGCCCGCCGCCGGCGACGAGGCGCGACGCAGTCGGTCTCAGTTCAATCGAGATCGGGGGGGCCGTGGACCTGGGCCAGAACCGGCCCGTTTGCGCACGATGTCCGCGGTACTCGTCGCCGTGACGCAGAGCCACTCGTCTTCGGCAGTCCGGCTGCGGACCTCGAAGCCGTCGTACGCGGCGAGCACATCGCGCTCCTCGTGCGTCATGAAGCCGCTCAGCACGAGCGTGCCGTCCGGCGCAGTGACCGCCTGCAGCGCGGCGGCAGTCTGCACGAGCAGTCCGCCCGTCAGGTTCGCGATGACGACGTCGAACCGGCCGAGATTCGCCGCGCGCAGATCGACCGTCTGGAGCCGCACGTGCACGCCCTCGTTGAGCCGGACGTTCTCCGTCGCGGATTCGATCGCATCCGGGTCGTCGTCTATGGCGACGACGGCTGCCGCCCCGAGGCGGCTGGCGGCGATGGCAAGGACGCCGGAGCCGGTGCCGACGTCGAGCACTCGCGTGCCGCGCAGGTCGAGCGCCTGCAGCGCGGCCAGGCACAGGCGCGTGGTCGCATGATGCCCGGTGCCGAAGCCCATCGAGGGCTGGATGATGATGGTGATGGGCCGACTAAAGTCGGCCCCTACTCTAGGGGCCGACTTTGTTCGGCCCGGGTCCCGATCCGTAGGGGCCGACTTTGTTCGGCTCGGGTCCCGATCCGTAGGGGCCGACTTTAGTCGGCCCGTCTCCCACGGCGGGGCGACGATGATGTGGCCGACCTGGACGGCGCGCAGGCTGGCCTGCGACCGCGCGGCCCAGTCCTCGTCGGGGACGTCGAGCGCCGTGAAGGTCAGCTCGGGAAACTGAGAGGGGAGCGCCGCCAGCGCCGCGTCGCGGTCGGCCGCCGCGTGGAAATAGACGCGCCCGGCGTCTTCGTCCACCGCCGCAACGTCGTAATCGAGAAGTGCCGCGAGAACGAGATCGGAAAGACGAGAAGCCTCGAGAGCGGGTGAAGGACGCGGAGTCTTGGCTACCACCTGCGACCTACCACCTACGACCTACCACCTACCACCTACGACCTACGACCTAGCCGAAGATGTCTTTGACCCGCCCGAAAATCCCCTTGTCGTCCTGCGCGGCCTCGGTCGGCTCGAACTTCTCCTTGGGCAGCGACGAGGCGAGCTGCTCGAGCAGCTTCTTCTGCTCCTTCGTCAGCTTCTTCGGCGTGACCACCTTGACCGTGATGTTGAGATCGCCGTGGCCGCGGCCGGAGACGTCGGGCATGCCGCGGCCGCGCAGGCGGAACGTCGTGCCCGTCTCCGTGCTTTCCGGCACCGCGAACGGCTCCTCGCCGTCCAGCGTCGGGATGGCAATCGTGCCGCCGAGCGCGAGCGTGGTGAAGTTCACCGGAATCTCGGCGTAGAGGTCGTTGCCGTCGCGCTGGAAGAACTTGTGCTCCTGGACGTGGATGACCACGTAGAGGTCGCCCGGCGGTCCGCCGCCCGACCCGGATTCGCCTTCGCCGGAGAGCCGCATCCGCTGTCCGGTCGCGATGCCGGCCGGGATGCGGACCGTCAGCTTCTTTTCCTTCTGGACGCGGCCCGCGCCGCGGCACGTCTGGCAGGGCTTCGTGATGAGCTGGCCGGTTCCGCGGCAATGGCCGCAGGTCCGCGCCACCGTGAAGAACCCCTGCTGATACCGGAGCTGCCCGCGTCCCTGGCACTGCGGGCACGTGGTCGGCTTCGACCCGGGCGCCGAGCCGCTGCCGTGGCAGGCCTCGCACGTCTCCTGCCGCGGGATCTGGATCGCCGTCTCGGAGCCCTTCGCCGACTCCTCGAACGAGATCTCGAGGTCGTAGCGCAGGTCCGCGCCGCGCGCGGGGCCGCCGCGGCGGCGGGCGCCCGCCGCGCCGAGCACGTCGCCGAAGCCGAAGATGTCGCCGAGGCCGCCGAGGATGTCCTCGAAGCCGGTGAAGACCGTCGGATCGAAGCCGCCGGTCGCGGCGCCGCCCAGGCCGGCGTGGCCGAAGCGGTCGTACATGTGCCGCTTGTCGGAGTCGGCGAGCACGGAGTACGCCTCCGCCGCCTCCTTGAACTTGTCCTCGGCCTCCTTGCTTCCGGGGTTGCGGTCGGGATGGAACTTGAGCGCCAGCTTGCGGTACGCGCTCTTGATGTCCTGTTCGCCGGCGTTGCGCGGGACGCCCAGGACCTCGTAGTAGTCGCGCTTACTCACGCCGGGCAACTTTCACCATCGCCGGACGCAGCAGGCGGTCGCCGAGCATGTAGCCGCGGCGCAGTTCTTCCATCACCTCGCCGTCGCGGTGGTCGCGGCTGACTTCCTGGACGACGGCCTGGTGAACGTTGGGGTCGAAGTCGGCGCCGACCGTCTCGATCGGCTTCACGCCGCGCTTGCGCAGCAGGTCGGTCGTCTGCTTGTGAATGAGCTCCACGCCCTTGCGGTGCGCGTCCACGTCCTCGCCGGCGGGCGCCTGCAGCGCGCGATCGAGGTTGTCCATGAGGGGCAGGAGATCTTCGAGCGCGTCGGCGACGGCGGCGTCGGCCTGATCGCGGCGCTCGCGGTCGATCCGCTTGCGGTAGTTGTCGAACTCGGCCGCGGTCCGCAGCAGCCGGTCCTGCAGCGCGTCCTTCTCGCGGCGCAACGCCTCGAGCGCGGCGGTGGCGCCTTGCGCGTCGGGGGACTGCGTCGCGGCAGGGGTCTCCTGCGTGTCGTTGTCGTCGAACTGATCGGCCATGGAGAATTCTTAATTCGCGTCCCGGAGCACGCGCGAGACGGCCTCGGTCGTGCCGTCCACCAGCGCGATGGCGCGCGAGTAGTGCATGCGCAGCGGTCCAATCACGCCGACCGTCCGGATCGTGTCGCCGTCGGTCGCCGTGGAGGCAATCAGGCTGAACGGGCGCAGGTCGGGCGCCGCGTGCTCGGCGCCGATGACGACCGTCAGGCCCGGGCCGTCGATGTACTGGTCCAGCAGGTAGACCATGCGTTCTTTTTCTTCCATCATCTCGAGCAGCGCGCGAAGCGTTGCCACCGAGATCGCCGGCTGCGCGGCCTCCGCCAGCAGCGACGCGGCGCCTTCGACGTGCAGCGTCGAGTTGGTCGGCAGCGGCTCCAGCGTGGATTGCGCCAGGCGCAGCGCACGTGTCAGAAGTTGATCGTACAGCGTCCGCTCCTGCTGCAGCCGCGCGGCGACGGCGTCGCGCACCTGGTGCAGCGGCAGGCCCGCAAACTCGGTGTTGAGGTAGTTGGCGGCCTGCACCAGCTCGTCGGAGCGCACGATCTCGCCGGCATCGACGGCTTTCTGCGTCAGCTGGTTGCCCCGCGACATCACCACGACGAGCACGCGGGAGCCGCCGAGCGCCACGAACTCGATGCGCTGCAGGACGGCGCCGTGGCTGACGACGAGCGCGAAGCTCACCTGGCGGGCCGCGCGGGAGACGAGGTGCGATGCGCTGGCCAGGAGGTCGCTGACAAACGGCGAGCGCTCGACCTGGCGGCGGAGCTGGGTTTCAACGGTCAGCGGTGGACGGGCGCGCTTGCGTCCTTCGAGCAGCGCGTCCACGAACACGCGATAGCCGCGGTCGGTCGGCACGCGGCCCGCCGAGGTGTGCGGCTGGTGAACGTAGCCCTGGTCCTCGAGCTGGGCGAGGACGTTGCGGATGGTCGCCGACGACACACCCAGGCCGCTGCGGCGCGCGAGCACCTGCGACGGCACGGGCTCGCCGGTCTCCACGTACTCGCGAACGAGCGTCGCCAGCAGGCGGCGCGACCGTGCTGAAAGGTCGTAGGAACCCATTGCGTGTCAGTTGCTTAGAGGCTACTCGATTATAAAGGGCACCTCGTAGAAATACACGCCGCCCGCCGCCGTCAGCGCCGGTGGCCTGTCGAGCCACGAGATGTCGGCCACGTCGCGGTAGCGCGCCTTGAACGGCTCGCGTTCCGCCTCGTCCAGCACCGCGAACACCGGGCGGCCCTTCGCCCGCAGAAAGCTCAGCGCTTCCGCGTAGACGTCCGGCGCCAGCCACTCGATGCGCAGCGTGTCACGGTGCGCGTAATAACGCAGGCTGCCGCTGTGCTGGTTCGCCAGGATGACCGCGTTCTCCGGCAGCGCGGCCGCGAACCGCGCCGCCGCAAGATAGCGGGCTTCCTCCTTCTGGACGGAGAATGCGCCGCGCGCCTGCCAGCCGCCCCACG